>NZ_JBKDTZ010000154.1:0-5702 GCF_046339755.1 Acidovorax sp. | reverse complement strand
GGTTGAGCAAGGCATACGCGGCCTTGGCTCCAATACCGAAGCGGCGGCACAGCTCGCGCCGGTTGGCGCCCTCTTGCATTGCAAGTTCCACGAACTCACGCTTGACGTCCATAAGGTCTTTCGGTTGCCAGGCCATGGGGGCTTCTCCCTTGCGAACGCAAAGCAGAAGTGTTTCCTATGTCTTCGCACACCTGTTTCCTATGTCCCCGGTCTATACAGGCCGCCAAGAGAAAGTCACCAAAGAGAAGGCGGCCCCCAGTCTGCGTCCCTTCGCTTCGCTGCGGGCAACCTGCGATGCTCGGATCTGGGGTGGTGCCGCAGAACTCGCTGCGTTCTTCGAACTCCGCTCAAACAGCTGCGGCAAGCTAGACGACGAAGCGTGTGTGTCCTTCGGCACACACGCCCACCCCAGCTCCTGCGCTTCTCGGCGCAGCCAGAAGGGGTGGGGAGCGGGTACCACCCGGCTGCTGCATGCGCAGCTGCGCCGGGTGTCGGTTACGCGCCGCGCGCTGCCGACGATTGGGGCGCGATCACTCTGGCGAGCCGAGCGCAGTGACGGGCCACGGTGCCGAGCGGAGCAATGGCCCGTGCCGGTATCCACCCCCCTCTGACCGTGCCGAGAAGCGCAGGGCCTGGGGTGAGCGCGTGCCGAAGGACACGCGCATCGTTGTCTGACTCACCGTGGATGTTTGAGCGGAGTTCACCCGCAGGGGGAACGTAGCGAGTTCCACGGTGCACCCCAGGACCAAGCATCGCAGGCTGCCCGTAGCGAAGCGAAGGGACACGGGCAGCGGGGTCGCCTTTCTTTGGGGTACGTTTCTTTGGCGACGCAAAGAAAGGTACCTCGGCCGCCGGGCCGAGACCCGGCCTCCGCCCTTGAAAAAGCATGTGCCATCCATGGAGACCAAGCCGCAAAGCAAGGGATTCAACGGCTGAACGCAGCAGACAACAAACTCACCGCCCCACCACCTGCGACCCCACCTCCTGATAACACTCCACCGTATTCCCATCCACCCACTGATAAACCACCCCATGCCCACAGACAAACTGCGCCGCCATGTGCCGGCGCTGCTCCGCACTGGGCTGCGGCCGCCGGCCATGCGCTTGCTGCTCCATGCGCTCGCGCTGCAGTTCATGCTGCGCATCCTCGTGCATCGCCCAGAGCAAGGTGCACCCGATGGCCACCGCGCCGAGCACAAGAACCACATGGCCGGGGGTGGCCCCGCGCTCCGGACCCTGGGTTGCGGGTGAGCGCATCACACGGCCTCGGTGTGTGTCTCGGCCCAGGTGCGGGCCAGCACCTCGATGGCCTCGCGGGCCAGGGCGTGGCCCTGCAGCGCGCAGCTGACCAGGGCGTGCATGGCGCGGGTGTCGTTGTCGCGGTAGTCCATGGCCGACAGTAGGCGTGCATAGTCGCCGCCGCGCGCCAGGGCCAGTGTGTCGCGGTGCGCGGCGTCTTCGGCGGCGTACTGCGCGTCGGACTCGGCGGCGCGGGCCTCGTGGTGGTGTGCCGCGTCGCGTACGGGGTCGTTGGCGCTGCGGCAAAAACCTGCCAGCAAGGGGGCCTGCGGGGTGGCCAGGCCATCGTCCAGCGGGGGCTGGTGCGGCAGCTGCTGCACTGGTTGCCACACCGATCGGCTGGGTGCCATGCGGGCTGCGTTGGCGGCAAAGGCCGGGAAGGGCAGGGGCATCGGGGCGGCGTGGTGGTAGTGCATGGGGCGGCTTCCTTTGACAGACGGACGGTGAGGGGGCAGCCATGGCGCGTGTTGATTGCATGCGGACCGACCGTGGTGCGGAGTGCCTGGGTGTGCCGCTGTTGGCCGGTGCCGATGGTGCCGCCGTGCGCCGGGACTGCCATGGGATCCATTGTTTAGTAATTTCTAAACTTAGTCAAGATAAACCTGAACCAGGGTCAAGGACGTTCTTGACTGCGGCGATATGTCTCCACGGGTGCACAGTCGTTTTGTTAAGGTTGCAATTAGGTAATTAACTAACTATACTGAATTCAGGGCGTGACCCAAGCACGGTCGCGCAAGCCAGATCCACCGTCCGAAAGGGAGCCGACGCATGATGAACACCTGCAGCAGCACCGCCACCACCATGCAGCTTGCCCGCCCGGTCTTGCGCCTGACGCGCGAGACGGCGACCTTCCCCGTTGTGGCGCTGCCCACGCGGCCGGGCGCGCTGCCCATCGAGGTGACCCTGCTGGCCCGCTTGGGCCGGGGGGCTGGCACGGGCCTGTGCCGCGGCATGATGGCGCGCCAGGGTCAGCACCGGCGCTTCATCGACGCGCTGGACGAGCCTTCGGCCAAGCTGGGTGGCAGCGATTTCGCCAAGGGCGATGCCACGGCGCTGTACAGCTTTGGCGTGGGGCAGGGCGGGCACCCGTTCCATCGGCATGCAGGGCACCGGGTGTTCACGGCGGTGTCGGGCAGCGCGGGGGCGCAGCTGCGCTTTTCCAGTGCCACGCCTGACGAGATCGCGCACGACCCGGCGGCCTTCGTGCGGGCGCTGCGCCATGTCGATGTGCCGCCGGATTGTTTGTTCACCGTGCGCTTTTCGGGCGAGAACTGGCACCAGTTCGTGCCCGGTGTGCCGGGGGCCGGGCACCCGGCGTTCTTCGCCCTGTCCACCCACACCAACGAGCTGGGCGGCGCGCTCAGCGATGCACTGCGCCAGCGCGTGCTGCAGGACGAGGGAGACATCCCCTCGCTGACCGAGCTGTTGCCCGACGCCGTGCAGGCGCTGCTGGCCAGCGCACCCGCGCAGGCGCGGCAGGTGCCCACCACGGTGCTCTCGCTGGGCGAGCGGCCCGGCGGGTGGCTGGCCGCCGCCTGTGGGCACTACCGCGCGCTGGCCGGCCGGGTGGGCCATGTGCTGGCAGGCCTGCTGGCGCCGTTGCAGGGCGGCGGCTACGTGAGCGAGCTGCGGCCCAGCCGCGTGCAGGAGCAGCCTGGCCTGCCCGCCAGCAGCCTGCTGCGCCAGGCGCTGGCCGGCCAAAGGCTGCACCATAAGGACTGCTTCACGCTGGTGGTGCCAGCGCCGTCCCCCAGTGCTGGCGCGGTGCCGGATGCCGCGGCCCTGCTGGCCGGCCTGCTGGGCAGCTTTCTCGTGCACCGGCACCCGGGCGTGTCGCGCATGATGGCCGTGCGCAATGCGGTGGTGCGCCCGCTGGGGCTGCGCCGCTCGCCGCTGGCCTGCCCCGTGTCGTCGCTGCAGCCGCCCATCGCCGGGCAGGTGATGGACCCGGACAGCCTGCGGTTTGCCGGCCGCTACCCCGTGCACGCCAGCCTGGTGGCGGCCGACGGGCGCAGCGCGCAGGTGCTGCTGGGCGCGGACGACAAGCACCTGGCCTTCCGCTCGTGCGTGGGCGTGCGCTGCCTGGACGATGGCCGGGTGGAGTATTCGCTGGCGACCCGCGTGGCTTGCCGCAATGCCTTCGGCCGCCTGTACATGGCGCTGATCGAACGCACGCACCGCCGCTACATCGCGCCGCACCTGCTGCAGGTGGCGGTGGAGGGCATGGAGGTGCGGGCGCGGTAGGGCTGGCGGATTCTGCGGATCTCGGTCGGGCGGCCGTAATATTGCGGCAAGAGACCTGATGGCCCCCATCCATCAATCCTTTGGAGATCGCCATGACCACCCCCGTGCGCCTCACCGAGCTCATTGATGCCTTCCAGTGGGCCCGCGCCGGGGGCGGGGTCGAGAACGAGGCCCATTTGGACCTTCAATCTGGAAGGTTCTGGCTGATCGGAGATTGGGAGGACGAGGAAGACCCTGCGCCCGGCAACCTGGGGGATGCTTCGCTGTACCTGCAGGTGCCCAGCCAGTCAGAGCTGGGTTTGGGACGGCACCTGGCCTTGCGCTTTGCGCAGGAGCAAGCGCCGCAGCTGGAGGAACAGGTGCGCCGCTGTTTCGAGAAAAAGGGCGCCTACGGCCGGTTCAAGAACCTGCTGGACGACCATGGCCTGCTGCAGGCCTGGTACGACTATGAGGCTGCAGCCATCGAGCAGGCCCTGCGCGAGTGGGCGGCCGACAACGGCATCACCATCGTGGAGGGCGGCGCGCCGTAACGGGGGCCGGTGGGTGCTCAGCGCCCGACGCTGTAGCGCAGCGACTTGAGCACCAGGGTAAAGCCGGGCTCGGTGGCCTTGGCGTATTCCTCGGCCACCTGGGTCATGACGATGGCGGTGGTCCCGCCCAGATTGGCCTTGAAGAAGCGCGCCTCGTGCGGCAGCTTCTGGCCCAGCAGGCTGATCACGAAGCGCTGCGAGACGCCCTTGTTGTCCTGGCCTGCCACGTTGCGGGTGAGGGGCGCGGTGGTGGGGGCGCTGTAGCGCAGTTGCTGTGCGATGGCACCGGCGCCTTTTTCGGAGTCGTTGCGGCTTTTGGCGATGGTGGCCGCAAAGGCCTCGATGTTCTGCCCATTCAAGTAGGGGCTGATGTTGAAGGTGACGACGGCATCGTCGGGGCCTTCGAGGTCGATGCTGCGCAGGCGGGTCTCGTCCTGCGCGACGGTGTCCTCGGTCACCTTCCAGCCGGCGGGGTGCTCGAAGCTCACGCCGTCCTTGCTGTAAGTGGCATTGGGCGCGGCCAGCGCGGGCTGGCAAAAGCTGGCTGCCAGCAGCAGCAGGCCCAGGGCGGCGGCATGGAAACTGCGGCGCGTGGCCGGGGCGGGGTGGGCGTGCAGGGGCATGGGAAGGCGGGACATGGTGGATGAATGGATCGGTAGGTGGTCGGTCGGTGCAGGCAGGGCCGGGCTCAGCGTTTGGCGCGGTAGCGCAGGCTGTCCATCACCAGGCCCAGGGCTGCATCCATCTGCTTGGCGTCTTCGGCCACCGACTGGGTCATGATGTTGACACTGCGCGCGTCACCCATGTCGAGGGAGAAAAAGCGCGATTCGATATCCACGGGGACCCCTTCCGAGGTGTAGCCAAAGCGCTGCAGCACGCCCTTGACCTCCTTGCCGCCCACGCGCCGGGTGATGGTGCTGGAGGTCATGCCCGTGGGGGTGATCTTGTCCGGGCCTTCCAGGGCCGCTGGGCCCTTGTCCATTTCCGCGCGGTGCTCCGCGGCGCGCGCTGCCAGGGTCTCGATGTTCTGGCCCGACAGGAAGGGAATGAGCATCAGATGGATGCTCGCGTCCTCGGGGCCTTCCAGGTCGATGGTGCGCATGCCCGAGCCGTCCGTCTCCAGCTCGTCGGCCGTCACCTTCCAGCCGGCGGGGTGCTGGAAGGACACGCCCGCCTTGCTGTAGGACTTGGGGGGAGCGGCGTGGGCGGACGGGGCCAGGCAGGCCAGGGCTGTGGCCAGCAGCAGGGCCAGGGCTGCGGCGGCTCGGTGCAGGGCCGCGGTGAATGCTGGTTGAGGCAGGGATGCGGGGGGCATGGGAATGTGGGGGGCTCGTCGCGGTGGTGGGATGGGGTGGATTCTCGCATTGGGAATCGGGGTTGTTGTCCTCTATCGGGATGTCCTAAAAGACTTGACCAGGACAGTTGGGCCGGTGGTCAGGGGCCAGCGGCGTGGCTTTTTGATGGCGTGCCTTGGTCAAGGGCGGAGGCGAGACTGTCAGAAATTTTGTGTTCAGGGCATAGCATGACGACAGGAGCATGTATGCCAAGCAAGTTGAACAAGCCCAAGAGGGTAGCGCCAGCGCTACCGTCCATCCCCAAAGAGATCCTTGATCAGTTCGGCCAGGGGGC
>NZ_JBKDTZ010000153.1:0-10637 GCF_046339755.1 Acidovorax sp. | reverse complement strand
CGCGCCCACCCATGCCCCGACGTTATGCCCCCTGAGCGACACCACGTTCGACCACATCCTCATCGGCGGCGGCACAGCGGGCGCCCTGCTGTGCAACCGCCTGAGCGCCGACGGCCGCAAGCGCGTGCTGCTCATCGAGGCGGGCCGCAAGGATGATTACCACTGGATACACATTCCCGTGGGCTACCTGTATTGCATTGGCAACCCGCGCACCGACTGGCTCTACAACACCGAGCCCGATGCGGGCCTGAACGGCCGCACCCTGCGCTACCCGCGCGGCACGACGCTGGGCGGCTGCAGCAGCATCAACGGCATGATCTACATGCGCGGCCAGGCGCGCGACTACGACCAGTGGGCCGAGCTCACCGGCGATGCCAGCTGGCGCTGGGACAATGCCCTGCCCTACTTCCGCCGCCACGAGGACCATTGGCGCCTGGACCAGCCCGGCAATGTGAACGAGAACTTCAAGCGCCTGCACGGCAACAAGTCCACCGGCAGTACCGGCGAGTGGCGCGTGGAGAAGCAGCGCCTGCGCTGGGACGTGCTGGATGCGTTTTCCAAGGCCGCGCAGCAGGCCGGCATCCCGGCCACCGACGACTTCAACGGCGGCAGCAACGAGGGCGTGGGCTATTTCGAGGTCAACCAAAAGAGCGGCTGGCGCTGGAACACGGCCAAGGCCTTCCTGCGCCCCACCTGCTATGGCCGACCCAACTTCGAGATGTGGACCAATGCGCATGCCACCCAGCTCATCATCGAGACCCGGCCGGACGGTACGCGCCGCTGCACGGGCGTGAAGGTCTGGGATGGGCACGAGATGGTCACGGCCCATGCCACCGGCGAGGTGATCCTGAGCGCGGGCGCCATCAACTCGCCCCAGTTGCTGCAGCTGTCGGGCATCGGTCCGGCTGCGCTACTGCAACGCCATGGCATCGATGTGGTGCAGGACCTGCCGGGCGTGGGCGCCAACCTGCAGGACCACCTGCAGATCCGCGCGGTGTTCAAGGTCAACGGCGTGCCCACGCTCAACGCCATGGCCAGCTCGCTCTGGGGCAAGGCCAAGATCGGCATGGAGTACGCGATGAAGCGCAGCGGCCCCATGAGCATGGCGCCGTCCCAGCTCGGCGCCTTCACGCGCAGCGACCCTGGCCAGCCCTGGCCCAACATCGAGTACCACGTGCAGCCCCTGTCGCTGGACGCCTTCGGCGAACCCCTGCACAGCTTTCCGGCCTTCACGGCCAGCGTCTGCAACCTCAACCCCACGAGCCGCGGCACGGTGCACATCAAGAGCGCGGACTTCAAGGCCGCACCGGCCATCGCGCCCAACTACCTGAGTACGCCGGAGGACCGCCAGGTGGCCGCCGACAGCCTGCGCGTCACACGCCGCATCGTCGCCCAGCCAGCACTGGCCGCCTACCAGCCCGAGGAGTGGAAGCCCGGCGCGCAGTTCGAGAGCGACGAAGACCTGGCGCGCCTGGCGGGCGACATCGCCACCACCATCTTCCACCCCGTGGGCACGACGCGCATGGGCCGGGCCGATGACCCCATGGCGGTGCTCGATTCGCAGCTGCGCGTGCGCGGCATCGCCGGGCTGCGCGTGGTGGACGCAGGCGCCATGCCCACCATCACCAGCGGCAACACCAACTCACCTACGCTCATGCTGGCCGAAAAAGCCGCCGAATGGATCCTGGCGGCTCAGGCGAAAGCATGACCTCCAGGCATCAGCGGATGCCGCCCACGTAGCGTGGCGCCTCGGGCACCGGTTCGGGCACGAAGCGCTGGCGCACCGCCTGGCTCGCGGTCTCCAGCAGGGGGCGGCGCTGCGGCACGGGGGCCGGCGCGTGCACAGCATGGTCGAGGCGGTCGGCCCATTCGGCCAGCTCGGGCACCCCATCCTCCACGGCATGCTGGCGCGCGAAGCGCACGATCTCCAGCGCATACTCGGCGTTGACCGCCATCCACTCCGTGTCGGTCACGCGGCCGGTCTTGCGGCGCAGCAGCACATGCAAATGCGCTGCAATGGCGAGTTTGTCGCTGTCCTGCATGGTGGCTTGCTCCTCATTGGCCAAGTCGTTCCCGGTGCTGTGCAATATCCAGGCCCACCTGCTCGCTCTGCTCGTCCACGCGCAGGCCAAGCACAAGATTCGTGATCCACAGCAGCAGCGCCGTGCCCACCAGGCTGAACGCCAGCACCGCGCCCACGCCGATGGCCTGCGTCCACAGGCTGCCGGCCACGCCGCCCACGCTGCGGCTGGCCAGCACGCCCGTGAGCAGCGAGCCCACAATGCCGCCGATGCCGTGCACGCCGAAGACGTCCAGCGAATCGTCGGCCTTGAGCAGGCGCTTGAGCCCCGTCGCCCCCCAATAGCAGGCCAGCCCGGCCACCAGCCCAATGACCAACGCCGACCGCAGGGTGACGAAGCCGGCCGCAGGCGTGATCGCCACCAGCCCGGCCACCAGGCCCGAACACAGGCCCAGCAAGGAGGGGCGCCCCCGCATGACCGCCTCGCCCAGCATCCACGACAGAGCGCCCGCAGCGGCGGCCACGTGGGTGACGACCATGGCCAGCCCCGCCCGGCCGTCGGCTGCCACGGCCGAGCCGGCATTGAATCCGAACCAGCCCACCCACAGCATGCCCGCGCCCACCATGGTCAGTGCCAGGCTGTAGGGCTCGAAAGGCTCGCGGCCATAGCCGCTGCGCCGCCCCAGGAACCAGGCGCACACCAGGCCCGCCGCACCGGCGTTCACATGCACCACCGAGCCCCCGGCGAAGTCAAGCGCACCCATCTGCGCCAGCCAGCCGCCCGGCTCCCAGACCCAGTGTGCAATCGGCGCATAGATGAACACCGTCCACAGGCTGATGAACAGCAGCATCGCGGAAAAGCGCATGCGCTCGACCACAGCCCCCACCAGCAGCGCCGCCGTGATGATGGCGAAGGTGAGCTGGAACATGGCGTAGACCGATTCGGGGATGGCCGGCGCCACATGGCTGACGGAGAGCTTGCCGGCGGCCAGCTGAAAGTCGAACCCGGCAAAGGCCATGCGCTCGGTGCCCCCCAGCCAGGCACTCCCGGGTGTGAAGGCCCACGAGTAACCGATGGCGAACCACCACAGGCTCACCAGCGCTGCGATGGCGACCACGCTGGCCATGGTGTTGAGCACGTTCTTTCTGCGCACCATGCCGGCGTAGAACAGGGCGATGCCTGGCAGCGTCATGAGCAACACCAGCGCCGTGGAGGTCATCATCCAGGCCGTGTCGGCGGCATTGATGCTGTCCTTGGCCACCAGGCCAGGGCGGGTGAGCACGGCGGCGGGCGATGCGGCAGAAGCCGCGGTGGCGGCGGGCTCGGGCGCTGGCGCCTGGCTCCAGGCTGCCGTGCAACACAGACCCATGCACAAGGCGATGGCCGCGACGAATCCCTGGATGGCTGCCCGCATCTGGATGCTCCCTTTTCGCATTTTGTTACAGCACACATTGCACAAGCCATGCCAGAAAAAGGGCCCCATTTGGGGCACCCGGGCGTGTTCAGCGCCCTGTCCATCCCCCAAAAGGGGGCGGGAAACCCCCAATGCACCATGCGGGTGCTCTCGTTACAGTACCGTCACTCGAAAGCGCGCCCCGGTGTGCTGGACGAGGGGCCGAGGAGACATCCCTACAAGCAACAACCAAACAAAGCACCCAGCGAGGTGCACATCCTTTCCAGGCGCTGGCGATCCCAGCGCCTTTTTTCTTGCCCGGCATCTCTGCCGTGCGCTAGCAAAAGCGTAGCTGACCAGGTGCGACAATCAAGGGATGGAATGGATTTTCATCACCTTCGCTTCGCTGCTCGCCGGTTTCGTGGATTCCATCGTGGGCGGCGGGGGCCTGGTGATGGTGCCGGCACTGTTCGCAGCCTTCCCTGCGGCCCCGCCCGCCACGCTGCTGGGCACCAACAAGGCGGCGGGGGTTTGGGGCACGGCCATGGCCACCTGGCAGTACAGCCGCCGCGTGCAGATGCGCTGGAATGCGCTGCTGCCGGCCGCGGGGGCCGGCTTTGCGGGCTCGTTCGCAGGCGCCTGGGCGGTCACGGTCATCTCGCCCGACTTCCTGCGCCGCCTGCTGCCGCTGGTACTGCTGGCGGTGCTGGCCTACACGCTGGCGAAGAAGGACATGGGCCGCCACCACGCCCCGCGCTTCGCCGGGCACGCCGAGACGGCGGCGGCCTGCCTTGTCGGCCTGGTGCTGGGCTTCTACGACGGGTTCTTCGGGCCCGGCACAGGCAGTTTCTTCGTCTTCCTGTTCGTGCGGCTGCTCGGCTACGACTTCCTCAACGCCTCGGCCTCGGCCAAGCTGCTTAACACGGCGACCAATGTGGCCGCCATCGCCCTGTTTGCGGCCAAGGGCCATGTCTGGTGGCACTTTGCGGTGACCCTGGCCGTGGCCAATGTGGTGGGCAGCCTGATCGGCACGCACATGGCCCTCAGGCACGGCACCGGCTTCGTGCGCGGCATCTTCATCGTGGTCGTGGGGGCCCTGATCTTCAAGACCGGTTACGACGCCCTCCTGCGCTGAAATCCGCGGAAAAATAAGGCGCGCCCGCGCGATTACCAGCACCGCAAAAAGTTCGGGAGCCCCCTCTAAAACCTGTTGCGAATTGGCACACAACCGGCCCCGGACGCCATTTCGCAGTGGCGCCCCAAAAACCCCCGTCCCTATAATCGTGACCATTTCGTGACGTCTGTCCTCGCAATCCGCGATGGCTGCGTGCGCGTTCCACCAGTTTCCGGCTTGCCTACCCGCAGCCGGATTTTTTGTACCTGAAATACCCCGCACAGGACCTTCCCATGCAATTGTTCAAGGCCGTAGCCACCGCACTCGCTCTTTGCGCCGCCTTCTCCGCCCAGGCCCGGACCCTGGACGAAGTGAAGAAGGACGGCAAGATCCTCATCGCGACCGAAGGACAGTTCGCCCCTTTCAACTTCTTCAACGGCACCACGCTGACCGGCTTCGAAGGCGAGACCGCCGAGCTCGTGGCCAAGAAGATGGGCCTCACGATCCAGTGGAAGACCCTGGGCTTCGACGCCCTGCTGACCGGCCTGCGCCAGGACCGCTGGGACCTGGTGATCGCTTCGCACGGCATCACCGAAGAACGTGCCAAGGCCGTGACCTTCACCGAGCCCCACTACTGCTCGGGCGGCATGATCATCGCGATGGACCCCGCCATCAAGAACGCCAAGGATCTGGCGGGCAAGGTGGTGGCGGTGCAGACCGGCACCAGCTACCTGGAGAACGTGCAGAAGGTCTCCTCCATCAAGGAGATGAAGAACTTCCCCACCGACGTGGACGCGCGCAGCGCCCTGACCTCGCGCCGCGTGGATGCCTGGGTGACCGACCGCTTCGTGGCCAAGGCCGTGTCCGAGAAGAACCCCGGTGCCGGCTTCAAGCTTGGCGACATGCTGTTCATCGAGCGCATCGCCGCCGCCGTGGCCAAGGGCAACAGCTCGCTGGCCGCCGGCTGGAACAAGGCCCTGGCCGAGGTGATGGCCGATGGCAGCTACGCCGCCCTGTCCAAGAAGTACTTCAACGAAGACGTGCGCTGCACGAACTGAGCGTCTGACCGGGTCTTTCCATGCTCACTGCCCTTTGGCCCGAGCGCTGGTCCCGCCAGCAGCGCAGCAACGCCACGCTCGTCTCGGCCGTCGTCCTGATGGTCCTGGCGCTGGCGCTGCTGGGCCAGTTGCTCTCTTTCCTGCCCGATCCCATCGGGCCCAACGCCCAGGCCTTCTCTGACGGCGCACGCACCACGCTGTGGCTCACGCTGGTGAGCGGCAGCGTGGGCCTGGTGCTGGGCACCGGCGCGGCATTGGCCCGCACCTCGCGCTTCGCGGCCGTGCGCTGGGTCGCCAGCTTCTACATCTGGGTCATCCGCGGCACGCCGCTGCTGGTGCAGATTCTGTTCGTGTACTTTGCGCTGCCGGTGCTGGTGCCGGGCCTGAACCTGCCCGACTTCGCGGCCGCCGTGCTGGCCTTGGGCCTGAACGTGGGCGCCTACAACGCCGAGGCCATCCGCGCCGGCTTGCTGGCCGTGCCGCGCGGCCAGACCGAGGCCGCCCGCGCGCTCGGCCTGGGACGCCTGCATGTGTTCATGGACGTGGTGTTCCCACAGGCCTTCAAGATCTCGCTGCCCCCCCTGGTGAGCAATTTCGTGGCGCTGCTCAAGGACTCGTCGCTGGCCTATGCCATCGGTGTGGTCGAGCTGACCAATGTGGGCAACCGCATCCAGTCGGCCACCTTCCAGCCCATTGCCACGCTGTCCACCGTGGCCATCACCTACCTGCTGCTGACCACGCTGGTCACCCAGATCTCGAATGCGGTCGAATACCGCTTCGACGTGGAAGGGCGCAACCAATGAGCCGGCCCACGCCTTTCATCGTGGCGGACCGGGTCTGCAAGTCCTTTGGCAGCCACCAGGTGCTGCGCGATGTCTCCACCGTGTTCAACACCGGCGAGGTCACCGTGATCATCGGCGCCTCGGGCTCGGGCAAGAGCACGCTGCTGCGTGCCATCAACCGCCTGGAACCGCACGACTCGGGCCGCATCACCATCGGCGGGGTGGAGGTCAGCGACGACATCGCCACGCTGCAGCGCCAGCGCAGCGAGGTCGGCATGGTGTTCCAGCAGTTCAACCTGTTCGGCCACATGAGCGTACTGGACAACGTGACGCTGGCACCGCGCCGCATCCGCCGCACGCCGCGCGCGCAGGCGAACGAGCAGGCCATGGCCCTGCTGCGCCGTGTGGGCATGCAGGACCACGCGCACAAGTACCCCTGGCAGCTGTCGGGCGGCCAGCAGCAGCGCGTGGCCATCGCGCGCGCCCTGGCCATGCAGCCCAAGGTGATGCTGTTCGACGAACCGACCTCGGCCCTGGACCCGGAAATGGTGCAGGAGGTCCTGGACGTGATGCGCGAGCTGGCCCGCGGCGGCATGACCATGATCGTGGTGACCCACGAGATGGGCTTCGCGCGCGAGGTGTCCGACCGCGTGATGTTCTTCGACCAGGGGCGCATCGCCCATGACGCCCCGCCCGCCGAGTTCTTCAGCACCCCTGCCAACGACCGCATCCGTGCCTTCATCGGTCGCATGACTGCCTGAGATCCAGGCCCGCCCTGCGAAAACAACCACAAGCCCCTACCGGAGTGACCATGAAACTGAACCACACGTTCCTCGCCCTGATGGCCGCCGGCCTGTGCAGCCTGCCCCCCGCAGCCTTTGCGCAGACCGCCAAGGACTTCGAAGAGATGCGCAACGAGCTCAAGGCCCTGCGCGCCGAGCTCAATGCGCTCAAGGCCCAGCAGGCCCAGGCGCCTGCCGCCCCCGCGGCATCCGCATCGGCCTGGAACGACCGCATCGAAGCGGTCGAGCTCAAGCAGAAGGACGCCGTGGTGCTGGGCGACATCCCTGGCAGCTTCCGCCTGCCCGGCAGCGAGACCTCGATCCGCGTCTACGGCTTTGCCGAGGCCAACATGGTCAAGGACTTCAAGGGCACGGCCCCTGGCGACACCTTCACCAACCTGATGGAACAGCCCCTGGGCGACACGCGCGGCGGCAAGAGCAGCCTGACGGCACAGACCTCGCGCTTCGGCTTCGAGACCTCCACGCCCACGGACATGGGCACCTTCAACACCAAGGTCGAGGCCGACTTCTACGCCTACTGCGGCAGCGAGTGCAACCGCAACCGCCTGCGCCTGCGCCACGCCTACGGCGAGTACGCCGGCTGGCTGATCGGCCAGACCTGGTCGACCTTCATGGACACGGACAACCTGCCCGAGACGGTGGACTTCAACGGCCCGCCCGGCGCCACCTTCCGCCGCCCCGCGCAGATCCGCTATACCTACAACAACCCCAATCTGGCCAAGTTCCAGTTCGCCCTGGAAGAGCCCACCGATGGCGCCAAGGGCCTGAACTTCGTGGCCCGCGTGGACAAGGCCTTCGACTGGGGCAACGTGAACGCGCGCCTGCTCTCGCACGAGCAACGCATCGACGGCTTCAGCAAGCGCGGCACAGGCTTCGGTATCGGCGCCGGCTACAAGCTCACCGGCACCACCACGCTGATGGCCCAGTACACGCGCCTGGATGGCGACGGCGACGGCGCCTACCTGGTGGGCACCAACTACCCTGTGCTGGACGGCAGCACCGTGCGCCTGGACCGCTCGCATGGCATCGTGCTCGGCCTGAGCAATGTGTTCAGCGAGAAGATGCGCGGCACCGTGTCGCTGGGCGCCGTGCGCTCGCGCAACCGACTGGGCGACGATTACGTGAACGCCTATGGTGGCGAAGGCAACCACAAGCTCTACCAATGGCACGCCGGCATGTACTACCTGCCGATCAAGAACGTGGAGCTGGGCAGCGAGCTGATCGGCGGCCGCCGCACCACCTTCGATGGCCAGAAGGGCGACATGCTGCGCCTGAACCTGCAGGCGCGCTACATCTTCAACTGATCGCTGCCGTCCCTTCCGCCTGACAGGCTGGCCGGGAAACCGGCCAGCCTTTTTCTTTCTTTACTATGCGACCCGAACGTTTCGGCCTGCTGGCCCTGCTGGTGGTGACAATGGTGTGGGGCACCACCTTTCCCGCCATGAAGCTGCTCTCCGCCCAGCTCGATGCGCTGCAGATCATCTGGCTGCGCTTCGTGATTGCCCTGGCGGTGCTCGCTCCGCTGTGGTGGGGCATGCTGCGGCACGAGCGCCGCTGGGGCTGCGCGCTGGGCGTGCTGCTGTTCCTCGCGTTCTGGCTGCAGATCGAAGGCCTGGCGCGCACCAGCAGCAACCGCAATGCCTTCGTCACCGGACTCAATGTGCTGGTGGTGCCGCTGATCGCCATGGCAGCCATGGGGCGGCGCTACGGCTGGCAGCTGTGGGCGGCCTGCGCCATGGCCTGCGCGGGCATGGCATTGATGTTCCACGAGAACGAGCCCTGGAACCTGGGCGATACGCTGACGCTGGCCAGCACCGTGTTCTATGCCCTGTACATCCTGGCGCTGGAAGAGTGCGCACGCCGCACCTCGGCCCAGCCGCTGCGCGCCACGCGCATGGCGGCGGCGCAGGCCCTGGTGATGGCCCTGGCCTCCACATTGCTGCTGCTGGCGCGCGGCAGCGGGATGGACTGGCTGCCCCAGGCCGCCGGCAGGCTGCCCGTGGATGCCTGGGTGGCCGTTGTCTACCTGGGCCTGCTGGCCAGCGTGGTGGTGGTCACCCTGCAGGCCTGGGGCCAGCAGCGCGTGGACGCCATGCGCAGCGCCATCGTCTTCGGGCTGGAGCCGGTGTTCGCGGCCCTCACGGCCTGGGTGCTGCTGGGCGAGCGGCTCGGCTGGGCCGGCCTGAGCGGCGCCGCCATGATCGTGGCCGCCCTGGTGTTCAGCCAGCTGGCACCGCCCGCATCAAAAGCGTCGCACAGCGTCTGAATACCACACAGTTCTGCGAGACTGGCGCGCGCTCAGGGGGGGGGTGCCCTTCTCAAGGCGCCGCCGGACTGACAGGCACGTCGGCGGCCAGGCGCGGCTTGCCGATGGGCGCCGCGGCCAGGCCCTTGCGCACGGCCGCCAGGTCCTCTTCGTTCGGGTATTCGCCCTGCAGCCAGTAGTCGAACACGCGCCGCGCAATCGGGCCGGCCGCCGCCGCACCGAAGCCGGCGTTCTCCACGATCACGGCCAACGCGATCTTGGGCTCCTCGGCCGGCGCAAAGGCCGCGAACAGCGAGTGGTCGCGCTGGTGCTCTTCGAGGGCCTTGGCGTTGTAGCGCACGTTCTGGCCCAGGCTGATGGCCTGGGCGGTGCCGGTCTTGCCGGCGGATGAATAGGCCGCGCCCGCAAAGATGCGCGTGCCCGTGCCGCCCTTGTTCACCGCCACCAGCGCGTTGCGCACGATCTCCACATTCTTGGGCAGGAAGCCGAGGTTCTCGCCGGGGGGCTGTGCGACCGGTGTCACGGCGCCCGTGACCGTGTCGCGCACCGCCTTGATGAGGTGCGGCGCGTAACGCGTGCCACCGTTGGCCAGTGTGGCCTCGGCCTGCGCCAGTTGCAGCATGGTGAAGTTGTTGTAGCCCTGGCCGATCCCCAGCGACACGGTCTCGCCCGGGTGCCAGCGCTTCATCTCGGGGCGCTTGTAGGCATTGCGCTTCCAGGTGGTGCTGGGCAGCACGCCACGCACCTCGCGATTGAGGTCGATGCCTGTGGTCTGGCCCAGGCCCAGCGGCTTCATGAAGTCGTGGATGGCATCGACCCCCATCTCCACCGCCAGCGAATAGAAATAGGTGTTGCTCGAGAACTGGATGGCGCGGTGCATGTCCACCCCGCCCAGCCCGCCCTCGTGGCTGCGGAAGGTGTGTCCGCCGAATGTGTAGAAACCCGGGTCGTTGACCACCATGCTGGCCGAACGCTTGGCCAGCTGCAGCGCCGCCAGCGCCATGAAAGGCTTGTAGGTCGAGCCCGGCGGGTAGGTACCGCGCAGTGCGCGGTTGAGCAGCGGCTTGTCGATGGATTCGTTGAGCGCCTGCCAGCTTTCGCTGTCGATGCCTTCGACGAACAGGTTGTGGTCGAAGGTGGGCTTGCTCACCAGGGCCAGCACCTCGCCGGTGCGCGGATCGATCGCGACCAGCGCGCCGC
>NZ_JBKDTZ010000152.1:0-8420 GCF_046339755.1 Acidovorax sp. | reverse complement strand
TGCAATCGGGATGAGTGGATGCTTCGGATGCGCCGCATGGGCTCGTGCCCATGCAAGCAGCCGGGGCGTCCAATCGCCCGATTTCACTCCAACCCGAAGGGCAAGTGCCTTTTCGGGCGGTCTGCGGCGTTGCGGCGCTTGTTGATAGCGGGGCTATCAACTGCGCACCGCGCCTAGCATCCCATCCCGAAAAGGGACTTGCGCGGCTTCAAAAAGACCTTGAACAGGTTCTTAGCTCACGCTGCTGCGCATCATGGGGCTGTGGGGCCTGGCCTCGGCGGCCACGCTGTGGGTGACCACGCCGGCGCAGTTCTATGTGCTGCGCTTTCTGGTGGGGGTGTTCGAGGCGGGCTTTGCGCCGGGTGTGCTGTTCTACCTCACGCTGTGGTTTCCGTCGCAGCGCCGGGCCAAGGTCACGGCCCTGTTCTTCATGGCCTATGGGGCGGCGCCCATCGTGGCCGGCCCGCTGGCGGGCGCGACCATGACCTGGCTCGATGGCGTGGGGTCGCTGCACGGCTGGCAGTGGCTCTCCCTGGTGGAGGGTGTGCCCTGCGTGCTGCTGGCCGTGCTGGCTTACCGGCTGCTCGACGACGGCCCCGAGGCCGCCCGCTGGCTCACCCCGACGCAAAAGCGCCAGGTGCAGGATGACCTGGCGCGCGACCAGGCGGCCAGCGGCGCCGGCGCGCGCAGCAGCTTCGGCAGCGCGCTGCGCAACGGCCAGGTGTGGCTGCTGGGATTCATCTCCTTCCTGGTGATCCTGGGCATCTACGCCATGTCGTTCTGGCAGCCGACCATGCTGCAGTCCATGGGCCTGTCGGTGATGCAGATCGGGCTGTATTCGGTGGTGCCCGCAGCCACCGGCATCGTGGCCACGCTGCTCATCGCCGGACATTCCGATCGCAGGCAGGAGCGGCGCTGGCACTTCGCTGTGACGGCCTGCATCGGCGCCGCCGGGCTCTCGCTCACCACGCTGTTCATGCACAGCCCCGTGGCGGCCGTGGCCTGCCTGTCGCTGGCCTCGGTCGGCATCTCCAGCGCCTTCGCCATCCTCTGGGCCGTGCCGGGCAGCCTGCTCAGCAAGAATGCCGCAGCCATGGGCATCGCGCTCATCACCACCCTGGGCGGCATGGCCGGCGTGGTGGCGCCTGTGACGGTGGGCGCCATCAAGACGGCGACGGGCGGCTTCACGCTCAGCCTGTACCTGCTGAGCGGCGCCTTGGTGCTGGCCGCCGTGCTGATGGTGCTGGCCGCAGGACGCGGCCGCGCTGCACAGCCCTGACCTTGGGGGTGGGACATATTGCCCCACCCCTCACCGGACGCACAGGGCTGCGGCGATAATGCCGCCATGCACGCGCTGCGCACCTCGTCCCTGCTGGCCCGCCTGGTTCTGGCGTGGTTCGTGCTGACCGTGGGCGCGGCCATCGCATCGCCCATCGTCCACCCCCAGGCCCTGCAACTGGTCTGCACTACGGGGTCCACCGTGAAACTGGTGGTGGGCGAGGACGGCGCCGCCACCGACCTGGGACACCACACCCTGGACTGCGCCATGTGCCTGGGCGCCAGCGCACCGCCTCCTGCCGCGCAACTGCCTGCACAGCGCCACGAGGCCCTGGCCCATGCGCTCACGCCCACCGTGGCAGCCGCCCTGGCGGCCATCGTCGGCGCCCCCCTGCCCGCCCGCGGGCCCCCGGCCACCCTCGCCTGACCCTGTGCTTTCGCGTGCCCGCTGCGGGCATGCGTGCGCACGCCTTGAGCCGCCGGCGCACAGCGCTGGTGTGCGCCGCGCCTGCCCCACGGCAGGTCGCCACCCGCTTCCCCAACAGATCTTCGCCATGCGCATTCCATCGTCCCCACCGCGCCCGGCCGCTACAGCGGCGCGCCCTTCACCTCGGCGCCGCGGCCTGCTGGCCCTGGCCCTGTCGCCGCTGCTGGCGGCTACGCTCGCCGCGAGCAAGAAGGCTCCCGTGGCCTACAAGGGCATGGACATCACCGGCGCCGAGTACGCACGCGGCTTCACCTTGCGGGATGCCCAAGGCCAGGTGCGCACGCTGGCAGACTTCCGCGGCAAGGCGGTGATGCTGTTCTTCGGCTTCACCCAGTGCCCCGACGTGTGCCCCACGGCCCTGACCCGCGCCACGGAGATACGCCAACTGCTGGGCGCAGATGGCCAGCGCCTGCAGGTGCTGTTCATCACCATCGATCCCGAGCGCGACACGCCTGCCGTGCTGGCGTCCTACACCCAGGCCTTCGACGCCAGCTTCATCGGCCTGCACGGCGACGCCGCGCAGACCGAGGCCACGGCCAAGGAATTCAAGGTCTACTACAAGAAGGTGCCCACCGGTGCCTCCTACACCATGGACCACTCGGCCTTCAGCTATGTTTTCGATCCCGAAGGCAAGCCGCGCCTCGTGCTGCGCCACGAGCAGAGCGCCAAGGACTGCGCCGACGATCTGCGCCAGCTGCTGCAGCAATCCGCCTGAACCCACACCCATCGCATCCAGGAGATCTCCATGCATTCCATTCCCCGCTCCGCCGCCCTCGCCCTCGTTCTCGCCGCACTGGCATCGGCATCCCAGGCCCAGGTCACCATCAAGGACGCCTGGGTGCGCGCCACCGTGCCCCAGCAGCAGGCCACCGGCGCCTTCATGCAGCTCCGAGCCGCGCGGGACACGCGCCTGGTCTCGGCCAGCTCACCCCTCACCCCGGCCGTCGAGGTGCACGAGATGGCCATGCAGGACAACGTGATGCGCATGCGCCAGGTGCCCGGTGTGGACCTGCCCGCGGGCAAGCCCGTGGAGCTCAAGCCTGGCGGCTACCACGTGATGCTGATGAACCTCACGCAGCAGGTGAAGGCCGGCGACACCGTGCCGATCACCCTGGTCTTCGAGGGCAAGGACGGCAAGCGCGAATCGGTGCAGGTGCAGGCGCCCGTGCGCCCGCTCAACGCGACGGCGGCACCGGTGGCCCACGGCGAACACAAGCACTGAACGCCATGGCCATGTCCTCCACCCTTCGCGCCACGGCGCACGCCGTGCATGCAATGGTCGCCCTGCTGGCGACATCGCAAGCCACGGCGCAAGATGCTTCCTTGCCCCCCGTCACCGTCACCGCGTCCCCCACGCGTGATGCGCAGCAGCGTGCCGCCAGCCTGGCCACGGGCACCGCAGCACCGCTGCTGGAAGTGCCCGCCTCCGTCTCCACCGTGCCGGCCGAGCTGATGCGTGCCCAGTCGGTCACCACGCTGCAGGAGGCGCTGCGCAATGTGCCCGGCGCGCAGGCCGACTCGGGCTTCAACGGCAGCCACAGCCAGTTCTTCGTGCTGCGCGGTGCCGTGGCCGACAGCGGCACCGGATCGAGCCGCGTGCTGCGCGATGGCGTGCGCCTGTCCAACTACGCCTTCGTGCCCGCCTTCACCGAGAGCGTGGACGTGCTGCGCGGGCCCGGCGCGGCCCTGGGTCTGCGCAGCGAGCCGGGCGGCAGCGTCAACATCGTGACGCGACAGCCGGAGCTGGCCAACTTCGGCTCGGCCAGCCTGGGCGGCGGCGCGCACAACGCGCTCGATGCCACGGTGGACATCAACCGCGTGCTCTCGGCCGAACAGGAGCTCGCTGCGCGGCTCATCGTGACCCGCTCCACCGCCAGCGAATGGCGCCATGTACCGGACCGGCTGGACGGGGCCAAACTCGGTATTTCCAAGAGCGATGGCGAGCGCTACCACCTGCGCCTGGGCGTAGAGGCCACGGACCAGGCCTACCAGCCCGACTACGGCCTGCCCGGCGTGAACGGCCGCCCCGCGGCCGTGCCGATGGACCGGCAACTCGGCGAGCCCTGGGCGAACTCCACCACACGCAACACCCTGGTCGACCTGCATGGCGATGTGGCCATCGCGCCGAACACCCGCCTGGCATTGGACTACACGCACCTGCGCGGCAACAGCACCTCCGTGCGCCAGTCGGTGGGCGCTGCCGTGGCAGGTGCGCCCCTGGGCACCTTCGCGCGCCGGCTGGCCTACGAGCCGGACACGCAGCGCCGCATCAACGCCCTGGCCACCAGCCTGACCCATGAGCACACCTGGGGCGCCACGCGCCACCACCTGTTCGCAGGGCTGGACCGCTACACCGAGACGCTGGACCAGCCTTCGGCCGGCGTGGCCAGTGCCAACAACCCCAACATCAACGTTTTCAACCCCGTCTACGGACTGACCACCCGGCCGGCCAGCTTTGCCTTCGCCACCACCACGCAGGACCTGGCCAGCACGGCCCTGTCGCTGCAAGACCGCATCGAATGGGGCGACTGGAGCATCGTGGCCGGGCTGCGCCACACGCGGCAGGATTTCCTCTACGGGCCTGCAGGCACGCGCGGCGTACAAGAGAGCAACACCTCGCCCAAACTGGCCGTGCTGCGCAAGCTGTCGGGCGCGGATTCGGTCTACGCCAGCTACGGCACCGGCATCGCGCCCAACCAGGCCTCGTCTGCATCGGGCCAGTCGCTGCCCTCGCGCAAGAGCCGGCAATACGAGGCGGGCTGGAAGTCGCTGTGGAACGGCGGCCGCCTGCAATCCGACCTGGCCGTGTACCGGCTGGAGCAGACCAACCTGCTCTCGGGCGATCTCTCCACACCCAGCATGTTCGACAAGACCCTGGCCGGCAGCGGCCGCTCCCAGGGCCTGGAGGCGAGCCTCGGCGGCGACCTCACGCGCGCTGTGCGGGTGCAGGTCGCCTACGCCTACACGCAAGCCAAGTTCACCAACAACACCGAGTACCCAGGCAAGACCATCCCCAACGTGGCACGCCACGCCCTGAGCCTGTGGGGCCAGTACCGCTGGAACGCCGAGCACGCCACCGGCGCAGGCCTGTACGCCCAGGGCGCGCGCTATGCCGACATCTACAACACCACGGTGCTGCCGGGCTATGCGCGCCTGGACCTGTCGCACACCTGGCGCATGCCGCTCGACGGCGGGCGCCAGCTGGAACTGCAACTGGCCCTGCGCAACGTGTTCGACAAGACCTACTTCGTATCCAGCCACCTGCACCTGGCCAGCTACCTCACGCCTGGGCAGGAGCGCAACCTCTACGCCTCGGCTCGCTACAGCTTCTGAGAAGGTGCCAGCCCTTGCCTCAGTCCACAGCCTGTGTGGATGAGGCTGTGGAAAAGTCCTGGAGAGTGGGGCCGGACCCAGCGCTGGCGCGGCTGGCAACGCCGTGCTGAAGAAAGCGGCAGCCGTGGATCAGTGCAGCGTGTGCACGACCTGGAAGCGCCCGGCGCGCACCATCTCCGCAACCGCTGCCGTGTCGTCGCCAACGCCGTAGCCCACCACGAGGTTCACGCCCTCCAGGCCGCTGAGGTTCAGACCCGAGGCCATGCGCACCGGTACCGAGCGCGGCAGTGCGCCGCCCAGGTAGGCCGGGAAGGCCCCTCCCGTGTACGGTTCCCAGCCGTTGGGTCCCAGGAACACCACGGCGGAGCCTGCAAACGCAGCCACGTACACGCGGCCCGTCTTGCCCCTGTGCAGGGGCGATATGGCGGCCGCCGCGTCCAGTGTCACGTTGGACAGCGGTCCAGTCTGGGTTCCGCTGAAGGTGCCGGCGGCGTCTCCCACCCGGCCTGCATTGAAAGCGGCGCCATTGGCGCCCATGACGCGCACAGGGGCGGTGGCCTTGGCATCCCCGCCCGGGACCAGGTTGGTGGTCTTGCCCCAGACCCAGACGCTGCCGTCCGTGCCGATCGCTGCGGAAACCGCCGAGCCGGCGGCCGCAGCCACCACGGGCGGCAGGCCCGCCACGCGGGCGATCTTGGGCGCCTCGCTGGAAGGATTCACCAGGGTGCCGTCGCCCAGTTGCCCCGCGGCGTTGACGCCGCAGGCGTGCACAGCTCCGTCGGCATCCACGAACAGGGTGTGGCCTTCGCCGGGCTCGATCTGCTGGATGCGCGTCAGGCCCTGGATGAGGGAGATGTCGATCAGCGCGTAACCCGACGCAATGGGTTGGCCTTTCTGGCCGCAGAAGGGGGCGTTGGTCGAGGCCTGGCCCCAGACGACAACGGTGCCGTCGCTCTTGAGGGCGTAGTACTGGCCTGCAATGTTGATGGAGGTGGATGCAACGGCCTGCACGCCGCTCAGGGCATCGATCACCACCGGCGCGGTGGCGGTGCCAGCCACCGGAGCCAGGGCCTTGTTGGCATTGGAGCCCCAGGCGACCACCTTGCCATCCTGGCGCAGCGAGAGCACGGCCGCGTCGGACGCGCTCACTGCAACGGCGCCCTCGGCACCGGGCACCAGGCGCGGCACGGGGTTACCGCCCGGGCTGGTCTGCCCGGTGCCCAGTTGCGCAGCGCTGTTGCTGCCCCAGGCGTACACCTGGCCGGAGGCATCGGTGGCGAACGCCGCAGCGGTGTTGGTGCCGGCGTTGATGCTCACGATGTTGGACAGGCCGTTGATCTGCACGGGCACGATGGTGCCGCTTCCGCCGGTGCGCCCGCCCGAGTTGTCGCCCCAGGCCCAGACCGTGCCGTCGGCCTTCAGCGCGAGGGAAAAGCTGCCCCGCGCCACGACCTGCACCACGTTCTGCAAGGTGGGGATCTGCGTGGGCGAGGTGCGCGTGGTGGTGTTGCCCAAGCCCAGTTGGCCCCCGCTGCCGTAGCCCCAGGACCAGACGGTGCCATCGGCGCGCAGCACCAGCGCATGGTCATAGCCCAGCGAGATGGCTGGCTGCACCGCGTGCGCGGAGGCCATGGCAAAGGCACCGCACAGTGCGGCCGCGCCCAGGGCTGCCATCGTGCGCAAAGACTTGCGCTTCATCATCGGTTGTTTCATCGGTTTCCTCAACAAGAATAAAAAAGACAGGACGGACTGGACGTTCGGCGCCTCGCCGCAGCCGGCGCAAGGCCCGTGCCGCAGACATCGGCAGGCCGCTGCGGACCGCGCACCGAGGGACCGCCTGCGCGCGGTGCACGGCAGGGCGGTGATGAACGTCAAGACAGCGCAAGGTATCCAGGTTTGACCGCCTGCACCCCACCCCGAGGGGGTGAGGCAGGATTGCCATGGGCCATAGACAGGTGATCCGAGGGCAGAAGCTGGGCGTTGATCGGGTCTGCAAGGATCCGGACCCGTTGGACAGCGCGGTGCGCCGCTGGCTTGCACAGTGCGAGGAAGACGCGACCGGACGCACCAAAAAAACAATTAGTTACATATAGAACCAGAAGTGGATAGGCCCCAAGAATGCCAAGGACGAAGGACAGTCCTGGGGCGCAATCCCACAAATGGATGCGTGTTTGACACCTTCCAATCATCCCCATGTCTTGAAACGGCAACAAATGCCCGTATCATTAGCACTCACCGCAATGGAGTGCTAACACTCCTTGCTGGATGTAGTTTGGTGGCGCCTGGCCTTTCCAGGCGCTGCGTACTGTCGGTAATTTTTGAACCAGGAGCAATGCAATGAACCTTCGCCCCCTGCACGATCGCGTGATCGTCAAGCGTATCGAAAGCGAAACCACGACCGCCTCCGGCATCGTGATCCCCGACAACGCCGCTGAAAAGCCCGATCAAGGTGAAGTGCTGGCCGTCGGCCCCGGCAAGAAGAACGACAAGGGCGAGCTGATCGCCCTGAACGTGAAGGTCGGTGACCGCGTTCTGTTCGGCAAGTATTCGGGCCAGACCGTCAAGATCAAGGGTGACGAGCTGCTGGTCATGAAGGAAGACGACCTGTTCGCCGTGGTGGAGAAGTAAAGCTACTGCGCAGGCGCCATGCGTCGTTGCGCGGTGCTCGCAATCCTCACGTACAGGAAGTACGTTCCGGTTGCTGTGCTCCGTGCGCCTAGCCTGGCACCTGCTCGCTACGCTTTCCCCTCTCCCCCAAGACAGTCGTTATTGATTCAGTTAATTTTCAGGAGCTCCAAATGGCAGCAAAAGACGTAGTTTTCGGCGGCGAAGCCCGCGCACGCATGGTTGAAGGCGTGAACATCCTGGCCAATGCGGTCAAGGTGACCCTGGGCCCCAAGGGCCGCAATGTGGTGCTGGAGCGCTCGTTCGGCGCCCCTACCGTGACCAAGGACGGTGTGTCCGTGGCCAAGGAAATCGAACTCAAGGACAAGCTGCAGAACATGGGCGCCCAGCTCGTGAAGGAAGTGGCCTCCAAGACCAGCGACAACGCTGGTGACGGCACCACCACCGCGACCGTGCTGGCCCAGGCCATCGTGCGCGAAGGCTTCAAGTACGTGGCCGCCGGCATCAACCCGATGGACCTCAAGCGCGGTATCGACAAGGCCACCATCAAGGATCTCGGCCGCGCCAAGAAAATCCAGGTCTCCAAGGAAAACACCACCATCATCGACGGTGCCGGCGAAGCCGAAGGCATTCAAGCCCGCGTCAAGCAGATCAAGGCCCAGGTCGAAGAAACTTCGTCCGACTACGACCGTGAAAA
>NZ_JBKDTZ010000151.1:0-27022 GCF_046339755.1 Acidovorax sp. | reverse complement strand
GCACCCGGTCCTCGACCCCATCGCGCGCCGTGAGCTCCACCTCCGGCGTGAGGTCGCCGCGCGAGCGCGCACGGCGCAGCACCTCGGTGCCGTCCAGCCCGGGCAGGCCCAGGTCCAGCAGCACGCAGCTGTAGTCGCCATCGGCCAGGGCACTGTGGGCCAGCTCGCCATTGCGCACCCAGTCCACCGACCAGCCCGCGCCCTTGAGCGCGTGCGTGAGGCCGCGCCCGATCATGTCGTCGTCTTCCACCAGCAATGCGCGCAACGGGGGTCTCCTTGAGGAAAATGGGGCAGCGCAAGCCTAGCGCGGGATTCTTAGCCGGCCGTGAGCAGCGGGTGGCTAACGGCAGGCTAAGAAAGCCTTCCTACAGTCCACCGGCCTGCCGCGGCAAAGCTACCACCGCGGCGGCCCCCTGTCCACGCAGGTACGCCCTGCCCCGAATCCCTTTCTTTCTGTGGAAACCGAGACCATGACGCTTCGCCTCCCGCATCCATCGATCCGCCGCCTGGCGGCACTGGCCGCCACGCTGCCCTTTCTGGCGCCTGCCAGCGCCCAGGCGCAGGAGGCAGGCGCAGCCTCCACCTGGGGCCTGGGCCTGGCCGTCAGCGCCGACCGCAAGACCTACCGCGATTTCGACGACAAGCTGCAACCCTTGCCCCTGCTGACCTACGAGAACCGCTGGATCAGCATTGCCGGCCCCGGGGTGGATTTGAAACTGCCCTCGCTGGGACCCGTAGGCCTGCGGTTGCGCTCGCGCTTCGGCTTCGAGGGCTACGAGGCCGAGGACTCGCCCTGGCTGGCCGGCATGCACGAGCGCAAGGGCAGCCTGTGGCTGGGTGCCGCCGCCACCTGGGATGCGGGACCCGTGCAGCTCTCGGCCGAGCTGCTGGGTGATGCCTCGGGCCACAGCAAGGGGCGCCAGTTCTCGCTCAAGGCGGAGCGCCGCTTCCAGCAAGGCGCCTGGGACATCACGCCGCGCCTGGCGCTGCAGCAGCAGGACCGCAAGACTGTGGACTACTACTATGGCGTACAGGCAGGCGAGGCCCGGCTGGGCCGCCCGGCGTATGAAGGAAGCTCGGCCGTGAACCTGCAGGCCGGCGTGCGCGTGGGCTACACGCTGGCGACGCGTCAGTGGATGTTCGTGGACGTAAGCGCCACGCGACTGGGCAGCGCCATCAAGGACAGCCCGCTGGTCAACCGGTCGAGCCAGCCAGCGGTGACGGCCGGCTACCTGTACCGCTTCTGAGCCTATTCGGTGCGGATGTTGGCCGCCTTCACCACCTCGCCGTATTTGCGCAGGTCGGCCGCGATCTCGCTGCGGAACTGGGTCGGCGTGTTGCCCGAGGCGACGATGCCCAGCGACGCCAGGCGCTCCTTGACGTCGGGCGACTGCACCACCGCATTGAGCTCGCGCTGCAGGCGCTCGACGATGGCCGTGGGCGTCTTCGCGGGCGCAAGGATGCCGATCCACGAATTGACTTCGAAGCCGGGCACGCCCGACTCGGCCACCGTGGGCACGGCCGGCAGCGAGGGCAGGCGCTGCGCGGTGGACACGGCAATGGCCTGCACCTGGCCGCGCTGGATGAAGGGGTAGGCCCCCGCCACGGCCGTGTACAGCATGGGCAGCGAGCCGCCCACCACGTCGGCCAGCGCCTGGCCGCCGCCCTTGTAGGGCACGTGCACGAACTTGGCGCCGGTGCGCACGCGCAGCAACTCGCCCGCCAGGTGCGGCGTGCTGCCCGTGCCCGCGCTGCCGTAGGAGATGCCGCCCTCGGTGGCCTTGGAATGCGCGACCAGCGCCGCGAAATCCTTGGCCGGCACCGAGGGGTGGGTGACGATGACCAGCGCCGCATCGCCGATCTTGCTGACCGGGGCGAAGTCCTTGAGCGTGTCGAAGGGCACCTTGGCGAACACATGGGGGTTGATGACCATGGTGCCGTCGAAGCCCACCACCAGGGTGTAGCCGTCGGGCGCCGCCGTGGCGCCCATCTGCGTGCCGATGTTGCCCGATGCGCCGGGCCGGTTGTCCACCACCACCTGCTGGCCCAGGCGGGCCCCCAGGCGCTCGGCCACCACGCGGGCGCCGGTGTCTGTCACCCCGCCCGGCGCAAAGGGCACGATGAGGCGGATGGGCTTGTTCGGGTAATCCTGGGCCAGGGCTGGCCCGGTCAGCAGGCACAGCGCGGCCAGGCCAGCGGCGGCACGCCGCGACAGCAGTCGATTCGTCATGATTTGTCTCCTTGATTTTTAAAAAAAGCCAACGTGCCCTGCGCTCTGGTGGCGCATGGTGCGGGCACGTGGCGTTGTCGGCCTTACTCGGCGCTGATGCCGCCACGCTGGGCCACCTGGGCCCACTTGCGGGTTTCGCCCTCCACGAAGCGGCGGAACTCCGCGGGTGGCGTGAGCACGATGCTGGCGCCCTGGTCCTGCATCTGTTTGGTCACGGCCGGGTCGGCCGCCACCTTGCGCAGGTCCTGGTTGATGCG
Organism: Acidovorax sp.; assembly: GCF_046339755.1. GTDB lineage: Bacteria > Pseudomonadota > Gammaproteobacteria > Burkholderiales > Burkholderiaceae_C > Acidovorax. The sequence continues at coordinate 24,535 of NZ_JBKDTZ010000151.1, read as the reverse complement.
ATCGACCACCGCGTCGGGCAGGCCGGCCGGGCCGAACATGCCGTACCAGTTGAGCGACTGCACGCCAGCCAGGCCCGCCTCCTTGAAGGTCATGGCGTCTGGAAAGATGCCCATGCGCTGCTCGGCCGCCACGCCCACCACGCGCAGCTTGCCTGAATGGATGTGGGGCAAGGCCGTGAGCACGCTGGTCACGCCAGCTGGCAGGTGGCCGCCGATGATGTCCACCATGATGGGCGCGCCGCCCTTGTAGGGCACGCCCGTGATCTGCAGGTTGCCCGACTGGCGGATGAGTTCGCCGGTCAGGCGCGTCTGGCCTTCCGAATAACCCACGGGAACCTCCTTGTCGCGCGCTGCCTTGAGCAGGTCGGGCAGTTGCTTGTAGGGGCCGTCGGCCGCCACCACCAGCACCATGGGCGAGTTGGCGATGTTGGTCACCGGTGTGAAGGCCTTGGCCGTGTCGTAGGGCAGGCTCTTCATGAGCACGGGGTTGATGGCGTGCGAGCCCACCACCAGCAGCAGGGTGTGGCCGTCGGGCGCGGCCTTGGCCACATAGCTCGAACCGATCACGCCGTTGGCGCCGGTGCGGTTGTCCACGATCACCGACTGGCCCCAGACCTCGGACAGGCGCTGCGCCATGAGGCGGCCCACGATGTCGGTACCGCCCCCGGCCGAGTACGGCACGACGATGGTCACGGGCTTGCTGGGGTACTTGCGCTCCTGGGCATGGGCGCCGATGAGCGGGCTGGCCCCCCAGGCGGCGATGGCGGCCAGGGCGGTGCGGCGGGTGGTGTTCGAAAGGGATGGATGCATGTCCATGCGTTTTGTCTCCAGGTGTAGTTTGAATGGAATGGTTGGTATCAGTTTTTCATTGCGCTGCGCGCCGCCCGCGACGCATAAAACTGGCGCGGCGCAGGCAAGTGCCCCCGCGCAAGGGCCGCCCCGCCGCGAAGGCGGCGTATCCAGCGCTTGCGCTGGGGGCGTCCCCCTCCCAGATTGCGAAGCAATATGAGAGAGGGGTGAAGGCGCGAAGCGACTCAGGGGGTGTTTCATTTCAGGCGGGCACCGGCTCGGCCTCGCGGCGCTTGTCGCGCTGGCGCCGCAGCCAGGCGATGGAGCGGCCGCCCAGGGGGCGCTGCAATTGCTCCTGCGCGAAGTCCACGGCCGAGAGCAGCCCGTCGAGCGAGAGGCCGGTGGCAAAGCCGCTGCGCTCGGCCAGCAGCACCAGGTCCTCGGTCGCCAGGTTTCCGGCAGCACCGGGCGCGAAGGGGCAGCCGCCGATGCCACCCACGCTGGCGTCGAAGCGGCGCACGCCGGCCTCCAGCGCGGCCCAGGCGTTGGCCGCGCCCATGCCGCGCGTGTCGTGCAGGTGCACGGCCAGGCGCTCCAATGGCACCACGTCGCGCAGCGCCGCAAAGCGCTCCTTGACCATGCCTGGCGAGGCAGAGCCGATGGTGTCGGCAATCACCACCTCGCCCGCGCCGGCCGCATGCATGCGCGCGGCCAGGCGCAGCACCTCGGCCAGCGGTGTCTCGCCTTCGAAGGGGCAGTCGAAGGCCACGGCCACGTAGGCGCGTGTGCGCAGGCCCAGCGCCTGGGCCGCGGCCAGGGTCTGCTCGCTCACGTCGAGCGCCTGCGCCAGGCCCATGTTGATGTTTTTGCGGTTCATGGTCTCGGTGGCGGAGAGCACCACGGCGATCTCCTGCGCGCCGGAGGCATGGGCGCGCTCCAACCCCTTGAGGTTGGGTACCAGCACCGAGGTGCGCAATTGCGGCCAGCGCGCGGCGATGCGCGGCACCAGTTCGCCTGCGTCGGCCATCTGCGGCACGGCCTTGGGGGAGACGAAGCTCGTCGCCTCCACGCTCTGCACGCCGGCCTCGGCCAGCAGGGCGATGAGCTGCAGCTTGGCATCGGTGGACAGGTGCACGGCCTGGTTCTGCAAGCCATCGCGCGGGGCCACGTCGGTGATGTGGATGTGGTTGTCACCCATGGCGCCCCCTCACGCGATCACGCCGTCTTCGCGCAGCCGCGCCAGGCGCTCGACCGGGTAGCCCAGCCAGCCGCCCAGCACCTCGCTGGTCTGCTCGCCCAGGCGCGGCGGCGGCGTGAAGGCCTTGGGCTGCGCGCCCGAGAGCTTGACCGGGTTGCCCGGCATGCGCATGGCCTCGCCGCTGGGCAAAGGCACCGTGACGACCATGTCGCGCGCCAGCACCTGCGGGTCGGCCAGGGCCTGGGCGAAGTTGTTCACCGGGCCGCAGGGGATGCGCGCGGCGCGCAGCACTTCCAGCCAGTGCTCGGTGCCCTGTTTGCGCAGCTCGGCACCCACCAGTGCATCGATCTCGGCCTTGGCTGCGAAGCGCACGGGCTGCTGGCGGTACTCGGGCTTGCGCAGGGCATCAAGGCCAATGCATTCGACGAAGCGCTCGAAAAAGGCGTCGCCGATGCAGGCGATGATGATGTGGCCGTCGGCCGTGGGATAGCTGTTGTAGGGCACGTGCACGAAGTGGCCGTTGCCGATGCCCTCGGGCACATGGCCCGACATGAAGTACATGGTGGCCATGTAGTTGAGCAGCGAGATCTGCGCGTCCAGCATGGAGATGTCCACATGCTGGCCGCGCCCGGTGTGGTCGCGTTCCACCAGCGCGGCCAGCACGCCCACGGCGCCGAACATGCCGCCGCCCAGGTCGCCGATGGGGATGCCGCTGCGCGTGGGCCCGGTGGCCGGCGTGCCGGTGATGGACATGCCGCCGCCCATGGCCTGCACCACCTGGTCGAAGGCCGGGCGCTGGGTCTGCGGGCCGGTCTGGCCGAAGCCCGTGACCGAGCAGGTGACGATGCGCGGGTTGACCTGCGACAGTGCCTTGTAGTCGATGCCCAGGCGCTCGGTCACGCCCACGCTGAAGTTGTCGAACACCACGTCGGCTTGGCGCACCAGGTCCAGGAACACCTCGCGACCCGCGGGGGACTTGAGGTCCACGCACACGCTTTCCTTGTTGCGATTCAGCGTGAGGTAGTAGGCGCCCATGCCTTCGCGCGAGTAGTCGGGGTCGTTTTCCAGCAGCCGGCGCGTGCCTTCGCCGCTGCCGGGGGGCTCCACCTTGATGGTGCGCGCACCCAGGTCGGCCAGCAGCATGGTGCCGTAGGGGCCGGACAGCATATGGGTCAGGTCCAGCACGGTGATGTGTTCGAGTGCCACGTCGGGTGTCTCCTTGTTCGTTGAGTACGCTGCCTGTTTGCACGGTGCGTGCCAGCCCCATGAAACGCCACAAGTGGTTGATTTCATTGAATTTTGCAAAATCATCAGGGCAATAACGTGTTTCATGCAACATCCATGAAACAATTAGACGTTTCAGGAGACACACATGGCATTGCCCGCGTTCACCCCCACGGGCCTGCCGCGCCTGTGCTTTCTCAGCTACCGGCAGATCCGCGAGTTCGCCATGCCGGTGGTGGCCGAGTACGTGGGCCGCGCGCAGATCGAGGTGGTCGATGGCACCTTCGGCGGGGCGCTGGCGATTGCCCAGGACCGGGTGGAGCGCGGCGTGGTCGACGCCTTCGTGAGCGCGGGCTCGAATGCCAGCATCCTGCGTGCGGGGCTGCGCGCGCCGGTGGCCACCATCCAGCTGGGCGGTTTCGACCTGCTGCAGGCGCTGATCAAGGCCCGGCGCATCGCAGGGCGGGTGGGTGTGGTGATGTACGGGCAGACCATCCCCGAACTGGAGGCCGTGAAGGACCTGCTCAACATCGAGATCAGCCAGCACGCCTACCAGACGCCGGACGACGCGCGCCAGCGCTTCGAGGCGCTGCGGCGCGAGGGCTTCACGGTCATCGTCGGCTCCAGCCTGGTGGTGGAACTGGCCGAGGAGGCTGGGCTGGCGGGCCTTTTGGCGTACTCGCTGGCCAGCATCCGCAAGGGCTTCGAAGATGCGCTGGAACTGGCGCGCGTGGCGCGGCTGGAGGCTGGCCGCTACGAGCAGTTGCACAGCGTGCTGCACAACCTGCAGGAGGCCGTGGTCGCCGTGGACCGGCAGGACCGCATCATCGCCGTGAACCCGCCCATGCAGCAGCTGCTGGGCGGCCCTGGGCTGCGCGTGCAGGGCCAGGCGCTCGATGCGCTGCAGCCCGCGCTCTCACTGCGCGCCACGCTGGACAGCGGCCTGCAGGAGCGCGCCGTGGCCCAGCGCTTCGCGCAGCGCGACTGGGTGGCCCACCGCACCCCCATCCGCGAGCATGGCGAGATCGTGGGCGCGGCGCTCACACTGTACGACGCGGGCACCATCCAGGCGGCCGACACCAGCCTGCGCATGATGCAGCGGCGCCAGCAGCATGCGGCGCGCCACGGTTTTGGCAGCCTGGCCGGCACCAGCCCGGCGCTGCAGCGCGCCATCGCCAGCGCGCGGCGCTTTGCGCGCACCGACCTGGGGGTGCTGATCACGGGAGAGAGCGGCGTGGGCAAGGAGCTGTTCGCCCAGGCCATGCACAACGACAGCAGCCGCGCAGGAAGGCCCTTCGTGGCGGTCAACTGCGCGTCCTTCCCCGAATCACTGCTGGAGAGCGAGCTCGTCGGTTATGAGGAAGGCGCCTTCACCGGCTCGCGCCGGGGCGGCAAGCGCGGGCTGTTCGAGGCCGCGCACACGGGTACGCTGTTCCTGGACGAGATCGGCGACATGCCGCTGCCGCTGCAGACGCGCCTGCTGCGCGTGCTGCAGGAGCGCGAGATCATGCGCCTGGGCGCCACCGCGCCCATCCCCATCGACGTGCGCGTGATCGCCGCCACGCACCAGCCGCTGGTGGAGCTGATCGCCGCGCAAAGCTTCCGCCAGGACCTGTACTACCGTCTGAACACCCTGCGCCTGGCCCTGCCCGCGCTGCGCGAGCGGCGCGAGGACATCCCGGCCATCGCCACGCCGCTGGTGGCACGCTGCCTGGCCCGGCTGGGCTCGCCCCTGGACGCTGCCGCCGCGCTGGCGCCGCTGCTGTCGCTGCTCACCAGCTATGACTGGCCGGGCAATGTGCGCGAGCTGGAGAACCTGGCTGAGCGCATCGCCGTGTTTCTGCTGCAGTTCGACCGGGTGGGCGACGTGCGCTACGCCGAGCTGGCGCACGACTGCCCGGAGCTGTTCGCGCAGCCTGGTGTGCAAGGCGCCACGGACATGCCGCTGGCCGAGCGCGTCGCCCAGGCCATGGAACTGGCAGGCGGGCGCCGTGCCCAGGCCGCTCAGCGCCTGGGCGTGAGCCGCTCCACGTTCGGGCGCTGGCTGCGCGAGCTGGAAGGCGCGGAGCCGCCCACCGGTCAGTGACCGACGTAGCGCCCGGGGCGGTGGCTGATCCAGAGAAAGCCGCTCATCACCAGCACCGCGAGCACCGAGTACGCCACCCGCTCGGGCGGCACGATGAACAGCGCCATCAGCACCACGGCGCCGTCGATGCCCATCTGCACCTTGCCCGCGCGGATGCCGTAGCGGTCCTGCATGTACAGCGACAGCACCGTGGCGCCGCCCAGGCTGGAGCGGTGGCGCGCGAGGAACAGGCAACCCGTGCCCAGCAGCAGCCCGCCGAGCAGCGAGGCAAACAGCGGATTCAGGTAGTCCACGTGCATGACGTGCGGAAACAGCTCGGTGAGCCCCGAGAGCAGCGCCACCGAGACAAAGGTCTTGAGCGTGAACTCGCGGCCCATGCGCGTCCAGGCGAACCAGTAGAACGGCAGGTTCACCAGAAAGAACAGCTTGCCGAACGACACACCGGTGACGTAGTGCGCCAGGAAGGCAATGCCCGCCGTGCCGCCCACCAGCAGGCCGGCCTGGTTGAACAGCATGAGCGCCATGGCCACGAACAGGGTGCCCGCGAAGATGGCCTGGGCGTCCTCGTAGGTGCCGTGGCGCAGGGATTCAGCGGTGTCGATGGGCGGAGCAGGGGTGTCGGACATGGTGAGGTGCATCAGGATACAGCGCCGAGGGGGCAGATGGCGCCTGTACCGGTGAAAGCAAGCACCGCGCCAGAACGCGGCATCCCAGGGCTTCCGGCACAGGACATGCTTGCCGGCCCCGCGCCCCGAAACCCGGTCAGCGCCGCGACCTGGGCTTGCGCCCGCTGCACCGGGGAATACACTGGCTCCCACCGCCATGCAGCTGTCCTTCGCCTTCCACCCCCGGTTGATCGATGCCCTGAACGGCTACAGCCGCAGCCGTTGCCTTGCCGACGTGGGCGCGGGCATCACCGTGGGCATCGTCGCGCTGCCCCTGGCCATGGCCTTTGCCATCGCCAGCGGCCTGCCGCCCGGGGCAGGTCTGTGGACGGCCATCATCGCGGGCTTCCTGATCTCGGCGCTGGGCGGCACCAATGTGCAGATCGGCGGGCCGGCGGGGGCCTTCATCGTCATCGTCTACGGCATCGTCGAGCGCTACGGCGTGGCCAACCTGCTCATTTCCACCGCCTGCGCGGGCGCGCTGCTGGTGCTGCTGGGCCTGTTCCGGCTGGGCACGCTGGTGCGCTTCGTGCCAGTGGGCATCGTGATCGGCTTCACCAACGGCATCGCCGTGCTGATCGCGCTGTCGCAGCTCAAGGACTGGCTGGGCCTGTCCATCGCCCGCATGCCGGGCGACTTCTTCTCGCAGGTGGGCACGCTGGCGCAACACATCGGCAGCTTCAACCCCTATGCCTTCGGCCTGGGCACGGCCTGCCTGGCGGGGCTGTTCGTGTGGCCACGCCTGTTCATGCAAGGCTCGCCGGTGGTGCGCCTCATGGAAGGCTACAGCGTGCGCAGCTTCGCACGCGTGCCCGGGCCCGTGGTGGCCCTGGTCACGCTGAGCCTGCTGGCCTTTGTGCTGGATTTCCCGGTGGAGACCATCGGCTCGCGCTTCGGCGGCATTCCGCAGGGGCTGCCCACGTTCGAGCTGCCCGATTTCTCGTGGGAGACGGTGCGCCTCTTGGTCACGCCCACGCTCACCATCGCCCTGCTGGGCGCCATCGAGTCGCTGCTGTGCGCCCGCGTGGCCGACCAGTTGGCCACCGACGCCCACCACCGCAAGCACGACCCCAACCAGGAGCTCATGGCCCAGGGCGTGGCCAACCTGGTCGTGCCCTTCTTCGGCGGCATGCCGGCCACGGGCACGATTGCGCGCACGGTCACCAACATCCGCTCGGGCGCCACCTCGCCGGTGGCCGGCATCGTGCATGCCGCCACGCTGGCCGTGATCGTGCTGGCCGCGGCCCCGCTGGCGCTGCACATTCCGCTGGCCGTGCTCGCGGGCATTTTGCTGTTCGTGGCCTGGAACATGGGCGAGTGGCACGAGTTCGCGCGCCTGCGCCAGTTCAGCAACCACTACCGGCTGCTGATGCTGGGCACCTTCTTCCTCACGGTGGTGTTCGACCTCACGGTGGCGGTGGAAGTGGGCCTGCTTTTGGCCTGTGCGCTGTTCGTGCGCCGCATGAGCCGGCTCTTCAAGGCCGAGCTGCAGCCAACGGCAGCGGATGCGCACGGCCGCCCCGCCCAGACATGGCGCCTGCACGGCGCGCTGTTCTTCGGCGCGGCCGCCAAGATCGACCCGATCATCCAGGCGGTCGAGGCCGGCCCGGCCGGCATGGACGTGGTGCTGGACGCCAGCGAGCTCGTGGCCCTGGACACCACCGGCCTCGACGCCCTGGCCCAGGTGCTCAAGGCGGTGCAGCAGCGCGGTGGAATACTGCACATCGTGCACCTGCACGAGCAACCCCGCTCGCTGATGGAACGCTCGGGCTTTGCCGACCGGCTGGCAGCCCAGGGCAGCACCGGCGTCAACGTCTAACCGCGGCTACTTACCGCCCTTGAACTCCGGCGCATCCAGATCAGGCCCTGTCTCGGTGCGCAGCACCATGGCGCCCGGCCCCTGGACCACGGTGAACACCTGCGGCTCGTTGCGTGCATTGGCAAAGCGCCACTGCACATGGGTCTCGTTCTTGAGCGGGTACGGCGCCACCTTGGCCGCCTTGCCCAGCATGCGGCGCACGGTGTCCAGGGGCATGCCGGGCTGCACCTTGGCAAAATTCTCGGGCGTGAGCACTTGGCGCACAGCGATCAGCTTGCCGTCCGCGCCCAGGTCGATCATGTAGTTGACCTGGCCGGCCGGCTGGCGGTTGTACTCGAAAGTGCGCACGCCGGCGTCGGTGTTCCAGACGTTTTCGGGCTCGCCGAAGCGCTCGCGCACATCGGTTTCGGTGGACACGCCGGGCTGCAGTTCGCTGATGCGCTGGGGGTCGCACCCCGTGGTGGCCAGCAGCGCCAGCCCCAGGACCAGGGCGGAAAGAACGCGAAAAAATGGAGTCATGGGGCCATCCCGGTAAAATCAGGGAAAAGAGGTTACCAGTCCATGTCCATTTTCCGCCGCCCCGACTACCAATCCGACACCACGCAGTTCATCAACCAGCTCAAGGCGAGCCGGCCCGAACTCGACGCCCAGCAACAGGCCGGCCGCGCCCTGCTGTGGGACAAGCAGGTGGACCGCAAGATCTGGGGAGACTACCGCGAAGGCCAGGTCGAGCAAAAGCCCTACGTCTACCAGACCAACGCCGACTGATCGCATTGCAGGCAATGCGCCTGACGCTATCTTTTGCGTAGCAGCCGATGAGCAGCGCCAGCGAAGCCGAAGCGCCTGTGGCCCAGGCGCAGGACCAGGGCATGCCCAACGTGGTGGACCAGGTGGCCCTGGCGCGCCTGTACGGCGAGCCCCTGTTCGCCCTGCCCAACGACCTGTACATCCCGCCCGATGCGCTCGAAGTCTTCCTCGAAGCCTTCGAAGGGCCGCTGGATCTGCTGCTCTACCTGATCAGAAAGCAGAACTTCAACATCCTCGACATCCCCATGGTCGGGGTCACCAAGCAGTACCTGGCGTATGTGGACGAGATCCGCAGCCGCAACCTGGAACTGGCGGCCGAATACCTGCTGATGGCCGCGATGCTGATCGAGATCAAGTCGCGCATGCTGCTGCCGCCCAAGAAGCAGGAGGGCAGCGAGGAGGCCGAGGACCCACGGGCCGAGCTGGTGCGCCGCCTGCTCGAATACGAACAGATGAAGATGGCCGGCGCTCGCCTGTCACAACTGCCGCAGTATGGGCGCGACTTCCTCAGGGCGCAGGTCTACATCGAGCAGAGCCTGCAGCCGCGCTTTCCCGATGTGCACGTGGTGGAGCTGCAGGAGGCCTGGCGCGACATCATGAAGCGTGCCAAGCTGGTGCAGCACCACAAGATCACGCGCGAGGAGCTGTCGGTGCGCGAGTACATGAGCATGGTGCTCAAGACCCTGCAGGGCCGCCGTTTCGTGGAGTTCGAGGAACTCTTCGAGCCCGAGCGCGGCAGCACCGTGCTGGTGGTGACCTTCATCGCCCTGCTGGAGCTGGCCAAGGAAACCTTGATCGAGATCACCCAGGCCGAGGCGTTTGCGCCCATCTACGTGCGCCTGGCCTATACGCCCGCCTGACGAAGACCGCCGCCTGATTTCTGGCCATGGCAGGCGGCCATGGCCCTGTTCGACTCCCTCTCAACGCACGCCATGGCATCTCTCGACTTCGACGTTCTCATCGTAGGCAGCGGACTCGCCGGCCTCTCTGCGGCACTGCACCTGGCGCCCACGCACCGCGTGGCCGTGGTCACCAAGCGCCAGCTGCACGACGGCGCCAGCGCCTGGGCCCAGGGCGGCATTGCCGCCGTGCTGGCCGAGGGCGACAGCTTTGGCGCCCATGTGGACGACACCCTGGTCGCAGGGGCCGGCCTGTGCGACCTGGCGGCCACCCGCTTCGTGGTGGAGAACGCGCCCGAAGCCATCGCCTGGCTGCAGCAGCTGGGCGTGCCGTTTTCGCTGGAGGACGGCGCCCTGCACCTCACGCGCGAAGGCGGCCACAGCGCGCGGCGCATCGTGCACGCCACCGACGCCACGGGCGCGGCCGTGCAGCGCACCTTGATCGACGTGGTGCGCGCCACGCCGGGCATCGCCCTGTTCGAGCAGCACACGCTGGTGGACCTGGTCACCGCGCGCAAGCTAGGCGCCAAGGGGGCCGACCGCTGCCTGGGCCTGTACGCGCTGGACGAGGCCACCGACGAGGTCCTCACCTTCCGCGCGCCGCAGACCATCCTGGCCACGGGCGGCGCCGGCAAGGTCTACCTGTACACCACCAACCCCGACACCGCCACGGGCGATGGCATCGCGGCCGCCTGGCGCGCGGGCTGCCGCGTGGCCAACCTGGAGTTCATCCAGTTCCACCCGACCTGCCTGTACCACCCGCACGCCAAATCCTTCCTGATCACCGAGGCCGTGCGCGGCGAAGGCGGCCTGCTCAAGCTGCCGGCTGCCGCCGGCGGCACGCGCTTCATGCCGCAGCACGACGAGCGCGCCGAACTCGCGCCGCGTGACGTGGTAGCCCGCGCCATCGACTACGAGATGAAAAAGCGTGGCCTCGATTGCGTGCACCTGGACATCTCGCACCAGAGCCCTGCGTTTTTGCAGGAGCACTTCCCCAACATCCTGGCACGCTGCGCCGAGCTCGGGATCGACATCACGAAGGAGCCCATCCCCGTGGTGCCGGCCGCGCACTACACCTGCGGCGGCGTGCTCACCGACCTGGCAGGCCGCACCGACCTGCCCGGCCTGTTCGCCATCGGCGAGACGGCCTGCACCGGCCTGCACGGCGCCAACCGCCTGGCCAGCAACTCGCTGCTCGAATGCATGGTCTTCGCGCGCGCGGCCGCCCAGGCCATCGCAGCGGCCCCGGCGGCGGAGCTGCCCGCGCTCCCGCAATGGGACGACAGCCGCGTGACCGACGCCGACGAGTGCGTGGTCATCTCGCACAACTGGGACGAGCTGCGCCGCTTCATGTGGGACTATGTGGGCATCGTGCGCACCAACAAGCGGCTCGAACGCGCGGCCCACCGCATCGCGCTGCTGCAGGGCGAGATCCACGAGTTCTACTCGCACTTCCACGTCACGCGCGACCTGCTGGAGCTGCGCAACCTGGTGCAGGTGGCCGAGCTCATCGTGCGCAGCGCGCAGATGCGCCGTGAGAGCCGGGGCCTGCACTACAGCCGCGACTACCCCGAGCTGGCCGCCCCCGCCGCGCCCACCATCCTCGTGCCACCAGTGGCCTGACAAGGTGTGAACGCATGACCTACAGCGTCAAGGAAATCTTCTACACCCTGCAGGGCGAGGGCGGGCAGGCGGGCATGCCCGCCGTGTTCTGCCGCTTTGCGGGCTGCAACCTCTGGAGTGGCCGCGAGGCCGACCGCGCCAGCGCCATCTGCCGTTTCTGCGATACCGACTTCGTGGGCCCCGACGGCACCCTGGGCGGCAAGTTCGCCGATGCCGGCGCGCTGGCCACCACGATCGCCGCGCAATGGCCGGCGGGCGCGGGCCACCGCCTGGTGGTGCTCACCGGCGGCGAGCCCCTGCTGCAGGTGGATGCCGCGCTCATCGGCGCCTTGCACGCGCAGCAGTTCCGCATTGCGGTGGAAAGCAACGGCACCGTGCAGGCGCCCGAGGGCATTGACTGGCTGTGCATCAGCCCCAAGGCGGGCGCGCCCTTCGTGCAGCGCAGCGGGCAGGAGCTCAAGCTGGTCTGGCCCCAGCCAGGCTTCGACCTGCAGGCACTGGAGCACGGCACGGCGTTCGCCCACCGCTTCCTGCAGCCTATGGATGGCCCCTTGCAGCGCGAGAACACCGCCGCCTGCATCGACGCCTGCCTGGCCCACCCGGCGTGGCGGCTGAGCCTGCAGACCCACAAGCTCACCGGCATCCGGTAGGCACCACGGACCTTTCCGGTCGTTTTTCCCATGCAGTTCACCATCTCCCAGCGCTTCTTCTTCGATGCAGCCCACACCTTGCGCCGCGATATCGAGGCCGAGGGCAGCCGCCGCATCCACGGCCATACCTACCACGCCGAGGTCTCGCTCAGCGGCCCGCGCGACCCAGCCACCGGCATGGTGCTGGACCTGGGCCTGCTGCGCCGGGGGCTGGACGTGGTGCGCGAGCAGCTCGACCACCACATGCTCGACGAAGTGCCCGGGCTGGGCATCCCCACGCTCGAAAACCTGTGCCTGTTCATCGCCCAGGCCCTGCCTGCCGAACTGCGCCCACGCGTGAGCCGCGTGCGCGTATGGCGCGAGGCCCTGGGCGACAGCTGCGCGCTGGATTTTGTGCCGCAGTGATGGCCACGATTGCACCCAAGACGGCCGGCGACAATCTGGTCGCCCGCAGCCTGGCCCATGTCTGGCACCCCTGCACGCAGATGAAGCGGCACGAGGCCCAGCCGCCCGTGGCCATTGCGCGCGCACAAGGCCCCTGGCTCTACGGCACCGACGGCCGGCGCTACCTCGATGGCATCAGCTCCTGGTGGGTCAACCTGTTCGGCCACAGCCACCCGCACATCAAGGCCGCCCTGGCCGACCAGATGGAGCGGCTGGACCACGTGATGCTGGCCGGCTTCACGCATGCGCCGGTGGTCGAGCTGTCGGAGCGCCTCTCTGCACTCACGGGCCTGGGCCATGCCTTCTACGGCAGCGACGGCGCAGCCGCCACCGAGATCGCACTCAAGATGAGCGCCCACTACTGGCGCAACACCGGCCGCCCGGGCAAGAGCCGCTTCGTGGGCCTGGCCGGCGGCTACCATGGCGAGACCGTGGGGGCACTGGCCGTGACCGACATCGCACTGTTCCGCGAGGCCTATGCCCCGCTGGTGCGCCTGGCCGCCACGGTGCCCAGCCCCGATGCGCGCCAGGCTGCGCCCGGAGAGACGCCCGCGGACGTGGCCCGGCGCAGCGCCGCCGCGCTCGAAGCCTGGCTGGCCGAGCACCATGCCGACACTGCGGCCCTGATCGTGGAACCCCTGGTGCAGTGCGCGGCCGGCATGGCCCTGCACGACCCCGAATACCTGCTCCTGGCGCGCGCGCTGTGCGACCGCTACGAGGTGCATCTGGTGGTGGACGAGATCGCCACGGGCTTCGGCCGCACGGGCAGCCTGTTCGCGCACCAGCAGGCGGGCATCCGGCCCGACTTCATCTGCCTGTCCAAGGGCCTCACGGGCGGCACCCTGCCGCTGTCGGCGGTGCTCACCACGGACACCGTCTACCAGGCCTTCTATGCCGACGAGGTGGCGCGCGGCTTTCTGCACTCGCACTCGTACACCGGCAACCCGCTGGCCTGCCGCGCGGCCCTGGCCACGCTGGAGCTGTTCGACCAGTTGGATGCGCTGAACGCCAACCGGGCCCTGGCGCAGCGCATCGACACGGCCTGCGCACCCCTGGCCCGGCACCCGCGCGTGCGCCACGCGCGCCGCCTGGGCATGGTCTGGGCCTGGGACATCGCAACCACTCTGCCCGACTTTTCGCGCCGCTACCACCAGCACGCCATGGCCGGCGGCCTGGTGCTGCGCCCCATCGGCAACACGCTGTATGCCATGCCGCCCTATGTGCTCGATGCCGAGGCCATCGGCTGCCTGGCCGGCGGCGCGCTCGACGCGCTCGACGCCACCCTGAACGAGGAGACTTGCTGATGGCCATCGCCTGTTTTGTGACCGGTACCGACACCGGCGTGGGCAAGACGCTGGTGTCCGCCGGCCTGCTGCACGCGCTGGCACGGCACCACCGCCGCGTGGTCGGCATGAAGCCGGTGGCCGCGGGCGTGGTGCCCTGGGCCGGTGACTGGGCCAGCGAAGACGCCATCGCGCTGCGCGACGCATCCACCGTGGCCGTGCCGGCGGCGCTGGACAACCCGGTGCTGCTGCCCGACCCGCTGTCGCCGCACATCGCGGCGGCCCGCGCTGGCGTGCAGATCGACACCGCGGCCATCGTGCGCAGCTACCAGGCCTTGGCAGCCGAGGCCGATGCCGTGGTGGTCGAAGGCGCCGGGGGCTTTCACGTGCCGCTGTCGGACACCGCGACCGGCGCCGACCTGGCCCAGGCCCTGGCCCTGCCCGTGGTGCTGGTGGTGGGCCTGCGCCTGGGCTGCCTGAACCATGCGCTGCTGACGGCCGAGGCCGTGCGCGCGCGCGGCCTCACGCTGGCCGGCTGGGTGGCCAACCGCGTGGACCCCGCGATGCTGGCCGCGGACGAGAACATCGCCTACCTGCGCGCGCGGCTGCAGGCCCCGCTGCTGGCCGAGGTGCTGCACCAGGCCGCGCCCGACGCGCGCACGCTGGCCTTCGACCTGCCGGAGCACTGGCGATGAGCGCATCGCCCGCCTCCTGGCTCGACGAGATTCCGGCCCGCCTGGCCGACATCGAGCGCGCCCATCTGCTGCGCCGCCGCCGCGTGGTGCAGCCCGCAGGCGGCGCCCGGCTGCTGGTGGACGGGCAGCCCATGCTGGCCTTTTGCAGCAACGACTACCTGGGCCTGGCCGGCCACCCGGCGCTGGCCGAGGCCGCGCGCGAGGCCACGCACCGCTTTGGCGTGGGTTCGGGCGGCTCGCCCCTGGTCAGCGGGCACAGTGCCGCCAACGCGGCGCTGGAGCAGGAGCTGGCCGCCTTCGTGCAGTTGCCGCGCGCCCTGTACTTCTATGCCGGCTACGCCACCAACGCCGGCATCATCCCGGCGCTGATGGGTGACGGCGATGCGCTGTTCTCCGACGCGCTCAACCACGCCTGCCTGATTGACGGTGCGCGCTTGTCGCGCGCCACCATCCACCGCTACCCGCATGCCGATCTGGCGGCGCTGGAGGCGGCTCTGGCGGCCAGCCCTGCGCGGCGCAAGCTGGTGGTCAGCGATGCCGTGTTCAGCATGGATGGCGACCTCATAGACATCCCCGCCCTGCTGGCGCTGTGCGAGCGCTTCGATGCCCTGCTGCTGCTCGACGACGCCCATGGCTTTGGCGTGCTGGGGCCCCAGGGGCGCGGCAGCCTGGCGCAGGCCGGCCTCACCGGGGCCGCCGCATCGCGCCGGGTGCTTTACATGGCGACGCTGGGCAAGGCCGCCGGCGTGGCCGGGGCCTTCGTGGCGGGCGATGCCGCGCTGATCGAATGGCTGCTGCAGAAGACCCGCACCTACATCTTCGCCACGGCCGCCCCGCCGCTGCTGGCCAGCGCCCTGAGCAAGAGCCTGGAGCTGATCGCGGCGGCCGATGACCGGCGCCAGCAGCTCGGCGCGCGCATCGCGCAGCTGCGCAGCGGGCTGGCCGCCCTGCCGGCCGCAGTGGGCTGGCACCTGCTGCCCTCGGACACCGCCGTGCAGGCGCTGGTGATCGGCAGCAACGAAGCCGCACTGGCGGTGATGGAAAGCCTGCGCGCAAAGGGCCTGTGGGTGCCCGCGATCCGCCCGCCGACGGTGCCGGCCGGCACGGCGCGGCTGCGCATTGCGCTGTCGTCCGCGCACACCGCAGAGGATGTCGACCAGCTGCTGCAGGCGCTGCAACGGCACGCGGCAGGGTGCGCAACGGGACAGAATTGAGCCCGAGCAGCCCCGGGCTGCTCGGTGTGTCCTGTCGCATCAGGTGCAAGGCGCTGCGAGCCCCCCGCAACGCACGAAACTGGCGCGGTCCAAGCCAGCGCCCCCGTGCAAGGGCCGCCCCGCCGCACTGGGGGCGTCCCCCTCCCGACTCGCGCAGCGAGACGAGAGAGGGGTGAAGGCGCAAAGCGACTCAGGGGGTGCTTCGCTTCAGGTGCTTTCCTTGATCACGCGCCCGTGCAGGGGCTGCAGGGGCCGCGCATTGGCGCTGTAGACCTTGCGGAACGACTTGATCTGCTGCGCGCTGAGCTTGACGGGCTCCTTGAGCACCATCCACTGCACGCCTTCCGAGCACGGCGGCGTGGTCAGCGAACCCTCGAAGCTGTAGTAACCGTGCTTTTCCGGCAGCAGGGCCGCGGGATGCAGCGCCAGGCCATCGACCGTGACCTGCTCGCCCACGCGCGGCAGGTGCGCGAAGATGGGTTCCCAGGCTTGGTTCTTCTTGTTGCCAGGCTGGATCAGCACGGCCACCACGCCCAGGCCGCCGTCCTCGCCCTTGTGCACGAAGTGGGCGACCATCGCGGCGCGCTTGCCGCCCACGGCCTCCTCGCTGGGCGTATGGAAGTGGAACTGCAGCAGCTCCAGGGTTTTGCCGCCCACCACCAGCTTGCTGCCGGCCGGCACATTGACCTGCACCGTGTGGCCGTTGTTGACCAGGGTGGGTGCCCCGGATGCGTACTGGAAATCAAGCGCCGGCAAGGCCTCCTTGACCGTCTTGCGGATGTCGACAGGGCTCTGGGCGGTGCCGCGGGCACAGGCCTCGAAGCCCTGTTCGAGCGCGCCCCAATGGGCTGCGCCATACTTGCCCTTGTACTCCCAGTGCGCATGCGGTCCCTGGGCATTCGCCAGGGTGGCACACAGCGCAAGGCAGGCAAAGGTCACGCGTCGAATCAATTTCTGGTATGTCATGGTTGTATTGAAGACGAGGGTAGTTGGTAGATACCGCCGCCGCCCGAGACAAGTGTGCGCACACCTTCCGCGTGGTTCAGGGGAAACGGGCTGCCGGGCGGAACGCGGGGAAAACAACGCAAAGAGGCATGCGCAGCCAGCCTGGAGACCGCACCAGGCCGGCATGATTGTGTGCAGAGGCAAGTGTTTGCGCACTGTTTTCGTCAAAGCCCCCTGACCCATGTCAAGCATGGCCTTTGGGCTCGAAAGGGCTTCGCAGCACCCGCCAGCCACCCGCAGTTGCCACGGTGAGCCGATACACTCCACAGTCCCTGCGCCGCGCACCCCGCGGCGCCTTCGATCACCGCGCCGGCAGCAATGCACAGGCCGCACCGATTTCTGTGGAACCGCCATGCCCCATCTCATCGTCGAATACTCCGGCAACCTGCCGCACTACCCCGAGGCCGAGGCGCTGACCGCGCTCAATGCAGCGCTGTGTGCCCACCCCCAGGTGCAGGACGAACTGGACCTCAAGACGCGCTTCGTGGTGGCCGACAGTTTCGAGATCGGCACGGCGCCGGCGCAGCGCGCTTTCGTGCATGCCCAGTTGCGTGTGCTCTCGGGCCGCACGCCCGAGGCCAAGAAGGAGATGTCGGAACTGATCGCTGGCGTGCTGCGCCAGCTCACCCCGAGGCCCCAAGGTGTGCTGGTACAGCTGAGCGTGGAGATCGTGGACATGGACCGCGGTTCGTACGCCAAGGAAAAGCTCTGACCCGGCACCCTGCCGGACGCACCCAACAAGAAAGCCGCCCAGGGCATTGCCCTGAGCGGCTTTGTCTTTCCTGTACGGGAGAAACGTTCCGTGCTGCGCCCCCCTCGCATCCCCACCAGGTGGAAGGCGCACAGCCGGCCCCAGGGGCCGGGCCACCCGCTGCAACAGGTGTCCCCGCCCCTGTCCGCTCCCGTCAGAACGTGTGGCGCACGCCGAACTCGTAGCCGGTCACGTCGTTGCCGGCACCAATCGTAGGGCTGCCCAGCGAGGACGAAGACACCGCCAGGCCGCGCGTGGCCGCGCCGTCGTTGCTGATGCGTGCGACGGTGGCGTACAGCTGCGTGCGCTTGGACAGGTTGTGGCCGTAGCCGATGGCGAACTTCTGCGAGTCGGCGTTGTTCACGTCCTTGCGCTTGAAGTTGACATACGAGGCGCGCAATTCACCCACGCCCAGCGGCACCGTGGCGCCCAAGGTATACATGTCCACGCGGCGGCCGTTGCCACGCTCGGTGGCGAACAGGAACATGGGCTTGACCACGCCGAAGCTGTAGGCCACGCCGACGTTGCTGGCCTTGTAGTCCACCGAGCTGGCGGTGGCAGCACCGCCGCGCGTCTCGCCATAGGCCAGGGCCACGTTCAGGGGGCCGTTGGCATAGCCGGCGCGCAGGGCCAGGGAATTGCCCATGCGGTCGTTGACCTGGTTGGACAGCTGCTCGCCCAGGGCGTACTGCAGCTGGCCGTAGAAGCCGCCCAGCTCGGGCAGCAGGTAGTTCACGCCGTTGCTGGTGCGCTTGGGGGCGCTGCCTTCGGGCGTGCCGGCGGCCGAGGTGGCGCTGCCCACCATGTTGGCACCGTTGTTGCCGCCCACGCCGGAATCGCCGAAGGGATCGAAGGTCTCGATGTTCAGGTAGGCGGGCGACTTGTCGCGGCCCAGGCGGACTTCACCGAAGCCACCCGAGATGCTCACGGTGGAGCGGCGGTCGAAGCGGAAACCGGCGGCGGTGCCGTTGTCCGTGGCCAGGCCACCTTCGAGCCAGAAGCCGGCCTTCAGGCCGCCACCGAGGTCTTCCACGCCGCGAAAGCCCAGGCGGCTGCTGGACTGGCCGCCGCTGGAAAGGCCGGTGACGCTGTTGGTGTCGCTGGACATGCGCACCAGCGAGGCATCGACCACGCCGAACAGGGTGACGCTGGACTGCGCCTGGGCGCCAGCGGCAGCAGCAAGGGTCAGTGCCGCGAGGGCAAGGGTTTTGAGTTTCATGGATTTCTCTTTTCGAAATGTGCAGATCACCGGGGCATGGTGTGCGGCACGGCACGCATTCCGCCGGTCGGCACCCCGTGGTGGGGAGCTGCGTCCATTAGAAAAAGCCTGTGTGACAGTACTGGGGTAAACCCTTGCACGCTCAGCGGAAAATAAGCATGCATAGCAATGCGTTCGCGCCATGGTGTATACGCACGGGCTGCGCCCGAGCGCGTGCACGGTGCAGCCCGGCGGCTCAGGGCACCAGTTGCGCGGCCAGCCAGCCGCGCAGGCTGTTGATGAAGGCCCAGCCGTCCACGCGTGGCAGGTCTTCGATCCGCACCACGGCCTCGGCCATGCGCCCCTCGCGCAGGGCCACGGCACGCCCCACGCCGGGCAGCAGGCCAGAGGCCAGCGGCGGCGTGACCCAGCGGCCATCCAGGTGCAGGGCGATGTTGCCGAAGGTGCCCTCGGTGATCTCGCCCGCACGGTTCCACAGCACCGTATCGAACACGCCGGGGGTAGTGGGTGCAAACGCCGCATAGTGTGCGCGGCGCGTGGTCTTGTGGCGCACGAACTCGCTGTCGGCCTCGTCGAAGGCGCGGTCGGCCAGGCGCAGGCGCACGGGGGTGGGCGTGGGCTGCAGCGCGAAGGCCTCGGCGCGCGGCGCACCACGGCTGTCCAGCAGCAGGCGCACGCGCCAGGCGCCGCTGGCATGCCGGGCGGCCAAGGCCTGCAGGCAGGCCTGCACGCAGGCAAGGTCCCACGGGTAGCCGAAGTGCGTTGCCGCCGCCGCCATGCGGTTCAGATGGTCGTCCACATGGCGCAGCCGCCCATGGTCCAACGCCAGGGTTTCGAGCAGATCGAAGGCGGCGCTGGCGCGCTCGACGAAGGCGCGCTTGTGGCGCCATTCGTGCCATTCGGCCTCGGCCTCGGCGCCCGAGGTGATGCCGCTGCCGATGCCGCAGGTGGCCTGCACCGCGCCATCGCGCGCCTGCAGCACCACGGTGCGGATGGGCACGTTGAAGGTCGCAGCCACACCGCCCTGCCCTGCCGGCCCATGCGGACGCACCACCCCCACCGCACCGCAGTACACGCCGCGCGGCGCGGGTTCGAGTTCGCGGATCAGCTGCATGGCGCGCACCTTGGGCGCACCCGTGACCGAACCGCAGGGAAACAACGCTGCGAACACGTCGGTGAGTGTGGTGCCCGGGCGCGTGCGCGCCTGCACGTCGGACGTCATCTGCCACACCGTGGGCAGGGCCTCGGTGTGGAACAGCCGGGGCACGCGCACGCTGTGCGGCTGCGCGATGCGCGAGAGGTCGTTGCGCAGCAGGTCCACGACCATCACGTTCTCGGCCCGCTCCTTGGGCGCCGTGCGCAGGTGCGCGGCCTGCGCGGCGTCGGCCTCGGGCGTGGCGCCGCGCGATGCCGTGCCCTTCATCGGGCGGGCCAGGATGTCGCCGCCCGTGGCATCGCTGGTCCAGTCGAAGAACAGCTCGGGCGAGACCGAGAGCACCTGCTCGTCACCGGCGTCGATGTGTGCGCAGTAGCCCTCGGGCTGGGTGCGGTGCAGTGCCTCGAACAGCGCCTGCGCGCTGCCCTGCGCGCGGCCCAGCAAGGGCGCGGTGTAGTTGACCTGGTAGACCTCGCCATCGCGGATGGCCTGCTGGATGCGGTCCAGGGCCACATCGAATTCAGCACGCGGCAAACCGGGTGCCCATACCACCTCGGCAGGCGCATCGGCCCCCAGGGCATCAGGCCACGGCAAAGCTTGTTCGTGTACCGAGAACCAGGCCAGCGGCCCCTCGGCGGCGTGGGTCTGCAGGGCCGCATCGAAGGCGGCAGCCGCCTCGTAGCGCACATAGCCGATGCACCAGGCGCCGCCCTGCGCTGCCGCATGCGCGGCATCGAGCACGCCACGCACCTCGTGCAGCGCATGCGCCACCAGCACCGCGCGCGGCGGGCCGAAGGCATGGCGCAGGCGTTGTGCGCCGGGTTCCTGGGGGCGGGTGAAATCGATGCGGGAGGGCATGCAGGAGAAAGCGATCTGCTTATGCCGCCCCGATGTTCGGCACCAGCCCCTGGACGGGCTGCCCGCCCTTGAGCGCCGCCGTGAAGGCCAGCATGCGGTCGATGGGCTGGCGCGCGCGCGGGATCAGCGCCGGGTCCACATGCACCGCATTGGCACCGGTCTCCAGCACCCGCGCCACGTCGGCCAGGCCGTTCATCGCCATCCAGGGGCAGTGCGCGCAGCTCTTGCAGGTGGCGCTGTTGCCGGCGGTGGGGGCTTCGTAGAAGGTCTTGCCGGGGTTGAGCGTGCGCAGCTTGTGCATCATGCCGTTGTCGGTGGCGACGATGAACTCGCGCGCCTCCATCTCGCGCGCGGCCTTGAGGATGGCCGAGGTCGAGCCGACCGCATCGGCCAGCGCCACCACATCGGCCGGGCTTTCGGGGTGCACCAGCACCTTGGCGCCGGGGTGCTCCTTTTTGAGCGCTTCGAGCTCGAAGGCCTTGAACTCGTCGTGCACGATGCAGGCGCCGTTCCAGAACAGCATGTCGGCCCCGGTCTCGCGCTGGATGTAGGCCCCCAGGTGGCGGTCGGGCGCCCACAGGATCTTGTGGCCCGCGTCCTTGAGGGCACCAACGATCTCGAGCGCGCAGCTCGACGTGACCAGCCAGTCGGCCCGGGCCTTCACCGCCGCGCTGGTGTTGGCGTACACCACCACCGTGCGGTCGGGGTGCGCATCGCAGAAGGCGCTGAATTCATCCACCGGGCAGCCCAGGTCGAGCGAGCAGGTGGCGTCGAGGTCGGGCATGAGCACGGTCTTATCGGGCGAGAGGATCTTGGCCGTCTCGCCCATGAAGCGCACGCCCGAGACCACCAGGGTCTGCGCCGCATGGTCGCGGCCGAAGCGCGCCATTTCCAGCGAATCGCTGACCAGGCCGCCGGTCTCCTCGGCCAGGTCCTGCAGGTCGGGGTGCACGTAGTAGTGCGAGACCATGACCGCGTTCTTTTCCTTGAGCAGGCGGCGGATACGGTCCTTGAGCGCAGTGCGCTCGGCCTGCGAGGGCTCGGGCGGCACGCGGGCCCAGGCGTGCTTGGTGGAGCAGACAGCGCCGCCATTCTCCAGCACATCCAACGGCTGGTCGTACTCGACCTCGATGCGGCTGAGCGCTATGGCCTCGGTCATGACAGCTCCTGCAGGCGCATCGAGAAATCGGTGGCCTTCACGTCCTTGGTGAGCGTGCCGATGGAGATGCGGTCCACACCGGTTTCGGCCAGTGCACGCAGGCCATCGAGCGTGACGCCGCCCGAGATTTCGAGGATGGCGCGGCCGGCATTGAGGCGCACGGCTTCTTGCAGCATGTCCAGGGGCATGTTGTCGAGCAGCACCATGGTGGCACCGGCGTCGAGCGCCTCGGTCAGTTGGGCCAGCGTCTCCACCTCGATCTCGATGAAGGCGGCGCGCGCGCCCACCTGCTGCTGTGCGGCGTGCAGCACCGCGGTGACGCCACCGGCGGCGGCGATGTGGTTGTCCTCGATCAGCTCGGCATCGTGCAGGCCGATGCGGTGGTTGGTGCCGCCGCCCACGCGCACGGCGTACTTCTGCGCAAGGCGCAGGCCGGGCAGGGTTTTGCGCGTGTCCACGATGCGCGCGCGCGTGCCCGCCACCACGTCCGCATAGGTCGCAGTCTTGGTGGCCACGGCCGAGAGCAGTTGCAGGAAATTGAGCGCCGTGCGCTCGGCGCTGAGCAGCGCGCGGGCGCTGCCCTCGATCTCCAGCACCACCTGGTCGGCGCTGCAGCGCTGGCCCTCGGCCACATGCCAGGTGAGCTGCACGCCGGGGTCGAGCGCGCGCAGGGCCGCCTCCACCCAAGGCGTGCCGCAGATCACCGCGGCCTCGCGCGCCAGGATGCGCGCACGGGCGCGGCGCGCAGGGTCGATCAGGCCTGCGGTCAGATCGCCGCTGCCCACGTCTTCGGCCAGGGCGCGGGCCACGTCGGCACGGGCCAGGGCTGCCACGTCGGCACTTTTTTCATCGTCGCTGGGATGGATCATGGGGCGCGAGCATAGCGGCTTCTTGCACCGGGTTTTGGGACACCGCTGTCCCGGCCGCTTAGCCCCTACACTCGCGCCATTTTGCCCAGGGGAGCCCATGACCGATCCAACGCCTTCCGCCGCCACGCCCTACGGCACGCTGCCGCCGGCCTCGCCGCTGCCGCAACGCCGTCCCCTGAGCCTGCCGCGCCTCGCACAGATGCGCGATGCGGGCGAGAAGATCTGCATGCTCACGGCCTACGACGCGACCTTTGCGGCCGTGGCCGACGCCGCGGGCGTGGAATGCATCCTTGTCGGCGACTCACTCGGCATGGTCTGCCAGGGCCTGCCCAGCACCGTGGGCGTCACCCTGGACACCATGGCCTACCACACGGCCAGCGTGGCGCGCGGCCTGCACCGCGTGCAGGGCACGGCCTGGCTGGTGGCCGACCTGCCCTATGGCACCTATGCCGAGAGCCGCGAACAGGCGCTGCGCAGCGCCTGCGTGCTGATGCAGGCAGGGGCCCACATGGTCAAGCTCGAAGGCGGCGGCTGGACCGCGCCCACGGTGGAGTTCCTGGTGCAGCGCGGCGTGCCGGTCTGCGCCCACCTGGGCCTGACGCCGCAGACCGTGCACGCCCTGGGCGGCTACCGCGTGCAGGGCCGCAGCGACGATGCGGCGCGCACGCTGCGCAAAGAGGCGCATGAACTGCAGGATGCCGGCGCCGCCATGCTGGTGCTGGAGATGGTGCCTGCGGCGCTGGCGGCCGACCTGACAGCCGAGCTGCCGCACTGCCACACCATCGGCATTGGTGCAGGCAACGGCACGGCCGGCCAGGTGCTGGTCTTGCACGACATGCTGGGCATGAACCTGGGCAAGAACCCGAAGTTCGTCCACAACTTCATGCAGGAGGCCGGCAACGTTCGTGGGGCCATTGAGGCCTATGTGCGCGCCGTCAAGGAAGGGCGCTTTCCCGACAACGCTCTGCATGCCTGGTAGCCCTCGCCCGCACTTTTTGTTATTCGCTTTTCAGCCTTTCGGCACAACACATGCTCATTGCACATTCCATCGACGATCTGCGCCAGGCTCTGGCCCCCTACCGCCGCCCGGCCTTCGTGCCCACCATGGGCAACCTGCACGACGGCCACATCGCGCTGGTGGAGCAGGCCCAACCCCTGGGCGACGTCACGGTGGCCAGCATCTTCGTGAACCGCCTGCAGTTTCTGCCGTACGAAGACTTCGACAGCTACCCGCGCACCTGGGAGGCCGACTGCAGCCGCCTGCAGGCCGCTGGCTGCGACGTGCTGTTCGCCCCGCGCGAGGCCGACCTGTACCCCGAGCCCCAGACCTTCAAGGTGCACCCCGACCCGGCCCTGGCCGACCTGCTGGAAGGCCAGTTCCGCCCCGGTTTCTTCACGGGAGTGGCCACGGTGGTGATGAAGCTGTTCGCGTGCGTGCTGGGCCAGAGCGGCGGCACGGCGGTGTTCGGCAAGAAGGACTACCAGCAGCTCATGGTGATCCGCCAGATGGTGCGCCAGTTCGCGCTGCCCATCACCGTGGTGGCCGGCGAAACGACCCGCGCGCCCGACGGCCTGGCCCTGAGTTCGCGCAATGGCTACCTGGGCCTGCAGGAGCGGCAGGAGGCGGTGGCCTTGTCGCAGGCCTTGCGCCAGTTGGCTTTGCGCTGGGGACAGCAGCCTGGGGTGGAGTGGGAGCAGCAGGCGATGGATGGGTTGCGGGCGCGGGGGTGGCAGCCGGACTATCTGACGGTGCGGAGGCGGGGGGATTTGCAGCCGGCCACGGCTGGGGATGCTTTGGGGACGTTGGTGGTGTTGGGGGCGGCGCGGTTGGGGGCTACGCGGTTGATTGACAACTGGGAGTTTTGAGTTCGCGCCCCTGGCTTCATCCCTCGCCTCCTTGTCCTGACTTTTAAGCCGCATGCTTGCGTTGAGGGCGGAGGCCGGGATGTGCGCCCGGCGGCGCAGTAACTTTCTTTTGCGTCGCCAAGAGGGTGTAGAAAAAACAAAATACAATCCTGCTGCATTGATTGCACAGGAGCAATGCGATGGCAAGGACAGGCCGACCACCCGTAATTGCGCCGGCAGAGTACGCGGCGCTGCGCGAGGTGGTCAGAGACAACCC
>NZ_JBKDTZ010000150.1:0-18741 GCF_046339755.1 Acidovorax sp. | reverse complement strand
CGGTGCGGCCGTTGTCGGTGCCGGCCGGGCCCTTGACCACTTCGACCTGCTGGATGTTGAACACGTCGCGCGAGACGGCACCCAGGTCGCGCACGCCGTCCACGAAGATGCTGCTGGAGCTGTCGAAGCCGCGCATGTAGATCGCATCGCCGGTGCTGGTGTTGCCGTTCTCGCCCAGGAAGAAGGTGCTGGCGCCAGGGGTGTTGCGCAGGGCCTCGGTCAGGGTCGATGCGGCCTGCTCGCGCAGCACCTGTTCCTTGACGACCGAGATGGTCTGGGGCGTGTCCAGCAGCGGCTGGGTGAACTTGGGCGAGGAGACCGTGCCGGCCTTGTAGCCTGCATCGCCCGCCGATTCGACCTTCACCTCCGGAAGGGTGCCGCTGGAGGCGGTCTGTGCCTGCGCCGGCATGCCCAGTGCCACGAGGGCAGCCGCAGCGGCCATGCCGACGGAGTTGACGCGCGCGCCCGCGGCGGGGTGTTTGCGGCTCTTGATGTATGTAGTGTTGTGCGCCATGGAAGGACCGTGTGAGTGAGAGACCGGAACTTGGCTGGCTACTGGGACAACACGGCACGCCGCGGCAGGCGCGGGTGCCTGCCGTTTGGCTGGCTGGAATCTCGCGGCTGGTGGCCCAGCGTGCAAGGAACGTTAAATGATAACTACTATCATTTAAAGGTGATTGCATCTCGCTGCAATGCCAGCGGATTCGCCCCAAAAAACCGCATGGAATGTCGCATCACGGCAACAGGCGGATCCACCATCCACCCGAAAGAGATCCGGGTGCCCGAAAAGGCGGCGTGGCCCTCAGGCGTTGTGCAGCAGTTCGCCCCGGCGAACCGCAGCGCCGGAGCGCACCAGGTCCTCCATCAGGCCCTGCAGCCAACTGCTTTCTTCCTGGTCGGCAAAGTGGCGCTGGTGCAGCATGCCGAAGTAGGGCGTGGCCTGGGTCCAGGCCGTGAGCTCGGCCAGGCTGATCTGCTGCCATTCGAGCAGCTTGTACTTGAGCAGCACCTTGGCGGCGTACAGCGCATGCTTGTGCGGGTTGCGCACAAAGCCGTCGAGCCGGCGGCGTGCACCTTCAATGGCACGCGGGGCATCGGAGAACACCGGCCCGTGGCCCGGGATCACCGTGCGTGGCGCCAGGCGCTCGATCAGGTCCAGCGTGGCGCCCACCTGGGCAAAGGCGTCCTCGCCTTCCAGCTCTGGGAAGACCACGCCGAAGCCGTTTTCCCACAGCGCATCGGCCGAGATCAGGATGGCATCGCGCGGCTCGAACAGCACGATGGAATGCGTGTCGTGCCCCGGCGCGGCATGCACCTGCCAGGTGCGGTCGCCCAGCAGCACGCAGGAGCCGGGGTCCAGCAGCGTATCGGCACGGAACGGCGGGCACTGCTGGCCGGTGGGCGTGTAGCTCAGGGCATAGGGATCCCACTGGCGCACATGGCGGGCCTGGCCGGGCGGTATGGCGGTGAGCACGCGCGGCCAGGCCTTTTGCAGCGCGGCATTGCCGCCGCAGTGGTCGCTGTGCAGATGGGTGTTGAGCACACGGTCCAGGGGCCTGCCGCCCAGGGCCGCCTGCACCAGCGCCACCGTCTGCTCGGAATGGCTGCAGTAGCCGGTATCGACCACGGCAGTGTCGTAGTGTCCGACGAACACGATGTTGTTGGCCGACAGCCAGCCGCGTTCCAGCACGGCGATTCCGGAGGGGAGAAAGGGCGTGGCAGAAGCAGGCGTGGACATCGGGATGGGCTGGCAGATGGCTTGGCGCAGCGGTGGCCCCGCTGCTGCGATCTGCCAGCCTAACCCAGTGCAAACCTCCGCCGGGTTATCCAAAACCCGTGCGTAGGCAGTTGGAGTGCATCAGAACGTGACTGCCATCAAAACGTCACACCGGCGCAGAGGATCACGTTCGCATACGGTGTGCACTCCCCCGTTCGCACCATCACGCGGGCCTCACGGCACAGGCGCTTGAAGTCTTCGTGCGGCAGCGCCTCGGGCACCACGGGCAAGGTGCACCAGCCGGGCAGGGCGCCCGCGGCGCGCTCCACGGCTTCCGTTGCGATCAGGGCGCGCTCGACCTGCATCTCCGCAAGCACCGCCTGCAGCACATCGGCCAAGGCCGGGATGCCGGGCGTGAGCGCCAGGTCGATGCGGCGCGGGCCGGGCGGAATGGGCAGGCCCACGTCGCCGATCACCAGCATGTCGCCATGGCCCAGGCTGGCAATGGCGTGGGAGAGTTCGGCGTGCAGCAGGGGGGTGCGTTTCACAGGGGGATCCAGTCGGGTGGCAAGGGGCTGGCCGCCACGGCGGCCCGGGTCGGGATGGAGGGCTGCGCGCCGGCCTGCGTCACACACAGCGCGGCAGCGCGGATGCCTTCGCGCACGGCGGCATTCAGGGGCTCGCCCTGGGCCAGGGCCACGGCCAGGGCGCCCAGGAAGGTGTCGCCCGCGGCGGTGGTGTCAACCACCTTCACCCGCATGCCAGGGTGGTGCGTGCTGCTCAGGGTGTCGGCGGCCACGGCACCCGCGGCGCCCAAGGTCACCACCACCTGGGCCGGGCCCAGGCCGCGCAGCGCCTGAGCGGCTACGGCGGCGTCGGCTACGGTCTCCACGGCCGTGCCGGCCAGGGCCGCAGCCTCCACCTCGTTGACCACCAGGGTGTGCACCAGCGGCCACAGGCCGG
The DNA here is from genome assembly GCF_046339755.1 of Acidovorax sp. Taxonomy (GTDB): domain Bacteria; phylum Pseudomonadota; class Gammaproteobacteria; order Burkholderiales; family Burkholderiaceae_C; genus Acidovorax. Next base: position 16,061 of record NZ_JBKDTZ010000150.1, on the reverse strand, counting down.
CGGGCAGGGGCTGGATGGGCGAGGGGTTGAGCAGCACCGGGCAGCCGGTGGCAAACGCCTGCTGTGCGGCAGCCAGCACCTGGGGCAGGGGGGTCTCGAACTGCAGCACCAGGCTGCTGGCATGGGCCAGCACGGGTGCGAGTGCCCGGGTGTCGAGTGCGAAGCGGCCATTGGCACCCGGCACCACGACGATGCGGTTCTGCCCGCTGGCCTCCACGGTGATGGCGGCCACGCCCGTGGTTTCGGCCGGGGCGGCCTGCACCCCGCTGTGGTCGATGCCGTCTTGCGCGAGGCCGGCGCGCAGCGTGCGGCCATAGGCATCGTCGCCCACACGGCCGAACAGATGCACCTGCGCACCCTGGCGCGCGCAGGCCACGGCCTGGTTGCCGCCCTTGCCACCGGGCACCAGGTGCAGTGCCTGGGCCAGCACGGTCTCGCCGGGCCCGGGGGCCTGGGCCACCTGCAGCACCAGGTCCATGTTCAGGCTGCCCACCACGGCGATGGTGGGGGGGGCGTGCTTCACTGCGCCCGTCATGGCAGGGCCGGTGCCGTGGAGGCACGTACGCGCAGTTCGGGCTGCAGCATGACCTTGCGCGCATCCTGGCGCTTGCCATCGATGCGTTCGAGCAGCATGTCCACCGCCAGCGCGCCGATGCGCTGCTTGGGCTGGGCCACGGTGGTCAGCGGCGGGCTGGTGAAGGCGGTGAGCTCGATGTCGTCGAAGCCCACGATGGACAGCGCCTCGGGCACGCGCAGGTCGCGTTCGTGGGCGGCGCACAGCGCGCCCATGGCCATCAGGTCGTTGCAGACGAAGACGGCGGTGGGGGGCTGCTGCGCACGCAGCACGGCATGCATGGCTTCATAGCCGCCCTGGCTGGTGAAGTGGCCATGCCACAGCAGGCCTTCGCCTGTGCCGCAGCCGGCATCGGCCAGCGCGCTGCGCCAGCCGGCGATGCGCTGCTCGCTGGGCGCAATGCCCTCCGGCCCGCCGATGCAGGCGATGCGCCGGTGGCCCAGCGACAGCAGATGGCGCGTGGCCAGCAGGCCGCCCTGCATGTGGGCGGTTTCCACCAGATCGCAGGGCTGCTGCTCGGCCAGCTCGATCTCGCGGTCCACCAGCACGGTGGGGATGGACAGGCCCGCCAGTTGCGTGGGCAGGGTGGCGTCGTGGCCGGTGGAAACCACGATCAGCCCGTCGATACGCCGCTCGGCCAGCACCTGCAGGTAGCTGCCCTGGCGGTGCGCCTCGTCATTGGTGTTGCACAGGATGAGGTTGTAGCCCGCGCCGAAGCAGCGGTCCTCCACCGCATGCACGATCTCGGCGAAGTAGGGGTTGGAACTGTTGGGGATCAACATGCCCAGCGTGCGCGTGTTGTTGCTCTTCAAGCTGCGTGCAATGGCGCTGGGCACATAGCCCAGCTCGCGGATGGCTTTTTCCACGCGCGCACGGCCTTCGGCGCTCACGTGGCGCGTGCCGTTGACCACGTGGGACACCGTGGTGACCGATACGTCGGCGTGCCGCGCGACGTCTTTGATGGTAGCCATGCAGGAAATCAGGAAAGGTTCGGATACAAGGGGATCATGCCGCGGCTGCGCGGCGCTGGCGCAGGGTGTCCACGATGACCGCGGCGACGATCACTACGCCCGTGATGATGCGCTTGCTCGGCTCGCTCGCACCCACCTGGGCCAGGCCGGCTTCCAGCACGGCGATGATCAGCACACCGAAAGCGGTGTTCACCACCGAGCCGCGACCGCCCATCAGGCTGGTGCCGCCGATCACCACGGCGGCGATCACCTGCAGCTCCATGCCGGTGCCGGCATTGGGGTCGGCCGCCTCCAGCCGGGCCGACTGCATCAGCCCGGCCAGGCCTGCCAGCAGGCCGGTCACGGCGAATACGATGATGCGCACGGGCCGCGGGTCCACGCCCGCCAGGCGCATCGCCTCTTCGTTGGTGCCGATGCCCACCACGCTGCGGCCGAACACCGTGCGTGTGAGCACCAACTGCGCCACCACCACCAGCACCAGCGCGATCAGGAAGGCCACCGAGATGCCGCCGAGCACCGGCGCGGCCAGCCACGAGATGGCATCGCCCACATACTGCGTGCGTGAGTCCGTCACCACATAGGCGCCGCCGCGCACGGCTTCGAGCATGCCCAGCGAGACGATGAAGGTCGGCAGCCGCCAGGCCACCGACACGGCACCGGTGACAGTCCCGCAAATGAGCCCTGTGGCCAGCGCCAGCAGCGCGGCGGCCGGCACGCTCCATTTCCACTGCACGATGGCCGCGGCCGAGGTGGCGGCGGAAAGCGCCATCACCGAGCCCACCGACAGATCGATGCCTGCGATGATGAGCACGAAGGTCATGCCCACAGCCATCACGGCCAGCGCCGGGATCTCGTTGGCGATGGTGATGAAGGTCTCGGCGCTCCAGAAATACTCGGAAAGCGTGGAGAACAGTGCCACCATGCCCGCCAGCACGGCCAGCAGCCCGAGGTAGGTTCCCAGTTGGCTGCGCCAGGCGGGCGTGGGGCGGGGCGCCACGACGGTGGCAGGGGATGCGGGGGCGTTCATGCGGTGGCAGGAGAAGAAGAGGGGGAATGCCCAGGGGCGTCACGGCCGCCCGGCTCGGAAAATGCCGCGGCCAGCAGCGATTGCTCGGACCACTGGCCGCGCTCGAACACGGCCACCAGGCGGCCGGCGCTCATCACGCCGATGCGGTCGGCCATGGCCATCAGCTCGCGCAGGTCGGACGACACCATGAGCAAGGCGCGACCGTTGGCGGCCATGCGGTCAAGCTCGCCGTAGAGCTCGGCGCGTGCGCCCACGTCCACGCCGCGCGTGGGTTCGTCGAGCAGCAGCACCCGGCCTTCGCGGTGCAGCCAGCGCGCGAACACCACCTTCTGCTGGTTGCCGCCCGACAGCGTGCCCACGGGCTGCTCGGGGCTGCGGCAGCGGATGCCCAGCGTCTGGACGAAGCCCTGCACCAGGCGGTTTTCCTTGGCGCGCTGCAGCCAGCCCGCGCGCGAGATCGCGGACAGGTCGGACAGCGTGGCGTTGACGCGAATGGACTGGGCCAGCAGCAGGCCCTGGGACTTGCGGTCTTCGGTGACCAGGCCCACTCCGGCCGCGATGGCCTGCATCGGTGAGGCAAAGCCGCGCGGCAGCACGCGCGGGTCGGTGTCTGGACCGGAGTGCAGCGTGACACTGCCCCGGTCGGCGCGGTCCGCGCCGAACAGCAGGCGCACAAGCTCGGTGCGGCCCGAGCCCACCAGGCCCGCCACGCCGAACACCTCGCCCGCGCGCAGCTCCAGGCTCACGTCCTGCACGGCCGTGCCGCGGCCCATGCCCTGGGCGCTCATCACCACCGGGCCGGCCTTGCGGCGCGAGCGGTGCTCCAGGTCGCTCACGGAGCGGCCCACCATGCGCTGCACCAGGTCGTCCTCGCTCAGGCCGGCCATGGGGCGCGCATCCACCAGGCGGCCGTCGCGCAGCACGGCCACGCGGTCGGCAATACGGCGCAATTCTTCCAGGCGGTGCGATACGTAGACGATGGCCACACCGCGCGCCGTCAGGCGCGCGATCTGCTCGAACAGATAATTGGTCTCGCGCGGCGTGAGCATGGCGGTGGGCTCGTCGAGCACCAGGATGCGCGTGTCGTCCTGCAGGTTGCGCGCGATCTCCACCATCTGCTGCTGGCCGATGCCCAGGCGCGACACCGGGGTGGCCGGGTCGATGTGCTCCAGGCCGATCTTGGCCAGTTGCGCGCGTGCGGCGGTGTGCAGCGCATCCCGCCGCAGCCAGCCGGCGCGGTGCGGCAGCCGGCCCATGAGCAGGTTCTCGGCCACGGTGAGCGTGGGCACCAGGCCCAGCTCCTGCATCACCATGCGCACGCCCAGGCGCTCGGCCTCGCGGCGCGAGGCGGGGGCATAGGTCTCACCGGCCAGGCGCATGCCGCCGCGCGTGGCCTGCTCCAGCCCGCAGACGATCTTGGACAGCGTGCTCTTGCCCGCCCCGTTCTCCCCCGTGAGCGCCAGCACCTCACCGGCGTTGAGCGCCAGTGTCACGCCTTCGAGCACGGTGGCGGTGTAGTCCTTGCCCACTGCGTCGATCGACAGCAGCGGGGCGGCTGGGGGCGGGGAGAGCGGCCGGGTCATGGGCAGAGGTTACTTGCTGCCCTTGGTAATCAGCACCACCTCGGTCTTCACCTCGGCGGGCAACTGGGCCTGGGGCGTCTTGGCGGCAATGGCCTTCTGGGCCAGCTCGATACCGAACACGGCCTGCTTGGCGGCGTACTGGTCGGCGGTGGCCAGCACACGGCCATCGGCCAGCATGGGCTTGATCGCGCCGATGTTGTCATAGCCCACCACCTGAACCTTGCCGGTCTTGCCCGCGGCCTTGACGGCGGCCACCACGCCCAGTGCCATGCTGTCATTGCCGGCCAGCAGGGCCGTGAGGTCGGGGTGCTCGCGCAGCATGCCGGCAGCGACGGTGTTGCCCTTCTCGATCTCCCACTGGCCCGACTGCACGCCCACCACGTTGATGCCGGCGGCCTGCATGGCATCCTTGTAGCCCAGGGTGCGTTGCTGCGCATTGAAGGTGGTGGACACGCCCTCGATGATGCCCACCTTGTCGCCCGACTTGAGCGACTTGGCCAGGTGGTCACCCACCAGCTTCGCACCGGCGCGGTTGTCGGGGCCGACGAAGGGCACGGTGAGGTTCTTTTCCTTCAGCGCATCGCCGTCCAGGCGGTTGTCGATGTTGACCACGATGATGCCCTTGTCCACGGCGGCCTTGACGGCCGGTACCAGGGCCTTGGAGTCGGCCGGCGCCAGCACGATGGCGCTGACCTTCTGCGCCACGGCCTGCTCGATCATCTTGATCTGGGCAGCCGTATCGGTCTCGTTCTTGATGCCGTTGGCCACCAGCGTGTATTCGCTGGCGTGGGCCTTCTGGTGCGCCTTGGCGCCGTCTTCCATGGTGCGGAAGAACTCGTTGGCCAGCGATTTCATGACCAGGGCGATCTTGGGCTTGTCCTGCGCCCACACGGGGCTGGCAAGCATGCCGCCGAGCACGGCAATGGCGGCGGCGGTCTGGACGGAACGGCGGGTGAACTGCATGGTGTCTCCTGTTGGAATGGTGGGCATGGCACGGCCACCGAGAAGCCGCGCGCAACGGCGCGAAGCCCTGGCGGCGTGCCCGGCCAGTGCGGTGTCGCAGCGCGATCATAACGTTAGCAATCGTTTGCGCAAACGTTTGCTAATTGGTGTTAACCCGCAATGCTCTCCCGTCGAAGAGCCCTTGAGGTCAATGAAAATGGCGTACGGTATGGCCGCGGCACGCAAAAAAAGGGCGCCGAAGCGCCCTCGAAAGTGGTGTGGCCCGCGCCGTGTTCAGGCCGTGGGCGAGCGCAACTCCCGGCGCAAAATCTTGCCCACATTGCTCTTGGGCAGTTCATCGCGGAACTCGATGTACTTGGGGCGCTTGTAGCCGGTGAGGTTTTCCTGGCAGAAGCGGGCCACGTCTTCCTCGCTCAGGGCCGGGTCGCTCTTGATCACGAAGATCTTGATCGCCTCGCCCTGCTTTTCGTCCGGAATGCCGATGGCCGCGCACTCCACCACGCCGGGGCACAACGAGACGACCTGTTCCAGCTCGTTGGGGAAGACGTTGAAGCCGCTGACCAGGATCATGTCCTTCTTGCGGTCGATGATGCGGGTGTAGCCGCGCTCGTCCATGATGCCGATGTCGCCCGTGCGCATGAAGCCATCGGCAGTGAAGGCCTTGGCATTTTCTTCGGGCTGGTTGTAGTAGCCGGTCATGACGTTGGGGCCGCGGATGCAGATCTCGCCCGATTCGCCCTGGGCCAGGCTGTTGCCCGCATCGTCCTTGATGGCGATGTCGATGCCCGGCAAAGGCAGGCCGATGGTGCCGCTGAACTCGGTGTTGGTCACCGGGTTGTTGGTGCCAATGGCGCAGGTCTCGCTCATGCCCCAGCCCTCGATCATGGTGTTGCCCGTGACCTTCTGCCATTGCTTGGCTGTGCCTTCGGAGGCGGCCATGCCCCCGGCCTGCGACACGCACAGGTGCGAGAAGTCGAGCGCTCGGAACTGCGGGTTCTGCAGCAGGGCGTTGAACAGGGTGTTCACGGCCGGCAGCATGTGGAAGGGGCGCTTCTTGAGCTCGGCCACGAACTTGGGGATGTCGCGCGGGTTCGGGATCAGCGTGAGGCTGGAGCCCTGGCGGATGGCCAAGAGGCACAGCGTGAGCGCGAAGATATGGTACAGCGGCAGGGCGGCGATGCTGTTGGCCTTGCTGAGATCGCCCACCTTGGAGAGAGCGGGCGTGAACCAGGCCTCGGCCTGCAGCGTGGCGGCCACGATGCAGCGGTGCGTCAGCACCGCGCCCTTGGACAGGCCGGTGGTGCCACCCGTGTACTGCAGGAAGGCAATGGAGTCGAGCGTGGCCTGGCTGGGGGCCAGCGTGCGGCGCTCGCCCAGGGCCAGTGCCTTCTTGAACGGCATGACCTTGCGGCCGTTGGTCAGCGGCAGCTCGTAGGCCGGCACCATCTTGGCCAGGTGGCGCACGGCGAAGGTGATCCAGTGGCCGAACCAGAAGCCCAGCAGGTCGCCCATGGAGGCCATGACCACATGCTGCACGGCCGTGTTGTCGATCACCTCGGCCAGCGTGTGGGCGAAATTCTCCAGGATCACGATGGCCGTGGCGCCCGAGTCTTTCAACTGGTGCTGCAGTTCGCGTGCCGTATACAGCGGGTTCACGTTCACACAGGTGTAGCCTGCGCGCAGCACGGCGGCCATCGTCACGCCGAACTGGGGCACATTGGGCAGCATGATGGCCACGCGCGCCCCGGGCTCCAGGCCCAGGCCCTGCAGATAGGCGCCCAGGGCGCCGGACAGGCGATCAAGCTCGCCGTACGACATCCACTGGTCCATGCAGACCGAGAACGGGCTCGATGCATTCTTGCGGAAGGATTCTTCCAGCATATGGGCCACAGAGCGGTATTGCTCGGGCTTCACGTCATGCGGGACGCCCGGTGGGTAGCTCTTGAGCCAGATCTTTTCCATGCGCTTTCCTTGTGCTCACCAGTAGATAGATGGGCACAGATTGTGGAAGTGCAGGCAGTAAGGCGGCTACCGGGCTTGTCCTAGGGTGCGGGCCAGTTCGGTCCCCGAGGTGACAGCATCGCCGTCGAACAGCAGGCTCATCAGGGCTTGCTCGCGTTGCTTGATGGTGGCCAGGAACTCTTCGACCGCACCGCGCTGGCGTGCCAGCTGGCCGAAGGTGTCGAACCCGGCTTCGAGGAATTGCTGCAGCGCGCCCATGCCGGCCGCCGTGGCCGGCCCGCGCATCATGCGCAGCATGGTGCGCAGGCCGGGTGCCCGGGTCAGGCGCGCCAGGTCGCGGCCCATGGCCAGCACGCGCGCAAGCTGTTGCTGGCGCCCGGCGCGCTGGCCCACGGCGCGCCAGGCGCTGGTGTAGCGCATGGCCTCGGGTTCGGCCTTGTCGGTCTGCAGCCAGGCGCGGCCCATGTCCTGGTCCAGGTTCTCGGTCTGGGCGTGCAGCACGGCCAGGGCCACGGCCGTGTCCACCACGGGGCGCGGGAACATGGTCTGCAGCGTGCCGGCGATGCGGCCGAACTGCTGGTCGCGCGCCGTGTAGTCGCGGTCGCTGTAGAGTTCTTCCAGAAAAAAGCGCGCTGCGGGGCCGAACGCGGGCGAAGTCATCAGGTCCGCATAGGTGCCCGCAAAGCGGCGCGCCTGCAGGGTCTTGATGGTCGCCACGGCGACCCCCAGGGGCGCGTCCCCCGTGCGGTGCAGGCGCAGGGCGTTGACATCGGCAATGCTGTCGCGGATGGTCTGGGCCGCGTCCATAGGTCCCTCTCGTGTGGCCGCACAATGCAGGCATGCCATTAGACCCTGTTCAAAATGCTCTTGAACAGCCGCCGTTGACCGGAAACAACTCCACTGCAAACCATGATTGCGCGCTGGCAAAAAATCCTCCTCTTGATCCTGGCACTGGCCGAGACCGCCTGGCTGGTCTGGCAGTGGCCGCAATCCCCCGCTCGGGCGCTGGCCGGCGCGCTGCTGCCACTGGCCCTGTTCTGGCTGGTGATGGCCGTCGAGTTCGTGCTCATGCACCACCTCAACCGGGGCGATGGCGCGCCCCGCGCGCGCGTTGCACAGGTGGTGCGCGCCTGGTGGGCCGAGGTCTGGGTGGCCTTGGTGGTGTTCTGCTGGCGCCAGCCGTTTCGCCACCAGGCCGTGGGGGACTGGCTGCCGGCTCAGGCCACGGGGCGCCGCGGCGAGGTGCTGGTGCAAGGCTTCATGTGCAACCGGGGGCTGTGGCTGCCCTGGCATGGGCCGCTGCGCGCTCAAGGCCATGCCCATGTGGCGGTGAACCTGGAGCCGGTGATGGGCTCCATCGACGACTATGCCGCGATCATCGAAGACGCCGTGCTGCGGGTGACGGCCGCCACCGGCATGGCGCCGGTGCTGCTCTGCCACAGCATGGGCGGCCTGGCGGCACGTGCCTGGCTGCGCGCGCATGCGGCCGATGCGCGCGTGCACCGCATCCTGACCCTGGGTACGCCGCATGGCGGCACCTGGCTCGGGCGCTTCAGCCGTGCCGTCAACGGCCGCCAGATGAGCCTGGCGGGCGATTGGGTGAAGGGGCTGCTGAGCGTGGAGCCGCAGGGGCGTGCCCAGCGCTTCGTGTGCTGGTACTCCAACTGCGACAACATCGTCTTCCCGGCCAGCACCGCGACCCTGGCGGGTGCGGACAACCGTTTCCTCGATGGCCCGGCGCACGTGGAGATGGCGCTTCACCCCGAGGTCATCAGCGCCTGCCTGGCCGAGATCGGCAGGGGCTGAGCTCACCGGTGCCTACTCGATCTTGATCTTGGCGGCGCGGATCAGGAATTCGTACTTGCTGTTCTCAGAGCGCACGAACTGCGCGAAGCCATCGAGCGTGAGTTCTTCGGGCGTGATGCCCATCTGCTTGAACTTTTCCTTGCCGGCAGGCGATTGCATGGCGGCCGTGAACGCCGCGGCATAGCGCTGGGCGTCCACCTGCGGCAGCGATGCCGGGGCGAACAGCCCGAACCAGGTCGACACGTTGAAGCCCTGCACCGAATCATTGATGCTGGGCACCTGAGGCAATGCCTCGTTGCGGCTCAGGGTGGTTACGCCCAGCGCGTGCAGCTTGCCCGAGCGGATGTGCGGCAGTGCCGATGCGAGGTTGTCGAACACCAGCAGCACCTGGCCCGACTGCAGCGCCGCCAGGGCCGGGTTGGATCCCTGGAAGGGCGTGTGGCCCATCTTGGTGTTGGTGAGCGACTTGAACATCTCGGCCGAGATGTGGCCGATGCTGCCGTTGCCGCCCGAGCCGTACTTGGCCTGGTCGGGGTTCTTCTTGAGATACTGCACCAGGTCCGGCGTGGTCTTGATGCCCAGCTTGGTGGCCTGCTCGGCATTCACGACCAGCACGTTGGGCGTGCGGGCCACGAGCGAGATGGGCTTGAAGTCCTTGATCGGGTTGTACGGGAAGTTCTTGTACAGCCAGGGGTTCACCGCATGGGTGGCCACGGCTCCCATCAGCAGCTGGTTGCTGCCGGCAGGAGACTTGGCCACCAGGTCGGCACCGGTTCCACCGCCGGCGCCGGGCTTGTTTTCGACCTTGATGGCACCCAACTGCGCAGCCGCGCCTTCCGCGATGATGCGGGCCGAGGTGTCCAGCGGGCCGCCCGCAGGGTAGGGCACCACGATGGTCATCGGGGCGGAAGGGGTCTGGGCCAGTGCGGCGGTGGCCAAGCTGGCCAAGGCCGCGCTGAACAAGATGCTACGGAGCGACATCGGGATCCTCAAGAGTTCCAGGATCGCGCAGTATATGCACCCGTACAGGGTTTACCCTTTGTTACTGTCCGAACGGTCAAACCACCCGTCTCTGCGGGTGCCTGGCCGCCGTCCTGGTTCAGCGCGCAGAAGCGCCTGCTTGCAGGGCGCGCAGCGCCAGGGCCGCGTCCACACGCTGCAGTTCTTCGGTCGTGAACAGCTGCTGGCGCAGGGCCTGCGCAGCCGCTTCGCCATGCTGCGCACGGGTGTGGCTGAGTTCCTCGAGCCGGCTCTGCCAATGCTGGTCTTCGCGGTCGAGCTGGGCCAGTGCATGGGCCGCCTGCTCCCCGAACTGTGCGCTGCGCGCCATATGGCGCTGTACGTCGCCCACACCCTGTGCATTGAAGGCCGCAGTCTGTGCCGCGGCGTCCAGGTGGGCTGTGGCCGCTGTGCGCTCGGCGCGGCGCTCGGGGGCGAGCTCGGATTCGGCAGCGCGCAGCGCATCGCTGCGCTGCTGCGGCGAGAGCTGGGGATTGCGCGCGATCTCCAGCCGTGCCAGGGTGTAGCGGTCGAGTTCGGCTTCCTGCGCAAACAGGGCGTCGTACTCTTCGCCCTGGAAGTACTGCTGCCGCACTTTCTGGCGTGCCTCCATGGCGTCGCGCAAGGCACGCGGATCGCTGGGGTCACGGGGGGCCGACAAGGCCCCCAGCGCCACGCGGTAGTCCACATAGCGCTCGGCCAGGGCCAGGGCGCGGGTGGCCAGCGCGGCCGGGAAATGCTGGCCCACCAACTGCGCCAGGCGTTGCTTGAGCGCATCGGGGTCGCTGGCTTCGCCGGCCTCGAAGAGCATGGCTTCCAGCGTATTGCGCAGGCCGGGCACCAGCAGGGGGTCGGCCCCTGCGGCCGCCTGCGAGGCGGCCGAGGCCGCGGCAAGCGCCGCGGACGCGGGTGAGAGCGTTGCCGATGCTGCACTGCCCGCGGGCACCGCCGCAGCTGCCGCAGGCGCAGCCGCGCTGGCGCCAGGACCGGTGCCCTGGCCCGCCGCGGTCCGCCAGGCGCGCCACCCGAGCACGGCCGCGACCATCACCACCAGGGCGATGGCGACAGTCACGGCAGGGCGGGGAAGGCGGTCCATGGCAGCGATCATCGCAAAAATTACAGGCCGGCGGCCTTGAGTCGGTTGGCCTGCTGGCGGTACAGCGTGACCGGATCGGTCGAGAACCAGTCGCGCAGGCCCACCAGCTGGTTCACCTCATCGAGGTGGTTCTGGCGGTGGTCACCCAGGTGCGTGCCCAGCCGCGAGGAGCAGGCCGAGACCAGGCCGTCGTTGGCTTCGCCGAACACCAGGCCCAGCACGCCGAGCAGGGCATCGCTGGCGTCGAGCACATTGGTCAGCGTCTTGGTGCCGGTCCAGGAGTAGTAGCGCACGCCGTTGACCAGCTCCGCTCCGTTGCCGCAGCCGGAGGTCGGGACCCCCTGTGGGAAGCGCCGGTTGAAGGCGGCCGATCCATTGGTGGTGAGCGAGTCGAGTGCTGCCGTGGGCATCTGCGGCAGGCCGGTGCCGCCCGAAGTCAGGTTGATCAAGGCCACCAGGGCAGTGGCGGCGCCATTGGCGATGGTCTCGGAGACCGAGCCAGCGGGCGCCACGCCGCGCATGATGTCGGCCACGCGCGAGCCGCGGTTCACACCGCCCACCGAGGTCACCGAGGCCACCTTGCCCGGGGCCACCCCGGCCACATAGCGTGCCGTGGGGCCGCCGTGCGAGTGGCCCACCAGGTTCACCTTGGCTGCTCCCGTGATGGCCAGGATGTTCTTGACCTGGGCCAGCAATTGCTCGCCGCGCACCTCGGTGCTGTTGGCCGCCGAGACCTGGGCGACGTAGACCTTGGCACCGCCCTGGCGCAGCGCGTCAGGGATGCCGTAGAAATAGTCCACGCCCAGCGCTGAATCAAAGCCGAACAGCCCGTGCACCAGCACGATGGGGTAACGCGTCTGCGTGTACCCGGCCTGTGCATGGGCACTGGCCCCGAGCAGCAGTGTCGAAGCGGTAGCGGCGAGCGCCAATCGCCGCAGAAGGCGGCCAATGAAACCGGTCATGTGCTTGTCTCCGTTGATGGATATTTTTGGTTTGCGCAAAATAGAACGGTCGTTCGTTTTTGCGGTATTCATTGTTCTTTGGCAGGCCCCTGTGTCACTATCGGGACATACCCGAGTTTGATGAAGGGCCATCGCGGCGGCTTCATTTTTCGTAAAATCCTGAGCAATGACTGCTTTCAACGCACTTGACAAGCTGGATCGGGCCATCCTGCGCCGTTTGCAGGAAAACGGCCGCGAGACCTACGACGTGATCGGCGAGCAGGTGGGGCTCTCGCCCAGCGCCGTGCTGCGCCGGGTCAAGCGGCTGGAAGACGCTGGCGTGATCGCCCGCTATGTCGCCCTGGTGCCGCCCGAAGCCGTGGGCCTGGGCCTCACGGCCTACCTCAACGTGCGCCTGGAAAAGCACACCGAAAGCCACAAGCGCAACCCCATGGACGTGTTCCGCGCCAGCGTGCAGACCTGGCCCGAGGTGGTCGAATGCGCCTCGCTCACGGGCGAGATGGACTACCTCCTGCGCGTGGTGGTTGCCGACATGGCGCACTACAGCCGCTTCATCATGGACACCTTGCTCAAGCACCCCAGCGTGCAGGACTGCAAGACCAGCTTCGTGCTTGACCGCGTGAAGGCGACGACCGCAGTGCCCGTGTGACAATGCGCGCGCCGTGGCGCTCCGCCTGCGCGCAGGAAAGGCCGGACTGCCACCCATGATCGCCATCGACGACCTGCATTTCGGCTATGGCCGCGACGCGCTTTACCAGGGCTTTTCGGCCCAGGTGCGCCAACCCGGCATCTACGGCCTCTTCGGGCGCAACGGCAGTGGCAAATCCACCCTGCTCAAGCTCCTCTGCGGGCTGCTCACCCCCTGGGCCGGCCGCATGCAGGTGATGGGCCATGTGCCGCGCCAGCGGGCGGCGGACTTCCTGGCGAGCATCTGCATCGTGCCCGAGGAATTCCACCTTCCCAACCTCACGACGGCGCAGCTGGCGGACACGCAGGGCGTCTTCTACCCGCGCTTTTCCAAGGCCCTGTTCGGGGCGTACCTGGACGAGCTCGAAGTGCCCACCGCCAGCCGCTTCGAGGCCATGAGCCTGGGGCAGAAGAAAAAGGCGGCGATCGCCTTCGCGCTGGCCACGGGCACGCCGCTGCTGCTCATGGACGAACCCACGAACGGCCTGGATATCGTGGGCCGGGGCCAGTTCCGCCGACTGGTGCAGCGGCCCGAGCATGCCGAGCGCGCCGTGCTCATCAGCACCCACCAGGCGCATGACCTTGAAAGCGTGCTGAGCCACATCTGGTTCATCGACCAGGGGCAGCTGGCGCTGTCGGCGCGCATGGCCGATCTGGCCGGGGTGCTGCGCACCGGTGTGGCCAACAGCGCGGCGGACCTGCCGGCACAGGAGGGCCTGCTCTACCAGGAGCGCATTGGCCAACAGATCGCCTATGTGGCGCTGCGTTCGCGGGGTGACGCCCCCACCGCGGTGGAGCACACCGTGCAACTGGAACTGCTCTACAAGGCAATGAGCCTCAACCGCGACAGCATGCTGGCGGCGTTGGCGCCATGGCAGCAGGACGCCGTGGCGCAGGAACCAGCATGAGCATGGAATTCATTTCTGTACGCGGGCCCGAATCGACGACCTTCTCCTGGCCGCGGTGGCGGCGCCTGGCCCGGGCCCATTGGGCAGAGCAAAGGTCTACGTACCTGGGGCACCTGCTGGTCTGCAGCCTGCTCTACATCGCGCTGCTGTTGTTCATGCTGGGGGTGTCAGGCTTTGCGGCCTTCCAGACCAGTATGCAGGCGGCGCTGTACTTTGGCGGGCTGTTCCTCACGGGCTTCGTGTTTGCCGGTCGCTACTTCAGCGCCGTGGCGCGGCGCGAGTCGGCCTTGCTGGCACTGATGCGGCCTGCATCGGTGTTCGAGAAATGGGCGCTGTGCGTCGTGGTCGTGGCCATCGCCTACCCGCTGGCCTACAGCCTGCTGTTCCTGGCGATTTCCTGGCCGGTGCAGCAGGCCGCCATCGCGGTGCGCTCTGCCCTGGAGCCCCAGGCCTTCAAGCCCGAGGACTATGCGCTCTTCATGCCACTGGCGAAGATGGCCGCGCGGCAGGCCATGCCGGCCGCCCAGCAAACAGGCTTGCTGATCGCTGTCTGGACCCTGCAGGCCTTTGCCGTGGCGGGTTCGCTCTACTTCGGGCGGGCCTCCCTGCTCAAGACCCTTGCCCTGGGCTTTGCGCTGTTCGTATCCACCGCGCTGGTGGCCTCCATGGCGGGTGCGCAAGGGGACGTGCTGTTTGCATGGTGGTCGTCGCGCCGCTTTGCATCGCTGGACGCGGGCATCCATGCCCTCAATGCGCTGCTGTGGATCGGCCTGCCCGCCTTGCTGTGGCTGCAGGCCTACCTGCACCTGCAGGAAAAGGAGCTGCTGTGAGCTCCACCACCAACCGGCGGCGTGCTCCGCACCGGCTCGGGCGCTGGCTCTTCGTGGCGACGCTGGCGTTGTTCTGGGCGCTGTTGATCACGAGCGGCATGGACCGTTTCCAGAGGCCCGGGCCTACCGCCGTCGCTTACACCGTCGAGGCCCAGTCGCTGGAGGGAGTCACCGGGCTGAGGCTGGAGGAGGCGGGCGACAATGCCTCGAAGATGTCGGTGCGCGTTGTGCTCGACGATGTGCCCGAGGTGCGGATCATCGTGCAGTCGCGCCGGGGCGATGGCGATGAGCCGGAGACACTGCCCGGAAAGTTCCCGTGGCTCACTGCGGCCCGCGAAGGCGACACGCTGGTACTGCGCTGGACCCAAGTCCGGGGGCTCGGCGCAGCGCAACCCAGGCGGCACGGAAAATCCTCGGTGTGGATGGACGAGATCGTGCTGCCTGCCCGGTTCAGGCATCTGGCACTCACCCGGGCCCGCATCGAAGCCCAGGCCCCCGTGGAGCGGCTGGAGGTGGTGGGGCAGGCGATCGCCGTTCGTGGCACGGTCACGCACCTCGATCTGTGGTCCACACAGTGCCGGCCCTGTGGCGCCTGGAAGGTGCCCGGAGTTGCCGAGGATGTGGCCCAGTGCGCGCAACGCACCCGCCGGGGCACGGCAGCGCTGGAAGTGAATGCGGCCCGAATGCGCTCGCTGAGGGTGGATGCCCGCGCCGGGCAGCTGGATCTGTCGGAAACCCAGGGACTGGAGAGCGCGGTGCTGCACCTGGGCAATTCCGTCGCACTGTCGGTGGATCGTGCAGCCGTGCTGAAGAAGGCGCGCAGCAGCTCCGGGGATGCGGCCCCGGGTGTGCCTGTGGCGTGCAGCGTGCCCGCCACGGCACCCACGCCCGTGCCCGTGCTGTCGGCATACACATCGCAGGCCGAGGGCCCGCCCATCCGCAAGGTGCCTTGAACCATGGAGGGCCGGCAGCGGGCAGCCCCGCCCGGCCAGGGGGTGTTGCTCTTGCATCCCGTGCGCGACAGGCATAACGTGGCGCTGCCAGGATGTCGGCCCATGGCGGCTGGCGCGTACCCGGTATGTCCGCTGCCTTGCTATGGAATCGAGAGCGTCTGACGTAGGCTGAGCATCATTTCAACCGACTTCTTGAAGGAACTCGACGTGCCTCACTATTTTGCTGCGCCGCAGCAAAAATCACTGGAAATTCCTAGGGAAAACCCTTATATTTGGAGCTATGTTCGCTACCAAAGACTGGCTCAAGGCATCCTGGGACGCAGGCCGGGGAATGCTGCGCCCGGTCACGGGGCGTCCCCATGAGAGTGAGGGCAGCATGTCGGCACCACTGATGGTTCCCATCCGTTCGCTCGGGCCTTCGTACCGCGAGCGCATCACGGCCCACCTGTTGCAGCTGGAGCCTGCCGACCGCTACCTGCGCTTCGGCTACGCCGCCAACGACGAGCAGATCCGCCGCTATGCGGACCAGCTCGACTTCAACCGCGACGAGATCTTCGGCATCTACAACCGCCGCCTGGAACTCATCGCCATGGCGCACTTGGCCTTTTCCGAGCACCCCGAATACGAGCATTGCGCCGAGTTCGGCGTGACCGGACTCAAGCTGCCCCGCGGCCGCGGTTACGTTGCGCGACTGATCGATCGGGCAGTGATGCAGGCCCGCAACGAAGGGGTTAACATGG
>NZ_JBKDTZ010000149.1:0-40277 GCF_046339755.1 Acidovorax sp. | reverse complement strand
TGGCGACCACCGCAGAGGCCCTTGACATCACGGGTACCGTCAGCATGACGCAGATCCAGCACCAGGCGCTTTCCGCCGTCACTGGTGCCACGGGCGTGGTGCGCATCACCTCCGGCGGTACGGTCAACGGCAAGAACGATGCCGCCAGCGTTGCCGGCTACCACCTGTCCAGCATCGCCTCCAACGCCTTTGTCGTGGCCGCCAACAAGCCCGGCGTGAACCTGACTGGCGCCAACACCAACACGACCACGGTCAACCTGGGCGGCAACACCGCCAGCGGCACCTGGAGCCTGGGCGCCGCCGGGGACATACTGCGGGTCACGGACGGCGCCGACTTTGCCGCCGTCAATGGCGGCCTGGCGACCACCGCCGAGAACCTGGTGTTCACCGGTGCCGGAACGATGACGATGACCGTTGAGCAGCACGAGGGGATCACCAGCATCACGGCAGCTGGGGCATCGGATTTCGTGACGATCACCGATGGCGGCGCGGTCACCGCACGTGCGGGGGTCGAAACCTACACCGTCTCCGGTGGCGGTGCGAACAGCGTTACGCTACTGGCTGGCACCAACGTGAATGGCGTGGTGGGCAATGCCACCACGGTGAACACAGGGGGCAACACGGTCACCGGCATCTACACCCTGGCCAATGCGGCCGACGTGCTGGCCGCCACCGACGGCGCCAACATCGTTGGCGCCAACACCACCACGGTCGAACGCCTCGCGTTGGCCGGCGCCATCACCATGACGGCGGCCCAGTACAACACCTTCAATACCGGTGGCATCACCGCCGCGGGCGGCAGCGACAAGATCATCCTGACCACGGCGCTCGCCAGCGGTGAGACCCTGAACGCCGCGGTGGAGAATTTCACCCTGGCCGCCGCCAGCAACTCGGTCACACTGGGTGCGGCGCAGTCGATCGATGCACAGGCCCTCACGGCCGGCCAGACGCTGAACCTGGCAGGCGCCTTCGCCGCCACCGTGGCGCTGGCCAACGGCAACCTGTCGTACAGCGCAGCGGGCAAGCTTACGGTGACCGGCGGCGCCGGCGCCAACACCATCACACTGGGCACTGGCAACGACACCGTCAACGCAGGCGAGGGCAACGACGTCATCACCGGTGGCGCGGGTGTCGACACGCTCAATGGCGAAGGTGGGGACGACAGCTTTCTCCACGCATCGCTGGGCGAATTCATCACCGGCAATGCGGTGGTGGACCTGATCGATGGCGGCAGCGGCACGGACGCGGTGGTCATCACCGGCGCAATCACGCTCACGACCGCCAGCGACCTGCGCCGCATGACCTCGGTAGAGCAGATCAATGCACAGGCGCAGTCGGCGACCACGCGGTCCCACAGCATAGTGGCCAACTCCGACGCTTTGCTCAGCGGCGTCATCGCCATCGACCTGTCGGGCGACAAGAACGGCAGCTCGTCCGGCAACTTCGACCTGCGGGGCGTGACCCAGAGTATGGCGCTCAAGGGCGTGGGCGCGGGCACGAACAGCATCACCGGAGGCTCGGGCGTGGACACCTTGGTCGGCGGCAACGGCGCGGATTCCTTCTACTACTACGACGCGGCATCGTTCATCTCCGGCTCCGGGGTGGTGGACAGCATCGATGGCGGCGGCGGCACTGATATCGTCCAGATCAACAGCGCATTCAGCATATCCAGCACGCAGTCGCTTGATCGCATCACCAATGTGGAGGTTTTGCGCGTCCAGGACCAGACCAGCAACCGGGCCTATGCGCTGACCTTCCTGTCCGACGCCAACCTGGGCTCCCTCAGTGAGATCAACCTGTCGTTCGACAAGGGCAGCGGCTCTGCTGCTTCAATCGACATATCGGGCGCCACCCGTGCGATGACCGTGAACGGGGTGAAGAACGGCACGAACAAAATCTTCGCCGGACAGGGTGCGGACATTCTCCAGGGTGGATCCGGTACGGACTACTTCTTCTTCAACAGCGCAGCGCATGCGGCGGGCGACACCGTGACCAGCGGCGGTGGCACCGACTACGCGTTCTTTGCATCCACCGCAGGCGAGACGCTGCAGATCACCAACAACTTCATCGGCATCACCTCGTATTGGATTACCACGGACACCCGGGGTCCAGGCTTTGTCACTGGGACCACCAGCGAGAACATCGATGCCAGCGCCTACACGCTGAGTAGCCTTGTTTTGAATGGCAGCGCCGGCAACAACAAGATCACGGGCGGAGTGGGCCACGACAACATCATCAGCAATGGCGGTGCCGACGTGCTGCGGGGTGGTGGCGGCAATGACACCTTGCAAGGACAAGGCTGCATTATTCAGTTTGAGGCCACAGCGGCAATCAACGGCCAGGACACGATCAGCACGCTGGCGGGCGGCGGCAAGCTCGATTTCACCTTCTTCCTGGGAGGGGCTGGTTCGGTGGCCGCTTCGGCGGTGCATGCCAACGACCCAACGACCCTCCTGCTCAATGGCGCCAACAACATCGGAGTGCGTTTCGGAAGCACCACGGTATCGGTCGGCGACATCAACACATCCACCGCCAATGAAGCCGGCAAGATCAGCTTAGCCAACGACGGCAAGGCGGTGGTGCTTGCATTCAACTCTGCCACCGCTGACGCCATGGTTGGTTCCAATGGCAAGGTCTACTACGTCTGGGACGCTGATTCCAGCGCAGCGACGGATTTTCAGGTATCGGTAGTCGGCACCCTCACCTTCGGAACCATGTCTGCGGCGAGCATGGCGACGGCGGCTTACTACATCTGACCGAGACCTCGCCCCCTGCACGTTCTCGCAGCCAGAGGGGTGCATGCAACAGCGCCAGCGCCTGCCCGCTCAGCGCCCCAGCTTGGCCTTGAGCAGGTCCAGACCCTGGCGCGCCAGCACACCCGTGCGCCGCGCACCCTGCTGTACCTGTTCGGCTGTGGGCAGCGCCCCCTGCGCCGCCTGGGTGGCGCTGCGCAGGCCGTCCACCGCCTGGCCCGTCAGCGCCTCACCGCGCTTTTTCAGCTCTTCCACCTGCTGGAGGGTGGGCATCTGCTCCTTCGTCCAGGACGCTGCCTTGCCCACCGCACCCGCAATCTGTCCGGGCAGTTCCGTACCACGCATCGTGAGTTCCCCTATCTGCTGCGCTGTCCGCAGCTGTTCCTTGGTCCATGCCGCCGCCTTGCCTGCAGCCCCTGCCACCTGGCCGCCATAGTGGTTCGCATGGCCCTTGGCCTGGGCCCACACCTTGGCAACCTCTCCCGGCGGCGGGGTCTGCAGGGTCTGCTGCACCTGGGCCAGCAATTGTTGTTCGGGCTCGGCCAGCGCCGCTCCGCCGGCCTCCAGCATCTGCGCCAGGAAGGCGCCCATCTCGGCCGCGATGACCTGGTGGTTGCAGTCCGGGTTGGCGTGCAGAAAGGCGGCCAGCTCGCGCGCCAGTTCCTGGGGCGAGGCATCGGCCAGGCCGGGCTCGACCACGGCCATGGCGCGCGCCACAAAGCGCTCGTCCAGCCCCCATTCGTCCACCAGGTGCGCGGCCAGGAAGGCATGGCGCTGCGGAGGTACCACGCCATCGGGCCCGGCGGCCAGCCGCAGCGACAGCGGCGCGATCAGGTCGAACAGCGCCAGGCCCAGCGTGTCGAGCGGGGTGTTCAGGCAGCGCGGGATCTCGATGACCCGGCTGCCCTTGGAAGCCCCCAGCCAGCGGTACATGCCGTAGCACGCCCCACCCGAGGCCAGCGCCGCCAGAGCCACCCAGCCCACCGGCGTGGCCGCTGCGCCCACCCCCAGCGCCCCGACCACGCCCGAAGGCGCAAAGAACGCTGACGCCACCATGCTGGACTTGGCGATGGCGGCCCCGGCACCGGCCGCGCCCAGCACATCCCACAGCTCACGCCCGCGGTTCACCATGCGCAGCGATGCGTATGCGTTCTCGCCGATGGCCAGCTTGGCCTTGAAGCGCAGCGGCTCGGCCACGACGCATTCAATACCGTCCAGGCCCGAAGCGGCCTGCGGCACAGCCTGGGGTTCCACCTTGACCATCTCGTTCACGCTGCAACTCCATTGGTAGTCATCGCGCGGAATGATCGCATGGGCCGGCCCCAGAAACCAAGCCCAGTTCCACGGCACGCCGCAGGGACACTGGGGCGCTCAACGGCCGATCAAGGCGTGGCCGCGCACGGGCTGGCCGTTGCGGCCAACCCACAGCCCATGACCGAAGAACCTGTTCTAAGCCAAGCCCCTTGCAATGCACTTCGCCAGCGAACGTGCGAGACTAGGCTTGATGGAATGCGCTTACACCCTATTTATTACAAAAGTATTTTTCACGACGAACCCCCTTCCCTGCAGGAGCGGCCTGTGACGGATGGACACGGGGTGGTCGTGCCAGGGCGGCACGCAGGCTGGAGCGTGGGCGCATCCTGGCAACGGCGCATGCTGCTGGCCAGTCTGTGCCTGGCCCTGGTGCTGGGGTACTCCATTGCGATCCGCCTGCCCGTGTCGGCGGGCTGGGAGAACAGCTGGATCGAGAACAGCCAGGCCCTGGTGCTTCTGGGCGGCGGGCTGGCGGCCATGTGCTTTGCAATGGCCGGCGGGCGCAAGCGCCGCACATCCGCCACCCACGCCTTTGGCATTCTCGCGGCGCTCACCTGGTTCCTGATGATCGCGCGCGAGCTGAGCTGGGGCGCGGCGCTCGGCACCGCCGTGGTGGTCATGCCCGACGGGCCTTTCTATTCGTCCTCTGTGCTGTGGTACCACGATGCCATCCGGCCGCTGGTGGGCCTGTGCGCCACCTTTGCGCTGTTCCTCATCGTGCGCTTTCGCCTGGACCGCCTGGTCTGGCAGCTGGTGCGCCATCGCAATGTCCCCTCGGCGGAATGCACCATCCTGCTGATCGCCGCGCTGGGCAGCACCTATGCCGACGGCCACCTGCTGGGACTGCCCGTCGAGCAGGTTTTCCTGGGCCACGATGTGGTATTTGAAGAATGGATGGAGCTGGTGGGCTACATGGCACTCGTCCTGGCGCAGCAGCATGTCTTTGCGTCACTGGGCCGCTTGCCCGGCGCGCTGACGGGGCCAAGCTCCCGCTGAGCAGGCTGCGAGCCGCCGCGTGCATGCGGCCAGGGAATCAGCCAGATCAGCCCGCGAACACCAGTTGCAGGTACCCAGGCGCCAGTGCCTGCAGGAACGAGCGCGCGTCCCCCAATTGCCCCGCCGACAGGGCCCCGGTCAGCGCCCCATCGGCCGCCAGGATGCGCCCCACCGCCTGCGCAGCCAGCGGGCCGGTGATGGCATAGATGTCCTGCCCGCTGGCGCTGGCGTGGCGTTCCTCACTGCCCCGGCGCACCACCACCTCGACCAGGAAGCGCTGGGCCGAACGACCCGACGCGTCCACCGCCACGGGCGCAGGCGTGCCGGGTGCGCGCAACTCGGTGAGTGGGGTTTCGTTCATCCACGCCGGCACGTCGGGCACGCGGATGTGGTGGGCAATGGTCACCGCATCGGCGCTCGAAAATCCCACGACATCCTGCTCGCCAAAGGGCGCGGCAAAAGCCCAGTTCTTGCGCGGCGGCACGGCGGGTGGCATCTGGAACTGGCCATTGCGGTACACGATGTGCCGGCCCGCATTGCGCACCCCGGTCTTGCGCGTGCCCGCGGTGGGGTGCCAGCTGTCCAGCGCGATGTGGATGTCGATGGCATCGGCACCAGGCCAGTCGCCGGTGGCGCTGGTGGCCAGCAGGTCGCCCACGGCGCCATAGAAAGCCACGGCGGGCGCGGCGCACAGGCCGGCGGCCGCAAAGCGCTCGCCCCACTGCTCGAAGACCTCGCGCGCCGTGGGCTGCTCTGCCGACACGTCCACATAGTGCACGCCGGCTTGCAGGGCGGCCTGCAGCAGCTGGGGTGCGCTGTCGGCAAAGGGGCCGGCGCAGTTCACGACCAGCGAACTCTCGGCCAGCAAGCGCACAAGAGCGGCGGCATCGCCGTCTAGCCTCTGCACCCGCAGTTGGTCCGCCGGTGCATCGGGGAAGGCCGCCCGCAGCCTGCCCAGGTCGCGCCCGGCCAGCAGCACGGCATGGCCCTGTTCGTGCAGTGCCTGTACCACGAAGCGGCCCGTGTGCCCGGCGGCGCCGTATACCAGCACGGGGCGGGCAGAAGCGTTGGAAGAAGAGGAAGGGATGGAGGCGTTTGCAGTCACGATACAGACCTGTACGTTTTGTTGAAGATGGCGCGATGCTACATACAGGTCTGTATTGTGTCAACGCAATCCGTGGGACAATGACGCCATGAGCCCCACCGCCCCCCGCAAGACCGCCGCCCCCTTGCCCCCCGCCCCTGCCGGCGACGTACAGCAGCGCATCCTCGACACGGCCTGCCAGCTGTTCTACGCCGAGGGCGTGCGCGCCGTGGGGATCGACCTCATCATCGAGCGCGCGCAGATCGCCAAGACCAGCCTGTACCGCTACTACCGCACCAAGGACGACCTGGTCGCCGCCTTCCTGGAGCGCGAGGACAAGGAGTTCTGGCAGCAGTGGGACGAGGCGGCAGCCCCCCATGCGCCCGACGCTAAAGCCGAACTCGACGCCCTGCTCGCCTGGGTGGGCGAGCGCGTAGCCCGCCCCGGCTACCGCGGCTGCCCGCAGCTCAACGTGGCGGCGGAGTTTGCAGACCCCACCCACCCGGCCCGCGCCATATCGGCCGCGCACCGGCTGGAGCAGCGCAAACGACTGGCCGCGCTGTGCAAGCGCATGGGGCTGAAGAAGCCCGAGGTCACGGCATCGCAGCTCTCGCTGCTGGTCGATGGTGCATTCAGCAGCGGCGCGCTGCTGCTGGGCGATGGTGCCGGCAAGGTGCTGCGGGCTGCAGGGCGGGCGCTAGTCGAGGCGGCGGCCTGAACGTCTTCCCGCGAAGGGCGGCGATGCCGGGCTCCCTGGTTGGCCGAGACCTCCGCTTGGGAGTTTTTACCCCATTGGCAATTGCCCGCTGGTTGCCGTACCGGTTATAGACAAGATACCGGAGAGTCTGCATCCGATCTTGACCAATCAAAGCTCGAACGACTGCCGGTACTCGGGTACGGTGCAATTCCAGCCGTAGGTCTCCTCGATGGCCAAGCGCATCGCATCAGCAGCCACAGGCTCTCCGTGGGTCACAAACACGCGGCGCGGTGAATGCTGCACACCAAGCCAGTCGAGCAGTTGGCGGCGGTCCGCGTGCGCAGAAAACTGTTGCAGGTTGGCAACCTCCGCCCGTACCTTCACGTACGCTCCATGGATCTTGATGGCGTCTGCGCCGTCTACCAGGGCCTGGCCCCGGGTCCCCGCGGCCTGGAAACCCGCAAAAAGGATCGAGTTCTTTCGGTCTGGTGCATAGGCTTTCAGGTGGTGCAGCACCCTGCCGCCGGTGGCCATGCCGCTGGCGGAAACGATGATGGAGGGATAGCTCAGGCTGTTGAGCCGGCGTGACTCCTCTACCGTGTTGACGATGGTCGTCTGCACGCTCATCGCCTCGCACTCGATTGCCCCCAACCGATGTTCGTCCGAGTGGCTCTTGTACAGGCCGGTGACGTCCGCTGCCATCGGGCTGTTGAGGTAGACCGGAAGGTCCGGAATGCGCCGCGCTGCCTTGAGCAACTGGATGGCATGGATCAAGGTCTGCGCCCGACCCACGGCAAATGCGGGTGCGACAACGATGCCACCCCGGGCTGCCGTGCGGTTGATGACGCAGGCGAGCTCGACGAGCCCATCCTCGTCGGGATGCTGGCGGTTGCCGTAGGTGGACTCGACCACCACGTAGTCTGCCTTTTCGACGGCTTGCGGCGGCCGCATGAGGAGGTCATCGCTTCGTCCCACATCGCCCGAAAACAGCAGACTCCCTCCATCCCAGGCAAGACGCGCGCTGGCGGCCCCGAGGATGTGACCCGCACGCTGCAGCCGCCAGGACCAGCCGTTCCAGGGCGAGCATTCGTTGCCGAAGGGGATCTCCTCAAACGCCTCGAGTGCAGCACGGGCGTCCTCCTGGGTATACAGCGGCAGCGAAGGCTTGTGCCTGGAGTGACCATGGCGGCTGGCATACTCTGCGTCCTCTTCCTGCAGCCAACCCGAATCGGGCAGCAGCAATCGGCAAAGCTCGCGCGTGGCCGCTGTGCAATACACCTTTCCGCGAAATCCTGATTTCACCAACCGCGGCACATAGCCACTGTGGTCCAGGTGCGCATGGGTGAGCAAAACGGCATCGATGCTGGCAGCGTCCACCGGCAACGGATCCCAGTTGTGAAGCCTCAGTTGCTTGAGCCCCTGGAAAAGGCCGCAGTCGACCAACAGCCGGCGCCCATGGTGGGTCAGCAGGTATTTCGAACCGGTGACGGTTCCGGTTCCGCCCAGAAAGTCGATGCGCATGCTTGTCTCCGCTCTGCGTGGTGGTCCGAGGCTTTGGACGACGCACGCCCAAGCCCTGGCGTGCTCACACCCTAGGCCCGTTGGCCCCCGACACCATTGACCTGGGTCAATGGAAGACGGGCCCTGGATCGCGCCCGTGATTGATCTGCCTCAATGGGAACAGGGCCAGGACGCGCACCATGGGCCATGTCCATCAAGGAGTTGCCATGCCATTTCTTCAAAGCAATGTCGGGATTTGGGACCGGGCCACGAGGCTGGCTGCGGGTGTGCTGCTGATCAGCCTGGCGGCCATGGGAGCCATTGGCCCCTGGGGTTACATCGGTTTCGTGCTGCTTGTCACAGGCATCATGGGAACCTGCCCGATCTACTCCCTGATCGACTTCAGCACCTTCAAGCGCCAAAAGCCATGATGGGCCACACCATGACTCCCCGTCTATGGATCATTGGCGCACTGGGCCTGGTGTGCGTGGCGGCCGCACTATGGCTGGTGGCACGGATGGTCGTGGCGTGGATCACCTTCGATTGACCAAGCGCCATCGAGGGACTGGCAGGTTGAACATTGAATCACCCCAACACGGTCCACCACGCCGTGAGCGATGCGAGGGCCAGGCTGCACGCCAGGGCCCCCGCGATGCGTGCGGCGAACCATTTCCCACCCGCTACGGCGGCCACCATGCAACGCGTCAACGTGTTGGCAGCGATGGCCACCAGCACGCCTGCGATCCAGTGATCGACTGACACACGGCCGGCGGCATGCAGCGCGGCCAGCGCGGCGATGGAGGCGTGGGGATCGAGCAGCGCCGCCAGCGCCACGCCGATGCTGCCGGCCGTGTCGCCCAGATGGCGCTGGGCGTTTCCCACCAGCAAGGTCACCCCGGCAAGTACCAGCGCGACCAGAATGGCCTCGCGGGGGCGCAAGGCCGAGCCCTTGCGGTCCGGCAGCGCCTCGGGAGGGGTCACCGCGGCATGGCGGACAAGCGCCGCGCCGAAGGCAGCCGCCCCCACCGCCCCGGCAAACGCGCTGGGCAGCAGCGCCCACGCGGCACCGGGCGAGAGCGCCGCCGACAGCATCAACGCCTGCAGCCAGGTGGCGGACGCCGAGACCGCGCCGCTCCCTGCCAGGACCGACAGCTGCTGTGGCTGGGTACGGGCCCGGCTGCCCAGCGACGCAATGCACGCCGTGCTGGAGACAAAGCCCGACACGAGGCCTGCCAGCAGCGGCCCGCCGCGCGGCCCCAGCCTGCGCAGCGCGACCTGGCCGCCAGCCTGCATCGCCAGGATCAGCAGCACCATTGCGGCCAGCGGGCGGGGATTGATGCCGCCCAGGATGTCCATCGGACGAGATGGAACCAGCGGCAAGAGGATCAGCGCCAGGGCAACCAGGAGCAATCCGTCATGCAACTCCTGCTCGCTGAGCAGCTCTGGCGCGAACCGGTGCAGGTGGCTGCGCGCCGCCAGCAGCGCAGCCAGACCCGCCCCACAGGCGGCGCCCAGCGCCGGCGCGATGGCAGCTTGCACACCGACAAGATAGGTCGCGAACAGGGCCATCTCCGTGGTCACGCCCGGGTCTTTGGTACGGCTTTTGAAGTAGGCAATCGCCACCAACACGGCGACAAGCAGCGCACCCACCACCACCAGGCCCGGCACCGGCAGGCTTTGCGCCAACGCTCCGCAGACCGCCGCAACGGCAAAGCTGCGCACACCCGCCACGTCGCGGTCGTCGCCTTGCCCCTTGCGCCGTTCGCGCTCGGTGCCGATGTGAAGGCCGACACCCAGCGCCACGGCCAGACCAAGGGCCGGGAGCACCGCTGCCTGGCTGCTGGCACTGGAATCCATCGGACACCTTTCTTGGTTGCCATGAAACGCGCAACAGCACACATCCGTCAAGGCCAGGGGCCGCGCGTGCAGGATATCAATCATCTTCGCGAGCCACGCGCCGGAGGGACTTGATAAGGATCAAGAAACAGCGCATCGCTGCCGCGCGGCTCCCCCGCCCCAGCGACACCGAACACCCCGATGGAAAAACAACCAGCTGTATCCGCCAAGGATGACCGAGGTCAATGGATGCGCGCACTGGTCCATCCATGATGGGGCTCTCACCCCAAGGAGGACCCCATGTTCAAGCGCATACTCGTTCCCGTCGATGGAAGCCAGACCTCCAACAAGGCACTCGTCACCGCACTTGGGTTGGCGCGGGAATGCGGTGCTGTAGTGCGACTCATGCACGCAATCGATGACCTCGCATTGATATCCGGCTATGACTACAGCATCGACCTGATTCCGATTGCGCGGGCCCACGCGCACAAGCTACTGGCGGATGCGATGGCCATCGCCGGTTCTGCCGGGATAGACGCAGACTCCATCTTGGCCGAGATTCCCGGGGTCCGGCTCGGCGAGACAGTAGCCATACAGGCCCGTGAATGGAGTGCAGACCTGATTGTTTTGGGGACCCACGGCCGCAAGGGCCTGGGAAGGGTTCTGCTGGGAAGCGGTGCCGAGCAGATCATGCGGACGGCCCCGGTCCCTGTCCTCGTCGTTCGCGGCGACGAATAGAGCGTCTGCGCCAGGCGATTCTCCTCATGCGGCAGACGCCCGCTGACAAGCAGGCCATTGCGCATGCGGCCCTTCACCCATCAATGAAAGAGCAGTGAGCCGGCAGTTTCGCCAGCAGGCTGACACGGTCCAAGCAAATTCGCTCTTTGGGACACTCCATCGCTTGGAAGGCCGGCGACGCAACTGTGGTACCGACAAGGTATCAGTGGGCCATCAATACGGGCAATGTCATCGCGTTCAATACGGATCTGGTCGCGCCCCCCATGATCCATTCGCGAGATCGACTATGTCCATAACACCCCATGACGAGAAGGTCTGCACCCACGTCAGCACACGAAGAGAGAATGCTTTCACCAACTTCGCCGTCGCCACCTTGGATGTCACGGTAATTCGCTTTGATGCCATGGGCTTGAAGATAGCCGGCCAAGAACGGATTCCTGGTTTGCTCCGATGCGCTGCCGCTAACGACCAGCACGTACTTGGCATGCTGTAACCAAGGCAGGGAGGCGGCAAATGCGCGAGAGGCTTGCGGCGTTTCCTTCCAGGCAACCACCACGGAATCTCCCACAGAGTCGACGCGTCCCACCCGAGGCAAGATCAATGCAGGCCGTCCCGACTCAACCAAGACACTTGGCAGAAAATCCGATGGCAGCAGGCCAGCCGCAGGATCATCTTCTTCACGCTGCCCCATGACCAAAAGGTCGGCATAGAGTGCCCTCCTCGCGAAACCCCATGGTCCTTCGGGCAAAGGTTCCGCCCAGCGCATTCTGGCTGAATTTTGACCAAACTCATCAAATAGCCTGCGCGCTTTACGCAAGCAGTCATCGTCGGATTCATGTGCATGCTTGAGGACTGCAGTAGCGCCGCCGAGAGCGTATGGATACAGCATCACGGCGGAAAGCATGCATGGCTGTGCGATCACAGATGCATCGAACTTTTCGGCCAGATGTCTCGCCACTCCGATGCGCTCGCCGGCCTTTGCGGAGCTATCAACGTGCAGCAGAATTGACTTCATGTTTTGCATGGGTACCCTTCAGGAATTGACCAGGTACAGCCACGGTATACGGCCTCGCTCAATCACCCTTGATCTGCATCAACTCCGGGTCATACCCCCGCATTCCAAACAAGGCTGGCGGCCGCCCTTTTCCGAGGGCACGATACTGAAGGCCATCCCATCAAAGCCGGCTGCAGCATCGGCATCTCAATCTACAAGGCATTGAGCGGTATGCGCAGGTACGCCACGCCGTTGTCGTCCTTGGGCGGCAGGTCGCCAGCGCGGATGTTGACCTGCACCGAGGGCAGGATCAGCACCGGCATCTCCAGCGTGGCGTCGCGGCGCATGCGCATGGCGGCGAATTCATCCTCGCCCACGCCGTCGTGCACGTGGATGTTGTGCGCGCGCTGCGCGGCCACCGTGGTCTGCCAGGCGGGCTCGCGGCCGGCGGGCGGGTAGTCGTGGCACATGAACAGGCGCGTCTCGGGCGGCAGGGCAAGCAGCCGGCGGATGGACTGGTACAGCGTGTGCGCATTGCCGCCCGGGAAGTCGCAACGCGCCGTGCCCACGTCGGGCATGAACAGGGTGTCGCCCACGAACACGGCATCGCCCACCTGGTAGGCCATGCAGGCCGGGGTGTGGCCCGGCACCGCCAGGGCCTGCGCGTGCAGGCTGCCGATGCGGAACGCGTCGCCATCGGCGAACAGGTGGTCGAACTGCGCACCGTCGGCATGAAAGCCCGGCTCCAGGTGGAAGATGCCCTTGAACACCTCCTGCACCTGGGTGATGGCGGCGCCAATGGCTATCTGCCCGCCCAGCACGTCGCGCAGGTGGTGCGCGGCCGTGAGGTGGTCGGCATGGGCATGGGTTTCCAGAATCCACTGCACCGTGAGATGCTGCGCGCGCACGAAGTCGACCACCTTGCCGGCCGACGCGGTGCGCGTACGGCCAGCATTGGGGTCGTAGTCGAGCACCGGGTCGACGATGGCGCAATGCCCGCCCGGATGGTCGAAGACCACATAGGTCACCGTCCAGGTGGCGGGGTCGAAGAAGGCTTGAACCTGGGCTTGTGCGATGTCTTGCGGTTGCATGGGGAGTATCCTTGCGCCATCAATTAAGATATTTATAGTTTATTGACAGATATTTTGTTTGTCAATAAACTATCGACCAGGGCATTGATCCACCTCACCGCAACCCAACCAATGGAGCCCCATGCAGGCCGAAGCCACTACTACCCCCATGGACCTGGAAAGCCTGCGCCGCTCGGCCGACAGCGCTTGCCGGCTGATGAAGGCGCTGTCCAACCCCGACCGGCTGCTGCTGCTGTGCCAGCTCACCGAGGGAGAAAAGCGCGTGGGCGAGCTGGAGGCGCTGGTGGGCATCGCCCAGCCCACGCTGTCGCAGCAACTGGGCGTGCTGCGCGACGAAGGGCTGGTGACCACCCGCCGCGACGGCAAGCACATCCACTACCAGATCGCCAGCACCCAGGCGCTGGCCGTCATGCAGACCCTGTTCGAACAATTCTGTGCACCCAAGGAGGCACCCCATGCAGATTGACTGGAACCATTTCACCCCCTGGGCGGCCCTGGCGGGCGGCATTGTGCTGGGGCTGGCGGCTGCCGCCTTCGTGCTGCTGCATGGCCGCATCCTGGGCATCAGCGGCATCCTGGGCGGCCTGCTGGACCCACGCAGTAAGGATGTCGCGTGGCGCGTCGCCTTCGTGCTGGGCATGCTGGCCGCCCCCCTGCTCTACCGCCTGGCGGTGGGCGCGAGCGAAGTGCGCATCGACGCCGGCTGGGGCATGGTGGTGCTGGCCGGGCTGCTGGTTGGCGTGGGCACGCGCTATGGCTCGGGCTGCACCAGCGGCCACGGGGTGTGCGGCCTGTCGCGCCTGTCGCCGCGCTCACTGGTGGCCACGCTGGCCTTCATGGGCGCTGGCTTTATCACCGTCTACCTCATCCGCCACGTGCTGGCCTGATCACAGAAAGACCGATCCATGAAGCTCCAACGCATTTCCGAATTCGGCATCGGCCTGGTCTTTGGCCTGGGCCTCATCATCTCGGGCATGACCGACCCCGGCAAGGTGCTCGGCTTTCTCGACCTGGCCGGCCTGTGGGACCCCTCGCTCGCCTTCGTGATGGGTGGCGCCATCCTAGTGGGCGTGTTCGCCTTCGCCGTGGCCCGCAAGCGCACCACCAGCGTGCTGGGGGGCGCCATGCAGTTGCCCACCGCACGCCACATCGACCGGCGCCTGGTGCTGGGCAGCCTGCTGTTCGGTGTGGGCTGGGGCATCGCGGGCTTTTGCCCCGGGCCGGCGATCGTGTCGCTGGGCGCTGGCGAGCCCAAGGCGTTGGTGTTCGTGCTGGCCATGCTGGTGGGCATGGGCGCCTTCGAGTGGCTGGAGGGGCGCAAGCGGGCGCGCAGCGCACCCCAGGCGGCTTGAGCGGGCTTGAGCGGGCGTGAACGCCATGACCACCAGCCCCTGGCTTGCCGCCATCGCCACCTTAGGCATCATTGCCGCATACGAGGGCTGGCTGGCCATTGCGCAGCGGCTCGCCCCCGGGCGGCTGGCTCGCTCGGCCCATGCCTCGCTGCGCGAAGACTGGTTTGCCGCCATCTAGGCGCAGCCGGGCTCCGAGATCCTGGCCGTGCAGGCGCTGCGCAACTCGCTGATGTCGGCCACCATGACGGCGTCCACCGCGGTGCTGGGCCTCATGGGCGCGCTGTCGCTCACCGCCCCCACGCTGCACGCCACGCTGGGCGAAGCCGCCGCCGGCACGGCCGACTGGCCGCATGTCACGCCCCGGCTGGCCATGGAGCTGGTGCTGCTGTGCCTGCTGTTCGCATCGCTCGTCGCATCGGTGATGGCCGTGCGCTACTACAACCATGCGGGCTTCATCGGCGGCATGCCCGTGGGCGCCCCCCAGCGCCAGCGCTGGGCCGCCGCCGGCAGCGCCTATGTGCGCAAGGCTGGCCTGCTCTACAGCTGGGGCCTGCGGCAGCTAATGCTGCTGGTGCCGGTGGTGGCCTTTTTGCTGCACCCGCTGGCGGGCGTGGCGGGGGCGCTGCTGGTGGTGGCGGCGCTGCTGCACTTTGACCGGTTTACGGCCGGCGAATGAGGGGCGGAGCAACGGGCGCAGGCCGGCGCAACGCCGCCCATTGACTCTCTAGGACGGTTGACCCAATAATTAGGTCAATCGTCCTAATCACTCCAACCCGTGACCGCACCCGCCCCCGAACCATCGACCCGCCAGCGCATCATCGAGATGGCCGACCGCCTGTTCTACCAGCGCGGCTTCGAACACACCGCGTTTGCCGACATCGCGGGCGCGCTGCAGATGTCGCGTGGCAACTTCTACTACCACTTCAAGACCAAGGACGAGATCCTGGCGGCGGTGATCTCCCACCGCGCTGCACAGACCCACGCGATGCTCGAAGGCTGGGCCCGCCAGGGCGCCACGCCCGCCGCGCGCCTGCAGTGCTTTGCGCAGATGCTCATCGACAACCGGCACGACATACAGCGCCATGGCTGCCCCGTGGGTACGCTGTGCGCCGAGCTGGCCAAGCTCGCCCACCCTTCGCAGGGCGATGCAGGCATGGTTTTCGGCCAGTTCAGGCAATGGCTGGCGGCGCAGTTCCAAGCCCTGGGGCGTGCCGGCGACGCTGATGCCCTGGCCATGCACCTGCTGGCGCGCAGCCAGGGCATTGCGGCACTGGCCAATGCGTTCCACGACGAAACCTTCATCCGCAGCGAGGTGGCGCAGATCGGGGTCTGGGTGAACTCCCTCGCCAGCCCTGGTGCACGGCGCGGCAAGCCCGGCAGCGGCGGGCGCGCCACCCGCACGGGCTGAAAAGCCAGCCACTTTCACCCCCCTATCGACACCAGGAGCGCTCCATGCACATCGTCTATCTCAGGTTCGGCCCCCAGCGCGCACAGGCGGGGCAGTGGATGGCCGGGCACAAGGACTGGATCGAGGCCGGCATCCGCGACGGCGTCTTTCTCATGGCTGGCTCGCTGGACCATGCCCAGGGCGGCGCGGTGCTGGCCGCCAAGCTCACCCGGGAAGAGCTGGCCGCCCGCGTGCAGCAGGACCCCTTCGTGGTCCACGGCGTGGTGGTGCCGGAGATCCATGGCATTGCACCCTCGCGCATGGCCGAGGGGTTTGCTGCGCTGGCGGGGTAGGCGCGCGCGCCCCGTCTGCCCTGGCGCACCGGGAATGCGCTGCGCTACACCGCGCCCGTGTACTCGCCGCGCGCCGGGTAGTCGTTCTTGATCACGAAGTCCAGCGCCCCGAGCATCTCGGCGAAGCTGGGCCGCACGAAGGGCATGGACTGCACGGACAGGTAGTAGATCGAGTGGTCCGGCCGGACGAGGAACACGCCGGGCTCGGAGAACAGCGCAGGCTCCTCGATACCGATGGAGGTCTTGCCGCGCCCGCTGGACAGGTACAGCCCCCAGTTGCGCGCAACCTCCAGCGGCAGCCCGTAGCCGATGCGCAGCTGCGATGCACCGATCTTCTCGGCCATGGCCTGGGCGCGGGTCGCATCGTCCGAGCTGATGGCGATGGTGCTCACGCCCCGCTCGGCAAACGCGGGCGTGAGCCGCTCCAGCTCCTTGAGGTAGGTGGCGCAGATGGGGCAGTGCAGCCCGCGGTAAAAACTGACCAATGACAGGCGTTCGGGCTTGTCGCCGCTCAGCTCGAAGGTGCTGCCCGACAGGGTCGGGACGCGCAGCGCGGGCGCTTGCTGGCGGGGGATGGGCATGGGCATGGTGGACTCCTCAGGTTGGTCAGGCTTGCCTGCAAGCCTTGAATGTTCCACACTTCAGGCCATGAAAAGTACCGAATGCATGATCCAGAGTTCCGACCTGGGCAAGGTGGACCGGCTGGCAGCCTTCGTGGAGACCTTCAGGCTGCGCGCTTCGGCCGTGCAGGCCGGTCAGGCAGTGCACGGGCCCTGCCTGTTGCTGGCAGGGCCGGTGGATGGGCAAGGCCATGGCGGGGAGGAGCGCATCGTCGTGCGCCTGCATGGCGGCGGCGAGGCACCGCCCGACCTGCGCGTGGCGGTGGCCATCGAGTTCGACAACGCAAGCAACCCGCTGATGGCGGCCATGCCCGAAGAGCTGAGCGTGCCGCTGCGGACGGCTCCCGCCCTGCGCTGCACGGCCCAGGCTTTCCTGTCGGAGGTGCAGGGCAACCGTTGCGGACGCATGGCGGCGCTCAACCGGCTGGCAGAGGTGATGGTGCTGATGGCCCTGCGGCAGGTGATCGATGCGGGCACACGCCAGCCAGGGCTGTTTGCGGCACTGTCCCACCCGCAGCTTCACCGCGCGCTGGTGGGCATGCACGACCACCCCTCCAGGGCATGGACGGTGGACCAACTGGCGCAGCACGCCGCCATGTCGCGCACGCAGTTCATGGCCACCTTCCGCCGCGTGGTAGGCACGACGCCCATGGCCTACCTGGGCTCCTGGCGGCTGACGCTGGCGTGCCGGCAACTGAAGTCAGGCCAGCCGGTCAAGGCTGTTGCCAGCCGTGCAGGGTTTGGCAGCGCAGCGGCGTTCTCGCGGGCATTCTCACGCGCCTATGGGCATGCCCCCGTGGCGCTCAAGCCCTTGGGATGAGCGGCGGCCCGCCCGGTCAGCGCGGCGGCCTCACAGCCTCTTATACGGATTTGCATTCGACCGTATAACTAGGCGGGAAGCCGCAGACAGTGCTATAGCACGGCAAGGCGAACCAACTACGTTATACGGTTGAAGGCAAAGCCGTATCAGTTCTTGCCCCACCCCGGCAACGCTGCCGCCTGCTGGATCCACGCCACCATCTGCGCCTCGTCCAGCCCACCCTCGTGCACGTTGATCCAGCGCGCGTCCTCGCCCGAACCTCCTTCAGGCGCGGGCTTGAGCGATGCGCCCTTGAAGAAGCTCACCTTGATGAACTTGGCGAACACGTGGTACCCGAGGAACCAGCCCTGCCCCGCGATGCCGTAGAACGGCGAGTTCCAGCGCACGGCCTTGGTGACCTCTGGCACGTTGGCCTCGACCAGCGCGTCGAGCCGGGCGCACAGGCCGCGGCGCCAGTCGTCGGGGATGGCGGCGATGTAGGCCTGCACGGGAGCGTCGCCGTCGGCCTTGGCGATCTGGGGGTTGTCGCCAGACAGCAGCACGGGCTTGGCCGGTGTGGCGGAGGGCTGCTTCTTGCTGGGCGCAGTTTTTTTGGCGGGTGCTGCGGCTTTCTTGGCCACGGCAGTGGGCTTCCTGGCAGGGGCTACCACGGTCCTGGTTGCCGCAGGTGCGGGCTTGGCCAGGGCTGCGGTCTTCCTCGTGGGGGATGGGCTGGTCACGGGCGCCTTGGTGGGCGCTTTTGCTTTTGAAGGTAGAGACTTCGCCGCTGCCGCCTTGCGCGCAGGCGGCTTCGTCTCTGGCTTGCTGGTGGCCATGGTGTTCACTCCCTGTGAATGGCAGGTCAGCCACCCCAATGGGTGATTGCCTGCCTATAAAAAGAGTGCGAAGGTTACCAGCCTTGTGTGAAGTTGTACGACGATTTTGCTTTGAGCAAAATTGGAAACTGAATGGGTAGGCACCCTTGGCGCGTCACAGCCGCTGAGGGCCCCATGCCTGCGCAGGCGCCGGGGTTAAGCTGCTTGCCAAATTTTGCCAAAGCCTGCTAGCATGAGGCCATGGGCACCATGAACATTTCGCTGCCGGATTCGCTCCGGGACTTTGTCGATGAGCAAGTCGAGCAGCGTGGTTATGGAACGAGCAGCGAGTACATGCGCGACCTCGTTCGCAAGGACCAAGGCCGCCAGCAGTTGAAAGCACTGTTGTTGGCCGGAGCGGCTTCCGCTCCCACCACGCCTGTCGACGCCAGCTATTTCGACGCTCTTCGGGCCCGCGTGCGAAGCGCGCAGGGATGAAGGCCAAGCCGGTCGTTCCACGAGCGCTGGCCGCGCAGGACGTGGATGACGCCATCGCCTACTACCTGAGCGAACAGGCCGAGCAGGCGGCCCTCGGCTTCATCGACGCGCTGGAACAGGCCTATCTGCACATCGGCCGGCATCCAGCCACGGGCTCTCCCCGCTACGCGCACGAGTTGGACCTTCCCGGCTTGCGCAGCTGGCCGCTAAGGCGCTACCCGTACATCGTGCTTTTCATCGAGCGCGAGGACCACATCGACGTCTGGCGCGTGCTGCACGGCATGAGAGATATTCCGGCCTGGCTGCAAGGCGGGGACGAGGATCCGGCCGCAGGCTAACAAGGCAGTGCCTGCCCCGCCCGGGCTGCGTACCCTGTCAGGCCCAGCCTTCCAAAACCACCTTGCCCCGCGCTTTGCCCGACTCGATCAGGGCATGTGCCTTCTTCAGGTTGTCGGCATTGATGCTGCCAAAGCGCTCGGCCAGCGTGGTGCGCACCAGGCCGGCATCGACCAGGGCGGCCACCTCGTTGAGCAGTTGGTGCTGGCCGACCATGTCGGCGGTGCCAAACAGCGAGCGGGTGAACATCAGCTCCCAGTGGATGGAGACGGACTTGCGCTTGAAGGGCATCACGTCCAGCGCCTTGGGGTCGTCGATCAGGCCGAATTTGCCTTGCGGGGCGATGGCTTCGATGATCTGCGCCAGGTGCGCGTCGGTTTGGGTCAGGCTGACGATGTAGTCCACCGTGGGGAAGCCGATGGCCTTGAGCTCCTCGGCCAGCGGCTTGCTGTGGTCGATGACGTGGTGGGCGCCCAGCTCCTTCACCCAGGCGTGGGTTTCGGGGCGCGATGCGGTGCCGATCACCGTGAGGCTGGTGAGCCGTGAAGCCAGTTGCGTCATGATGGAACCCACGCCACCCGATGCGCCGATGATCAAGAGCGTCTTGCCCTCGGGCTTTTTGCCGGGCTGCAGCCCCAAGCGGTCGAACAGCATCTCCCACGCGGTGATGGCCGTGAGGGGCAGCGCAGCGGCCTGGGCAAAGTCGAGGCTCTTCGGTGCATGGCCTACGATGCGCTCGTCCACCAGGTGCAGCTCGGCATTGGTGCCGGGGCGGGCAATGGAGCCGGCGTACCACACGCGGTCGCCGGGCTGGAACAGCGTGACTTCGGGGCCCACGGCCTTGACGATGCCGCTGGCGTCCCAGCCCAGCACGTTGTAGTCCTGCCCTTCGACCGGGGTGCTGCGCGAGCTGCTGCCACGCACCTTGGTGTCCACGGGGTTCACGGAGACGGCCTTGACCTCCACCAGCAGGTCGCGTCCAGTGGCCACGGGTTCGGGCAGGGTGATGTCGAGCAGCGCATCGGGGTGGGTGATGGGCTGGGATTGCTGGTAACCAACGGCTTTCATGGAGAAGTCCTTTCAGGGGAGAGCGTAAGCAAAAAAGAAGACAGTTGAACGGGTCAGGCGATTTCCAGATCGACGGCAGTTGCCTCGTACGCCGCGTAGTCGCTGTAGCCACGCGCATCGCCGCCGAACAGCGCCTTGGCATCGAACGCGGCCAGGGGCAGCCCCTCGGCCAGGCGGCGGGGCAGGTCGGGGTTGGCGATGAAGGGGCGGCCAAACGCCACCAGGTCGGCAAAGCCATCGCTCAGCACCTGGCTGGCGCGTGCGGCGTCGTAGCCACCGGCCACGATCACGCGGCCCTGGTAGGCCTGGCGCAGCGCGGTGCGAAAGGCGTCGGGGATCTGCGGCGCATCGGCCCAGTCGGCCTCCACCAGGTGCAGGTAGGCCAGCCCCGTGGCGTCGAGCTGGCGCGCCAGGTGCAACATGGTGGGAATGATCTCGGGGCAGTCCATGCCGCGCTGGGTGATGAAGGGCGCCAGCCGCATGCCGGTGCGCTCGGCACCGGCCTCGCTGGCCACGGCGGTAGCGACATCCAGCGCAAAGCGCGTGCGCCCTTCCAGCGTAGCGCCGGGGTAGGCATCGGTGCGCGGGTTCGAGGTGGTGAGCAGGAACTGGTCCACCAGGTAGCCATTGGCGCCGTGGATCTCCACGCCATCGAAGCCGGCGCGCATGGCGTTGGCCGCTGCGCGGCGGAAGTCGCCGATCACGCCCTGGATATCCTGCACGCTCAGCGCACGCGGCACGGGGCTGTCGACCATGCGGCCCACGCCGTCATCGCCTGCCACCCAGACCTGGGCTTGCGGCGCAATGGCAGAGGGCGCCACGGGCAGCCCATCGGCGTGGAAGCTGGCGTGCGACATGCGGCCCACGTGCCACAGCTGCAGCACCATGCGCCCGCCCTCGGCATGCACCGCATCGGTCACGCGGCGCCAGCCGTCCACCTGCGCATCGCTGTAGATACCGGGCGTGAAGCTGTAGCCCTGGCCCTGGCGCGAGATCTGCGTGGCCTCGGTCACGATCAGGCCGGCGCTCGCGCGCTGGGCGTAGTACTGCGCCATCAGCGCGTTGGGCACGTCGCCCGGCTGGCTGCTGCGGGCGCGCGTCATGGGCGCCATCACGATGCGGCTGGGCAGGGCCAGCGGGCCCAGCTGCAGGGGGCGGCACAAGGGGGACGAAGAAGTGGCGGTCATGCGGGTGGCTCCAGGTAGGGTCGGCGCTTTGCCGTTTGCATGCCGCTATGGTCTTCATTTCATGTTGATTGAAAAACCACCCATGCATTGAAGCCACCTTCAATAAAATATTGAAGATCAAGTCGTACTGCCCTTTCCATGAAATCCCTGCAAGACCTGGACATCTTTGTGCGCACGGCCGACAACGGCAGCCTGTCGGCCACGGCCCGCGCGCTGGACCTCACGCCCGCTGCCACCAGCGCGGCCCTGAAGCGTCTGGAGGCCGAGTTGGGCGTGCAGCTCTTCGTGCGCTCCACGCGCAGCCTGCGGCTCACACAGCAGGGCGAGCAGTTCCTGGAGCAGTGCCGCCCGGCATTGGCCGCACTGCAGCAGGCCGGCCAACAGCTGGCCGCGGGCGAGCAGGCACTGCGCGGCGTGCTGCAGCTGTCGGCCCCGTCGGACCTGGGGCGCAACGTGCTGCTGCCCTGGCTGCACGAGTTCCAGGAGCAGCACCCCGAGGTGGACATCCGCCTGCAGCTATCGGACCGCGTGGCCAACGTCTACAGCGACCCGGTGGACGCGGCCTTTCGCTATGGCAAGCCGCCCGATGCGGGCCTGGTCGCCCTGCCCCTGGCGCCCGCCGTGCGCCGCGTGCTGTGCGCATCCCCGGCCTACGTCGCACGGCACGGCGCACCCGCCACGCCGCACGAACTCACGGGGCACGACTGCCTGTGCTTCATGCTGGGCGACGAGGTGCATGACCGCTGGCGCTTTGCGCCCCCGAACGATGGCCCAGAGGTGACCGTGCGCGTGCGCAGCGTCAATGTGTCCAACGACGGCGACGCCGTGCGCCGCTGGGCCCTGCTGGGCAAGGGCATTGCCTACAAGGCCGGTCTGGACGTGGCCGCCGACCTGGCCGCGGGCCGGCTGCAGGCGCTGTGCCCTGCATGGACGACCGAGCCCACGCCCCTCTTCCTGGTGGTGCCCAGCCGCCGCCAGCTCACGCCGCTGGTGCGGGTGCTCAGGGATTTTGTGGCGCAGCGGACGGCAGCACTGCCCGCTTCGGCGCCATAGGCCTGCTCAGTCAGCCGGGTCCATCAGCGGGCTCCACAGGCTGGGCGTGTGCTCGCGGTGGCGCATCCAGCCGGGCACCTCCGCCGCCGCCATGGGGGGCGCGACGTGGAAGCCCTGCACCAGGTCGCAGCCCTGCTCGCTCAGCACCTGCATCTGCGCTGGCGTTTCCACGCCTTCGGCTACGACCTCCATGCCCAGCCCGTGCGCGAGCTGGATGACGGCCCGTACCACATGGCGGGCCTGCTCGCTGCTGGCCAGGTCGGTGACGAAGCTGCGGTCGATCTTGAGCTGCTGCGCGGGAATATGGCGCAGGTGCGCCAGCGACGAGTAGCCGGTGCCGAAGTCGTCGATGGACAGGCGCACGCCCAGGGCGCTGATGCGTTCGAGCGTGGCGCGCTCCTGGACCGAGTGTTCCATCATGGTCGATTCGGTGATCTCGCACTCCAGCTGCGAAGGCCGCAGCCGGTGCGCCGCCAGGGCCTGCGCAATGCGCTCCACCAGGTCAGGCTGGCGCAGCTGGTGCGGCGACAGGTTCACCGCAATGCGGCAGCGCAGCCCCTGCGCCTGCCATTGCGCCAGCTGGGCGCAGGCCGTGTCGATCACCCAGTGGCCGATGGCGCCGATGAGGCCATAGCGCTCGGCCAGCGGGATGAAGATCTCGGGGCTGACCTGGCCGAACTGCACGTGCTCCCAGCGCAGCAGGGCTTCCAGGCCTTGCACGCGGCCCTGGTTGCAGTCCACCTTGGGCTGGTAGTGCAGCACCAGGTCACCCCGCTCCAGCGACTCGCGCAGCGCCTGGCGCATCAGCACCTCCTCGGCGCCCTCGTCGGACATGGACCTTTCGTACAGCACGCAGCAGCTGCCGCCGGCGCGCTTGGCCTCGTACATGGCGGCATCCGCGCAGGCCAGCAGGCGGTCGCCCGAGGGCTCCTGCGCAGGGTGCAGCACCACGCCGATGGAGCACGATAGCGACACCCGGTGGCGGCCCACGGCATACGGGCGGCGCAGCACCTCGATGATGCGGCTGCCCACGCGCATGGCGTCCTCGCCCGCCGTGGGCGATTCGATCAGCGCCACGAACTCGTCCCCGCCCAGCCGGGCCAGCAGCTCGACGCCGCGCACCACGGACTGCAGGCGCCGCGCCACCTCCTTGAGCACGGCATCGCCCGCGGCGTGGCCAAAGCTGTCGTTGATGGGCTTGAAGCCATCGAGGTCGATGAACATCACGCCCAGCTCGACGGGCCCGCCCACGTCCGCGGCCACACCCTGCGCGGCAATGCGCCGCAGGGCCAGGTCCAGGCGCTCGTTGAACAGGGCGCGGTTGGGCAGGCCGCTGAGCGGGTCTTCGAAGGCCTGGCGCTGCAGCAGCTCATTGGCCCGCCGCAGGTCGGCATTGGCCTGGCGCAGCGAATCGGCCAGGTCGGAGATGCGGCGCTCGGCGTCCCTGCGCGCGGTGACGTCGCGCGACAGGGCGATGAAGGTGGGGCCGCCCTGCCCTTCCTTGCCGTCCTGCAGGCCATCGGCCGCCTTGCGCGCCACCGACAGCTCGAACCAGCGCTCGCCGGTGGGCAGGTGCAGGCGGTAGGTGCGCGGGCTGGCATGGCCCAGCGTGCGCGCCTCGGCGGCAGCGGCCATGGCCAGCTCGCGCAGCTTGGGCGAGAGGGCCTCGCTGACCGTACGGCCCACCAGTGCACGGTGGTGAGTGGCCAGTTCTTCGTTGGCAGGCACATTGCACTGGATGAAGCGGCCCTGGGCATCGAGCTCGAACAGCAGGTCGGGCAGCGCATTGAGGATGGCCGCATTGCGCGCCTGCGCAAGCTGCAGGTCGCGCTGGATGCCGAAGTTCTTGAGCAGGTGCCGCAGCCGGTGCCCCAGGATGGGCCAGTTCACAGGCTTGGAGATGAAGTCCGTCGCGCCAGCCGCATACGCATTCTCGACGGACGCCACGTCGTCATTGCCCGTGACCAGCATGATGGGCACGAAGGGGCCGGCCTCGCGGCGCAGGATGCCGCACAGCTCGTAGCCGTTGAGGCCTGGCATCTCCACGTCGAGCAGCACCAGCGAGCACGGCGATTGGCGAAACGCGAGCAGCGCAGAGGCCCCGTCCTCGGCCAGCACGGGCTCGAAGCCGAGCTTGCGCACGGCGGCCCGCAGCATGGCGCGCATGCCGGGGTCGTCGTCGGCGATCAGCACCCGAACAACCGCCATCAGCCCCGGTTCGGGCGGCAACCCTTCTTCCGGCAGCGCCGGCGCCTCCTTGCTCATGGGTGCGCCTCCAGCACGGCGTGCAGGGCAGCCGCGGTGCGGCGGCGGGCATCGTGCATGCGCGCTAGACACTGGCGCACCCCATGGGCATCATCGGCGAGCGCGTGGCGCTCCACGCTGCGCATGCCTTCAGCCATCTCCAGCGCGCCGGCATGCGCGGCCGAGGACTTGAGGTCGTGGGCAATGCGCGCGGCCTGGGCCAGCCGGCCATCGGCCAGGGCCTGCTCCATGCCGGCCAGGCCCTGCGCGGCGGCATCGAGGAAACCCGTCACCACCTCGCGCAGCAGCCCGGTGCCGCCATGCTCG
Organism: Acidovorax sp.; assembly: GCF_046339755.1. GTDB lineage: Bacteria > Pseudomonadota > Gammaproteobacteria > Burkholderiales > Burkholderiaceae_C > Acidovorax. The sequence goes on along the minus strand of NZ_JBKDTZ010000149.1, from coordinate 15,235 downwards.
TCCAGGTACAGCAGGGTCTCGACCGCGCGCGCGTCGATGGCTGCGCGGTCGTCGGCCAGCGCGGCGTATTCCGGCAAGGCCACCCGTTCGCCATCCGCAAGCAGCGGCAGCGGATGCGATTGCGACTTGAGCCAGGGCGCCAGCCCGGCAGCCAGCGCGTCGATCCCGTAGGGCTTGGCGATGAAGCCGTCCATCCCGCTGGCGCGGCAGCGGGCGGCATCGTCGGCGCCGGCATTGGCCGTGAGCGCGATGATGGGCAGGCCGGCGCCGCGCCCATCAGGCAGACCGCGTATCGCGCGGCTGGCAGCATGGCCGTCCACCACGGGCATCTGGCAGTCCATGAGCACGGCATCGAATTCGTGTGCGCGAACCTGCTCGATGGCCTGCGCGCCGTCGTGCGCCTCGCGCCAGGCCAAGCCCAGCTTGCGCAGCATGCCAGCCGCCACGGCGCGGTTGACCGGGTGGTCCTCCACCAGCAGCACGGTGCCCTGCAGGCGCGGCACGGCGTCTGCAACCGCCCCTGCAGCGGCTTCCCCACCGTTGTCGGTACGCGCGGGCAATGCGCCGGCAACCGGCAGCTCCAGCTGCACCGTGAAGCGCGATCCGGCGCCCGGCTGACTCTGCACCGCGATGTCGCCGCCCATGGCGCGGGCCAGGTCGCGGCAGATCGCCAGCCCCAGGCCCGAGCCGCCAAAGCGGCGCGTGGTCGAGCCGTCGGCCTGGGCAAAGCGCTCGAAGATGCGCTCCTGCGCCTCGACCGGTATGCCGATGCCAGAGTCCTGCACCACGATGTCCACCTGGGCACGCCCGGCCACCTGCGCCGGCGCCACCCACACCTGCACGCCCACCCGGCCCTGGTCGGTAAATTTGATCGCGTTGCTGATGAGGTTGGCCACGATCTGGCGCAGGCGCAGCGGGTCTCCCACCAGTTGGCACTCGGGCATCTGCCACTTCACCTGGGCCTGCAGCTCCAGCCCCTTGGCCAGCGCGGCCTGCGCGAACATGGACTGGGCCTCGCCGATCTCGCGCCGCAGGTCGAAATCAGCCTGCTCCAGCTGCAACTGCCCGGCCTCGATCTTCGAGACGTCGAGCACGTCGTCGATCAGCGCCAGCAGGTGGCGGCCGGAGGCCTGCACCGCGCCCGCCCACTCGCGCTGCTCGCGGCTCAGGCCGCTGGAAAGCAGCAGCTCGTTCATGCCCAGCACGCCGTTGAGCGGTGTGCGGATCTCGTGGCTGATGGTGGCCAGGAACTCGCTCTTGACTAAGGCCAGCCGCTCGGCCGCCAGGCGTGCGCGCTCCAGTGCCCACTGGGCCGCATAGTCCTTGCGCACGATGAACTCGCGCCACCAGCCTATACCCACCGCCAGCAGGAACAGCGTGACCACGTGGTAGGCCCAGTAGGCCACTTCGGCCGGCGAATGGCCGGGGTGCCGCCACAGCGTGGCGCAAAAGGCCGCCAGGATGGCCAGACCCGCCATCAGCGCCCAGCGGAACTGCAGGCCCAGCACGATGAAGCAGTAGAACTCCAGGAAGGTGAAGTTCAGGATGCCGACCCAGGAATTCAGCCCCTCGCCGCCTGCCGCATCGATGCGCAGCAGTATCCAGAACAGGCACAGCGACAGCGCGACGATGAAACCGGCCAGCACCGGCTGCCAGTGCCGGCGCGCCTGCGGCAGGAAGGTATAGGCCAGGCCCGCCAACAAAATGGGCGCGGCCACCTGCAGCCTGAGCGCATTGCCCGCGACCGAGGGGTAGGCGATCCAGTCGACCAGGAAATCGCCCAGCACCAGCAGTAGGCCCAGCACCAGCGCGCCCTGGGCATAGCGGTGGTAGAACGACAGGTAATGCGCACCGAAGGCGCGTTCGACCTCGGCCGGCTCGAAGCGCAGCAGCACCCGCAGACGCAGCGTGGGCGCGGCGTCCTCAGAGGTGCGGGGGGTACCGCTGGGGGTGCCCATGGGGGAGCGATCAAAACGGAGGAATGGGCGGTTGGGAATATCCTATAACGAATTGTTACTTTGGGGCAGCAGAAATTGCCGATGGCCCAGGAACCCACTCGGCTGTTCTACCGGGGAACGGACCCGTTGCGCCCCTGAGGACGCGCGCCCCTGGGCAGCACGGGTGCAACAGAAACAGGGACGCCGCTCAGCCGAGCAATTCCAGCGTACGGCTGTCCTTCTCCCCGTCGAAGTACCTGGCCAGGATGTCCTCGAAGACACTGCCAGCCCCCGCCACCTCGGCAAACAGCGTCATGCTGGAGCGCAGCTTGAGGTCGTCAGGCGTTCCGAAGACCTCATGGGCAGATGAGGTGCCCAGCCCCAAAAGAAGCGTGCAACACTCGCGCAGACGGGTGCCGAGCACGGGGTGCGCGAGGTAGGACACCGCCTCCGCACGGGACTGGATCGCATAGCGCGTGGCCATGTCGCTATGGCCCAGGCCCTTGATTTGGGGAAACACGAACCACATCCAGTGCGAACGCTTCTTGCCGGCCCTGAGCTCGGCCAGCACCCGCTCCCACACGGGCTCCTGGGCAGCCAGAAAACGGTCGAGGACGGGCGGTAGCGGCATAGAGTGGTACGCCTTGCGCAAGTTGGGGGTCTTGCTTGCATGGTAGCAAGACCCACGCCAAATGGCCCCAACCGCATGGCGGGCCGCTGAGGACGCAGGCTCAGGATGCCCGCCCGGCGACCTGCTCCAGTTCGTGCCGCAGGGCAAGAAGCGTGGCTTGCGCCGCCTCGGGAAGCAATGTGAGCACCCGGTCCGAACGCCGGAAATCCTGCACCGCGTCGTAGAACTCTGAGCGCTTCTGTGCCTTCGCCTCGGCGCCAGACAGCTTGCGCGCAAGCACGTTCCGGTATGCGGCAGACTTTCCCGCACACGCGGCCTCGAACTCCACCGAAGCCATGTAGTCGAAATCCCGAAGCAGTTCACCCAGGCACCTTGCCGCCGGTTTTTCCGACGGGGAGAACACGCGCGCACCATCCACCAAGTCCAGATCGCCGGCCCGTGCCAGCATGACGACCCGATGTTCCAGGCTCAGGCGGGGCTGCATGGGAGCGTGGGCCAGGGGTGGGTGGCCTGCGGACGGACCACGTGGCGCGCCGCTCAGTTGGGGCGCTTCATGATCACCTGGCGCAGCTCCTCGTACTCGCTGCGCGTCATGGCATGGGCGTCGTAAGCACGCACCAGGTCGTCGAGCTCACGGCCCTTGGAGAACTTGACGCCCTCCTGCACGGTCACGCGCGAGGTGCTGCTGCTCACGCAGCCAGCCAGCGAGGCCAGGCAGGCACTGAAGGCGATGGCAAAAGCAATCCGTTGGCTGTTCTTTGTCATGGTCATGGCGCGGTCCTCACTCACTTCACGCTGTCGATCAGCCGGCGGCGCTGGCTGTCGTACTCGCTGCGGCTCAGGGCGCCGTTGTTGAAAGCGCTCTTGAGGTCGATCAATTGCTGGCCGATGGTGGCCTCGACCGGCGCGCGCACGACCTCGGTCGAACTGCAAGCCGGCAGTGCCAGCACGGCCGCCGCGGCCAGGACCATGGTTGGGAATTTCATGCACCCTCCTCTGTGATTTGGTGTTGCCATGCTCGGAATCCTAGCCCACTTCGGGCAGGCAGATGCCATGGAAATGGCCTTGGTGCCTCTCCCAGCTCCTATCATGTCCTTCGCCATGCACCTCACGCCAACCCACCTGCAGAAACTGCTGCTCGACCCCGCCGCCCACCCGCGCGGCCAGCCGCACCTGAGCGCCGCCAGCGGGCTGGTGCGGGTGGGCGCATGGCTCTACCTGGTGGCCGACGACGAGCACCACCTGGGCCTGCTGCCCGCCGCCGCCGCCGCCGCCGCTGCAGTGCAACCACAGTCGCAGGCACCCCTCGTGCAACTGCACCGCATCCTTCCGGGTGATCTGCCCGCAGACACCGGCGCACGCAAGAAGCGCAAGCCCGATCTCGAAGCCCTGGTGCTGCTGCCAGCCTCGCCCGCACATCCAAACGGGGCCCTGCTGGCGCTCGGCTCCGGGTCCAAGCCCCAGCGGCAACGGGGTGTCACCATCGCACTCGACGCTGCGGGGCGCCCCGCTGGCGCGGCGCAGGTGGTGGACCTCACTGCGCTGTACACGCCTCTGCGCGCTGAGTTTGCCGACCTGAACATCGAAGGCGCCTTTGTTGCGAATGAAGAGCTGCATCTGCTGCAGCGCGGCAACAAGGGCGATGCGCGCAATGCCTGCATCACCTACGCGCTGGCCCCACTGCTGGCCTGGCTGAGCGGCACCCTTGCGGAACCACCTGCGGCGCTGCGCACAACCCTGTTCGATCTGGGCACGGTCGATGGCGTACCGCTGGGCTTCACCGATGGCGCGGCACTGCCCGCCGGCCAGGGCGGCTGGCTCTTCAGCGCCGTGGCGGAAAACACGGACGACAGCTATGCCGACGGCGAATGCGTGGCATCGGCCATTGGCTGGGTCGATGCGGATGGGGTGCTGCAGCGCATGGCTGCCCTGGAAGGAGCGCCCAAGGTCGAGGGCATTGCGCTGGACGAGGAGCGGCGGCTGTTGATGGTGACGGATGCGGATGATCCGGCAAGGGCGTCGCGGCTATTGGTGGTCGAACTGGATTGACCGATGATCGAAGACATGCCCTTCGAAGAACAGTTCCATGCTTGGCTGCACCATGCCCTGGCAGAAGTAGCCATACCACCAGACGTGAAAGCCTTTGCCTTCAACCTCCTGGAGCCCGCCGCCGCGCCCGGGGTGAAGTTCGCCGTGGAGTTGGTGGGCACCGCGGTCTTCGACGAGGACGACCCCGACTGGGCCTGCGACGAAGTGTGGACGCCCCGCCAGCGGCAGTTGGACATCCCCGTCGCTTTCTCCGGCACCGGCTGGGAGGGCTGCCTGGCCCAGGTTGAAGCATTGGTGCGCACTGGCCTCGCATCGCCCACCCTGGGGCCTATGCTGCAACGGGGCGATGCCGTGGCGTTGGGCTTTGTGGACGGAGACCTTGGCGTGCTCTGGCGGCGCCCGCGACCTGAGTCGGATTGACGGCCCAAGCCACCCCACGCCAGCACCCGCCCGAGAGCCCGGCCAGGAAACAGCCAACCCGTCACGCTAGTGACGCAGTACAAACGCCCCCAGTGCCACTACCCACGCCCCCAGCAACAACAGGCTGGCCCACAAACTCCACTGGCCCCACGCCTGCTCCCACGCCACCTCGGGCCGCCCTCGCTTGGCCAAGTTCACCAGCACCTGCCCGCCATTGAAGGTGGCCAGCGGCAGCAGGTTCAACGCCCCCAGCTTGGTGCACACCAGGCCCAGGATGGCAATCAACCCGTGCCCGCCTACAAACGCCTGGAACGACTGCAGGTACGCCTGCGCCTGGTCCAGCGGCGACACCGCGCCCAGCACCACCTGCGCAAACCCGCGGAGGAAGGCCGCCCATCCATGGGTCCCGAGGACGCCCTGGCCCAAGGCCACCAGAGCGACCGCGCGGGCCGGAGGTACAAGCACCTGCTTTCACACAGGATGGTTGAAGGCATCGTAGAAGTCGGCGGGTCTAACACATCCTCGCCCTCGCCTTCGTCCTCCACCGCGAGTCCTTCAACGCCACACTGCCGGCCACCGACAGTAGCCGTAAGTTCACCGTCCCCAAACGAAATCGCCGTGCACTTCGACATCTACCGCTGCTTCTTAGTGGCCCGGATATAGCAAGTTGCTCCTCCGCTCGCGTTGGCGAGTGCCAGTGGCGATGACGTCTCTTCTTCGAAATAGTTCAATTTGAGAAAGCGCACTTGCCGAAACGCACACATATGGTGAAGCCTAGCCACAGCATCATCCACAACGCCGTACATTCCCAGCTGAAAGCGCGTGCATCACAACGCAGCATGCACTCGCATCTTCACTAATTGATAAACACTCAAGATGTCAATAATTATTTAACCACCGTGCATCGAGCCGGGATATTCTGATCAACCCACCCCCGCACCAATTTAAATGTAATATTGTAATTCGCCAATACAAACAAAGAGGGTAAAAATGGAAATTCGCGAGTATTTAACAGAAAGCTTCAGAAAAGCACCAGCCGCACCATTCTTATTCGTAGGATCCGGATTTTCCAGAAGATACCTCAATCTTCCCGACTGGAAGCAATTGCTGCAAAGTTTTGCACCGCGGAAAAATTTGAATATTACTTATCTACGGCAAGTCAGGATCTTCCTCAGGTGGCAAGTTTGATGGCTCATGATCTACATGAAGACTGGTGGAAGCTGGAAGAATACAAGGAAAGTCGAAGCATCTATCAAGGATTTTCCAAAGACAAAACCTCTGCCCTCCGATTTGAAATTTGCCGCTACATAGCGTCCCTTACATCAACACAATTGAATTTTGTTGATGGACTGGCAGCCGAAGTAGAGGCTTTGAGAAATCTAAATATCGAAGGAATTATAACAACCAACTGGGACAATTTGGCTGAAATATTATATCCAGACTACAAAGTCTATGTAGGTCAAGATGAGCTATTATTTTCCAACCCACAATCAATTGGAGAAATTTACAAAATTCACGGCGGCGCAGATCGGCCACACTCTTTAGTCTTAACGGCGGAAGACTATACGGATTTTTATGCAAAGAATCCTTATCTTGCCTCTAAATTAATAACCCTTTTTGTGGAGCACCCGATGGTATTTATTGGGTACTCCCTAGCCGACAAAAATATTCGATCTCTCTTGAGAGCGATTGCAAGCGTCCTAACCCAAGAAAAACTAGACAAGCTTAGTGAAAACTTGATATTCATTCAACGAGCGCACGGTGAAAATCCAAGCTATGCAAAGACAGTCATGGCTCTTGATGATGGCAATCTTCCAATTACAATAATTCGATCTGATAATTTTTTACCGGTCTATGAGGCTCTCGACGCAGTCAAAAGAAAAATACCCACCCGAATTTTGCGTTACTGCAAAGAGCAATTATACGAATTAGTCAAAAGCTCTGACGTGGAAGGCAAAATGTACGTCGTAGACGCCAACACCATAACAAAGAAAGATGATGTTGAATTTGTAATAGGCGTAGGTGTTGCAGCCGAAAGAGCAGGAGCAATAGGTTACAAGGCAATAAATGCTTACGACTTATTCGAGGACTTACTGTTTGAAAAAAATCAATTTGATGCCCAATGTGTTTTACGAGATACAACACCCATAATCGGCATCCCAAGCAAATTCATACCGATATTCAAATATTTGAAAGATGCAGGAATAGACAATCAAAAATCTTACAAATCATCTGACTACGATCTTGATAATTACATGCCCTTCCAGCATGAGCATTACACAACATCTTCATACAAAAAGGCGTTTACTAGGGATGCAGTTGGATTTAGTGCACTACAGATAGTGGATAGTTTCCCGGCGGGAAGGGCAGCGAATTACCTAGCCTATCTAAAGAAGAAAGATTTCGACCTCCCAGTAATTAAGGATTTTTTAAAGAAAAACTTTGAAGTTTTCAGACCCAGAAATCCCAGTACAACGCCATTTCGTAAACTGGCCTGCATGTACGACTACTATTCAAACGGATGGGAAGTAAAAAAATCGAAATCCGAATAATAGTTTATTCGACACCCATGCGATTAATACAACACACATCAGAAAATAGACATATTTTTGCTCGACTTGCATTTTCTAAAAAGTAGCAATTTTTCACATAGCGTCAATCATAATTAATTTACACAAAATGAAAGCACTCGAAGAAATTAGCACAGTAGTGATAGATGCGAATATCCTTATTAAAAATTGGCATTTTTCCGGGAAAGGCATAAATCGTCTAATGAGAATAAAAGATATTTATAATCTGGATATATGCATAACGGCGGTTGCCCTGGAGGAAATCATAGGCAATTATGCAATTCAATATAACGAAGCGCTCAATGTGGCAAATAAGGCCCTAGCAGAGCTTGATAAATTTGGCGCTCAAAAAATCAATGGCGATAAATTAAAAGACTCAACAAAAGCCAAAAAATTGTTCACCAACCGAATAAAGAAATTTCTAAAGACCAACGATATAATTACGATAGATTATCCAAAAACAAGCCACGCCGAAATAATTCAGGCAATCTATCAAAAAAAGCCCCCCTTCGGCGATCAAACAAAAGAAAAAGGGTACAAAGACTATTTGATAATAAAATCGCTACTTGAGTATTCAAAAAATTTACCAGAAGGGCAATCACTTGTGCTTTTGACTGAAAATGTAAACGATTTTTGTGCAATTCAAGAAAAGGTGCCAGGCGCACACGGCAAAAAAGAAATCCAAGGAAAATTTTTGGATGCACCGATTGAACTAAATCCAGTACACGGGTCAAAAAATATATTCGTCGCACCTTCATCAACAACGCTCTTCGCATCCCTCAAGCTCAAATCACACGAGTCTCAAAATTTAAATTTTTTCAAAAAATCTATTTTGGAGAATTCAATAAAAGATGCTCTAGAGAAAGATGACTCACTCATAACAATGGAAATAACAGGACTGCACACAATCAGTTTCAAAAAAATATCTGCAACTTGCGAAATAGAAAACTTCAAAACCTACGTAGATGAAAACATCGATCTTATAAAAATAGATGGAATCGCCAGAATACAAGTCAACTATGATTTTCAAGCAGATGATTTTGACGCTCATGTTTGCAGCAAAAGCTCTCCTTTATTTCGTATTTTAGAAAAGCACAACGAAATTATGCTGGCAAAAGGCATATCAGATTGGACGCACGACTTCTCAAACCAAATCATTGAATGCGAAATAGCATTCAGCTACTTAGATTTTGACTACAAACAAAAAAACTACTCAATAAACTCCAAGCATTTTCTTATCGATAAAATATGAATAACCATTAAAGACCAACGAGGTACCGTATCTAACAAACAGAAGAAATACCTAGCTTACACATCGTTCAGAGTAAAAATCCAACAATGAACCACCTTCGTGAACACCGCCACGCTTGCCCCAAGAGTCGCTTTACCCTGCCCACCCCGCACCCGCGAATGCAACACCACCGGCAGTCGCGGCAAGACCGGCAGCCCCGACCGCGCGCCCATCTCCACCGCCCCCAGAGGTAGCATGCGCGGCGCCGGTGCCGCCATGCCCAGTCCGGTAACCACGGGCAGCCACCCCGCCCCCCCCCACGAACGCCTCGCGCCAGGACACGCCGGCTTCATCCAGCAAGCGGTTGGCCACCACGCGCACGCCGCACGGTTCGGCCAGCACCTGGCCGCTCGGTATGCGCCCTTGCGCGCGGGTTTGCCGACCTGAACATCGAAGGCGCTTTCGCCGCTGGCGATGAACTGCACCTGCTGCAGCGCGGCAACAAGGGCGACGCGCGCAATGCCTGCATCACCTACCCTCTCGCGCCGCTGCTCGACTGGCTGGCTGGCACCCGTGCGGAGCCACCGCCGGCGCTGCGCACCGCCCTGCTCGACCTGGGCACGGTGAACGGCGTGCCCCTGGGCTTCACCGAGGGCGCGGCCCTGCCGGGCGGAGAAGGCGGGTGGATCTTCAGCGCCGTGGCCGAGAACACGGACGACAGCTATGCCGACGGTGATTGCGTCGCGTCAGCCATCGGCTGGGTGGGTGCGGATGGGGTGCTGCAGCGCATCGCGCCACTGCACGGAGCGCCCAAGGTCGAGGGCATTGCGCTGGATGGGGCGCAGCGGCTGTTGATGGTCACGGATGCGGATGATCCAAGGTGTGCTTCGCGGTTGCTCCTGTTGCCAATCTGACGGCATCTGCACGGCCTGAAAGCAGGAGCGGGTATGCTGCGCCACCATGGTTCCCTTCGGCCTTGCCCCTGCACAGTTCCTCGCTCGCTACCGCCGCTGTCTGGATCGGGCCGCGCCGCACCTCATTGCCGAGCTCAGGATGCTCATTGCCCGGCCTGTGCCCGCCACCGTGAGGGAAGCCGAGGTGCAGATCTTCTTGAGCGAAGACGGCGAGGCCGCACCGGAGACCTGGATCTACTTCACCGGCCCGGACAACCGGGTGGACCGCTTGGACAAGGCATCCATCTTTGCCGGGCAGTCCCTTGAGATCGCCTGCGGGTTCGATGGCATGGACCGGTTTGATGCACGCTACTTCACCGACGACGACTACGGAGGCCTGTACCTGTCGGCCAACGCCGCGAAGGCCTGGTTCGCCGAATGCTGGTGGAAGGCCGGCGGCTGGAGCTACCCGGTTCCAGCCAGGGTTCTCGTTCACGATGACCGGGGCGATGGGAATGCCATCGCGCTCGCCGAGCGCGGCGGATGACGAAGCCGGTCCATTGACGCCTTGGCATTGAAATCAAAGACCATTCACCGACAGCATCAAGATGAGAGCGGCCCGCTTCCAGCCTGGTTCAGATGCCGGCGAGGACATGCAGCTCCAGCCGCCAGCAAATGCGTTACCGCCGTTCAGGGCAGAACAAGGTATCCAAACGCCACCACCCACGCCCCCAGCAACAGCAGGCTGCACCACAGGCTCCATTGACCCCACGCCTGCTCCCACGCCACCTCGGGCCGGCCCCGCTTCACCATATTCACCAGCGCCTGCCCGCCATTGAAGGTGGCCAGGGGCAGCAGGTTCAACGCCCCCAGCTTGGCACACACCAAGCCGAGGGTGGCCACGAAACCATGGTTGCCCACAAACACCTGGACCGACCGCAAGTAAACCTGCGCTTGGTCCAGCGGCGACACCGCGCCCAGCACGACTTGCATAAACCCGCGCAGAAAGGCCGCCCACCCCTCGGCCCCGAGAATGCCCACGCCCATGGCCACCAGTGCGGCCAGGCCCGCCAGGGGCAACAGCACCTGTTTCCATAGGGGCTGGTGGTTGAAGGCATCACTGAACCCGGCAGGGTCCAGCACCTCGCCGTCGCCATCGTCGCCCACCACCCGCGAGTCCTTCAACACCACATTGCCGGCCACCGGCAGGGCCCGCAGATGCACCGGCCCCAGCCGAAGCCATACCGGGCCGACGCCAAACAACAGGCTGCGCACGCGAATGCCCATGGCCAGTGCACAGGCGGCCATGGCGGTGAGGTGGATTGCCACGGCCAGCGCGATGGCGGTGAGGGCTCCTGCCACGGGAACTCTTATTACTCTCGCGGACTACTATCTGCCTCGAAAGATCATTCCGCGCTTGGCTTCATATGAATAAGAACATCCGTAACATTATCTGGCTGAAGAGCCCATCGATAGGCAGGATGAACTTCCCAATCGAATCCGAAGTCAGCAAACTTTTGAGACAAGTACCTACTCTCCTCGAAATATCGCCGTACTATAAAATCACCATCCTCCTTCCGAGCCGTCAAAAAATTAATCTTATACATAAATGCAGCCAGCGACTGACGGTCGGCGGCCTTGCCGTTGGCGAACTTAAAAACACCCGACTGCTGAATATTTTCTATTTTTTTCAACAGCGCATCGGTCGCATATGAATAGCCAATTGATGCTCGCTTTTCCTGCTTCGAAGGCCGCATTCCAAACAAGAGTCTCTCAATATCCGGCAATTCAGATCTGTATTCATTTATTGTATCTTGAAGTCGCCCCTGAGAGTATTCTTCAAAAACTCTATTGAAGTGATTTGTCGAAATAACCTCCGAACCATCCTCTCGCGCCGCTCTCGCAGCAAGGGTGCACAACTTAACAAGATCGCGCGGTCGCTTTCGAATTAAGGACATCAGCATCCTATAGGTTGGAATGTCCGACCAACTTCCCTTCCCCTTGAACGATCGAGACATCACAGAGTCCAGCTTTGTAGCCAAAATTGGCTGACTTAGCGAAATAAGAGTTTGCGTTTCATGATGGCGTCCAAAAAACTGCTCAACCCTCTTTGCCAACAGAGAAAGAATTTCGTGATTTGTCCATGAATGCCATATAACCGAACCTTCAATCTTATCCGTCGACTCATCCGAGGTTCTAACCAAATAATAAACGTCTGACCTTAAGCTAATTCGAAACGATATCCCCTTAACGTCCGATGATATATCTCTAACAGCATTCAGCAAAGCCGAAATTTTTCTAATATCAGCCCTTTGACCTTGCCACCCTCGGTCCAAATCATCCAAGTAAATATAAATTCGACCCGTTGAAAGAAAATCCTTTAAAATCAACTGCTGCGACTCTTTCAAATCTGCATAATTTTTAGCCTTTAGCGTGGTTTGCAAAAAATCAATCAACCTCCCCCCATACTCATTTAACTTACCACGAACACCATCATATAGCAACCCAAAAGAAACAAGCGCTTTTCTTGCAACAATTTCCACTATGCCTTGCTTCCACTCCCGTATTAGCTTCAGGAAATCCTCTTCTTTATCGCCAATACCAGCTATATCATCCGGCTTTATGAGAACGGACATTTTTCCACGCAATCGTTCCTCTTCCATTGAAATCCGGAAAAGAGCTGATTTCCCAATACCCTTGTGACCTACCAACACTCTCAATGGAAGATCATTTGAAACCTGGCTAAAAGTGTGCCCCTTAAGATAGTAAGACTTTAGTCTATCTACATCCTCATCTTCAGCTGCTTCATGGCCAAAAATTGCGGCGATATTTTCTTCTGTAAATTGCATGAGAGTACACCTCAAATTTATTTATAAAAATCAAATCCAAAACACAAGCAGTCACTCCAAGAAAAAATCCCGGCAAAGTCCAATTCAAAAACCCTGATGAATCATAAATTTCATCCTTATTATAAAAATATACTTGAGCAGCAGAAAAATGCACATAAATTCAAATCATGACGACCAATGATACCCAGTCATTGAATACAATCAACCAGCTTATCAAACTAGATTTCATCTGGATCATGCACGCTGCGCATATCTTGCTTGACTTCTCTAAATTATCCAAGGGTTATTGAGCTAGCGCTCCGTCAAACACCGCCCCCAACACCCCCACAGCCTCCCTACCTCGCCCACCCCGCACCCGCGAGTGCAATACCACCGGCAGCCGCGGCAAGGCCGGCAAGCCAAGCCGCGCGCCCACCTCCACCGCGCCCAACGGCAGCATGCGCGACGCCAGTGCCGCCACACCCAGCCCTGCGATGCCGTCGGCAGAAACCGCAGCCACCCCGCCCCCCACAAACTCCTCACGCCAGGGCACCCCAGCCTCGTCCAGCAAGCGGCTGGCCACCACGCGCACGCCACACGGCTCGGCCAGGGTGACGATGGGCAAGGGCTCGCCCGCGCGGTGCTGCCAGGTGGGGGCGGCAAACCAGCCGAAGGGCTCTTCGGCCAGCACCTGGCCGTCGCTGCGGCCCGCGCTGAAGCGCAGGATGGCGACATCGAGTTCGCGCCGGTCGTAGGCCTGCAGCAGCTCGCCCGACGAGCCGATGCGGATCTCGATCACCAGGCCCGGGTCGTGCGCGTTCATACGGGCGATAAGGGCGGGCAGGTCGGGCCCGGCCACGTGGTCGCTGATGCCGATGGCAATGCGCTCGCGCTCGGCCTGCTCGGCAAAGGTGGCCAGAGTGCGCTGGTGCACGGCGAGCAGTTCGCGCGCGGGGTCGAGGAAGGCTGCGCCGCGGGCCGAGAGTTCCACATGGCGCGGCGTGCGTTCGATGAGGCGGCAGCCCAGGCGGTCTTCCAGGCGCTTGAGTTTGAGACTCACCGCCGCCTGGGTGGTCTGCATGGCATCGGCCGCACGGGTGAAGCTGCCCAGCTCGGCGATGCGCACGAAGGCTTCGATGGCGTCGAGGTCCAGCGGGCGCTGTTGTTGCTGGGGCGGCGGCGGTGGATGCAGGCTGGCTTTTGCCATATGCAACTATTATCTCTGTTATCAATTGCAATAACGAAGCGTGATGAATAGCATGGAACTACCTCAACCTTCAGCGCCCTACTCCCATGCCCCTGCTCCACATCGCCCTGCGCGCCGGCAAGCCCGAGGCCCATCGCCAGGCCCTTTGCGACAGCCTGTACCGCGCCATGCGAGAGACCTTCAATGTGCCCGAGGACGACGAGTTCATGGTCATCACTGAGCACGATGCCGCCAACTTCCGCCACAGCCCCACCTACATGGGCGTGGCGCGCAGCGACGACCTGGTGTTCATCCAGATCACCGCCAACAACACGCGTACGCTGGAGCAGAAGAAGGCGCTGTACCAGCGCGTCACGCAGCTGCTGGGCGAGAACCCGGGCGTGCGGCCCGAAGATGTGTTCATCAGCCTGGTGGAAGTGGCCAAGGAGAATTGGTCGTTTGGCCACGGGCTGGCGCAGTACGCCTGAAGCGAAATCAAGCGCGCGACAGCCCAGCACGATTGCGTGGCGGCGCGCGTTGCCGACGAGGGGTATCGGCAAGCCCTGACCGCGCAGCACAGCAATGCTGACACAATCATTGCTATGCATGCACAGCAACTGTCAGCCGCGGGCCCGGCTTTTCCGACGGGATTCATTCCCCTGGCCGGTACCCGCGAGGATTGCGATGCATGCGCACGGGGCGAGCGCTTGGGCTTTCAGTTCACATACGCCTACCAGCCCATCGTGGACGTGCAGGCCCGTGCGGTGTACGCGCACGAGGCGCTGGTGCGCGGCCCGGCCGGCGAAGGCGCGATGACCGTGCTGTCGCAGGTGACCGAGGCCAACCGCTACCGCTTCGACCAGGCCTGCAGGGTCAAGGCCATCAAGGGGGCAAGCGAGCTGGGCATGGCGGTGCCGCTGTCCATCAACTTCCTGCCCAACGCGATCTACAAGCCCGAGCTGTGCATACGCACCACGCTGGAGGCTGCGCGGGTGCACGGGTTCCCACTCACGAACATCATCTTCGAGGTGACCGAGGGCGAGCGCATCGAAGATGGGCCCTGGTTCGCCGAGATCCTGCGCGAGTACCGGCGCCTGGGTTTCAGGACGGCCATCGACGATTTTGGCGCCGGGTATGCGGGCATGAAGCTGCTGGCGGATTTTCAGCCCGACATCATCAAGATCGACATGGACATCGTCCGCCATGTCGACACGAACCGGGCCCGCCAGGCCATCGTGCGCAACCTGGTGCGGCTGTGCGAGGAGATGGGCATCGAGGTGATTGCCGAGGGCATAGAGACCCCGGCAGAACGCGATCTTCTGCGCGATGCAGGCATCCGCCTGATGCAGGGCTACCTGTTTGCACGCCCGGCATTCCGGGCCATCGCGCCGGTGGATGCGGCGGCGTTTGGCACCCCGACCCCGTAGGAGGATGGCGCGATCCGGCTGCGGCAGGGCTTTGCCAGGTTTTTCCAGCCCCGCCGCCTGCAG
>NZ_JBKDTZ010000148.1:0-39290 GCF_046339755.1 Acidovorax sp. | reverse complement strand
GGCCTTGATGCCGCTGGAGCCCAGCTGTTTCCAGACCTTGCCGGTATCCAGGTCCTTGATCGAGTACGACTCGGGACGGGCCGTGGCATGCGCGCAGGCCTCGACGGTGTCCTTGCTGGTGTTGCGCAGCACGATGGTCGCCGTGGTGCGCTCGGGCGTGATGGCGATTTCCTGCAGGATGGTGTCGGGGTCATCGGCCAGCGGCTGGTTGAGCCGGTAGCTCTGCGCGTGGGCAACACCCGCAGTGGAAGCGACCAGAACGGCCAGGGCTGCGCAAACCTTCGTGAACATGGATGGATCTCTCGTGGTGGAATGGTGATTTTTCTGGGCCCGAAGCGGTACGCAGCCATGGCCGCGCACCGCCCGCAGGCTGGCCGCTCCCGCAGCCGCATGCATTGTCACCAAACCCGGTGTGAGCAAACGTAAACGCCGTAACGCCTGCGTGCGCCCACTCACCGGATATCCATCAGAGCACTTCGAAGATGCCTGCAGCGCCCATGCCGCCGCCGATGCACATGGTCACCGCCACGCGCTTGGCACCGCGGCGCTTGCCTTCGATCAGGGCGTGGCCAGTCAGGCGCTGGCCCGACACGCCATAGGGGTGGCCCACGGCGATGGCGCCGCCGTTGACGTTCAGGCGGTCGGCGGGGATGCCGAGCTTGTCGCGGCAGTAGATCACCTGCACGGCAAAGGCTTCGTTCAGTTCCCACAGGTCGATGTCGTTGACCGTGAGGCCCAGCTTCTTGAGCACCTTGGGCACGGCGAAGACGGGGCCGATGCCCATTTCGTCGGGCTCGCAGCCGGCCACGGCAAAACCGAGGAAACGGCCCAGGGGCTTCAAGCCCTTCTTGCTGGCGTACTCTTCGCTCACCACCACGCAGGCGCCGGCGCCGTCGGAGAACTGGCTGGCATTGCCGGCCGAGATCAGGCCGCCGGGCAGTGCCGAGCGCAGGCCGCTGATGGACTCGACGGTGGTGCCTTCGCGCGTGCCTTCGTCCTTGGACAGGGTCACCTGCTTGGTGATCAGGCCCAGGGTCTTGTCGGCCACGCCGGCCGTCACGGTGATGGGAGCGATCTCGGCGTCGAACAGCCCGGCGGCCTGGGCGGCGCAGGCCTTTTGCTGGCTGGCGGCGCCGTACTCGTCCATGGCTTCACGGCCGATGTTGTAGCGCTTGGCCACCTGCTCGGCGGTCTGCAGCATGCTCCAGTAGATCTCGGGCTTGACCTTGTCCAGGGCCAGGTCGCGCAGCATGTGGATGTTCATTTCCTGCTGCACGCAGGAGATGCTTTCCACGCCGCCGGCCACGTACACGTCGGCTTCGCCGGCGATGATGCGCTGGGCTGCCATGGCGATGGTCTGCAGGCCCGAGGAGCAGAAACGGTTGACCGTGACGCCCGATGCCGTGACCGGCAGGCCGGCGGCCAGCGCGATCTGGCGCGCGATGTTGGCGCCGGTGGCGCCTTCGGGGTTGGCACAGCCCATGATGACGTCTTCGACGTCGGCACCGTCGATGCCGGCGCGCTCGATGGCGTGCTTGACGGCATGGCCGCCCAGCGTGGCGCCATGGGTCATGTTGAGGGCACCCTTCCAGCTCTTGGCGAGCGGGGTACGGGCGGTGGAAACGATCACTGCGGAGGTCATGGAAAAATCCTTTCAGGGGTGGAACGCACCGGTGGCGGCCTTGGGCACGCGCATCCGGAGCGGCTTCACTGCATCAATCTGTTCTGTTCGCTCAGGCGAATGCCTTGCCTTCGGCCGCCAGCTTGGCCAGCAGCGGAGCGGGCTTCCAGAACGCCGCGTCGTCGTTGGGGTTCTTGGCAAAGCGGTCCATGGCCTGCACCACGTTGAACAGGCCCACTTCGCTGGCGTAGTGCATGGGGCCGCCACGGTAGATGGGGAAACCATAGCCCGTGAGGTAGACCATATCGATGTCGCCGGACTTGCTGGCGGTGCCGTCTTCCAGGATGTGCGCGCCTTCGTTGACCAGGGCGAACACCAGGCGCTGCACGATTTCCTCGTCAGAGATCTTGCGCGGCGTGATGCCCAGCTCCTTGCGGTGGTCTTCGATCATCTTGTTGACCAGCTCGCTCGGGATCGCATCGCGCTTGCCGGCCTGGTAGTCGTACCAGCCTGCGCCGGTCTTCTGACCGAAGCGGCCCAGCTCGCAGAGCTTGTCGGCCGTGCGGCTGTACTTCATGTCGGCGCGCTCGACGGCGCGGCGCTTGCGGATCGCCCAGCCGATGTCGTTGCCGGCCAGGTCGCCCATGCGGAACGGGCCCATGACAAAGCCGAACTTCTCGACGGCCTTGTCCACCTGCTGGGGCGTTGCGCCTTCGTCCAGCAGGAAGCCGGCCTGGCGGCTGTACTGCTCGATCATGCGGTTGCCGATGAAGCCGTCGCACACGCCCGAGACCACGGCGGTCTTCTTGATCTTCTTGGCCACGGCCATCACGGTGGCCAGCACGTCCTTGCCGGTCTTGGCGCCGCGCACCACTTCCAGCAGCTTCATCACGTTGGCGGGGCTGAAGAAGTGCATGCCCACCACGTCTTCAGGGCGCTTGGTGAAGGCGGCGATCTTGTCCACGTCCAGCGTGGAGGTGTTGGAGGCGAGGATGGCGCCGGGCTTCATCACGGCATCGAGCTGCTTGAACACGGTTTCCTTGACGCCCAGCTCCTCGAACACGGCCTCGATCACGAGGTCGGCGTCCTTGAGGTCGGCGTAGTCGAGCGTGGTCGTCAACAGGGCCATGCGCTGCGCGTACTTGTCTTCCTTGAGCTTGCCCTTCTTGACCTGGGCTTCGTAGTTCTTCTTGATCGTTGCGATGCCGCGGTCCAGGGCTTCCTGCTTGGTCTCCAGGATCTTGACGGGGATGCCAGCGTTCCGGAAGTTCATGGAGATGCCGCCACCCATGGTGCCGGCGCCGATCACGGCCACCGACTTGATTTCGCGCTTGGGCGTGTCGGACGGCACGTCGGGGATCTTGGACGCGGCGCGCTCGGCCATGAACAGGTGGCGCAGGGCGCGCGACTCGGGCGTCCACATCAGGTTGATGAAGATCTCGCGCTCGAACAGCATGCCGTCGGCGAACTTGCGCTTGGTGGCGGCTTCGACCGCGTCCACGCACTTGGCGGGCGCGGGGTAGTTCTTGGCCATGCCCTTGACCATGTTGCGCGCGAACTGGAAGTACGCGTCGCCCTCGGGGTGCTTGCAGGGCAGGTTGCGCACCAGCGGCAGGGGGCGCACGTCGGCCACGCTCTGGGCAAAGGCCAGAGCGTCGGCGGCCAGGGCCTCGGCCGAGGCAGCCATCTTGTCGAACAGCTTCTGGCCGGGCACGGCGCCGATCATTTCGCTCTTGACGGGCTCGCCGCTCACGATGAGGTTCAGGGCGGCTTCGACACCGATCACGCGCGGCAGGCGCTGCGTGCCGCCGGCGCCGGGGATCAGGCCCAGTTTCACTTCAGGCAACGCGATGGAGCAGCCAGGTGCCGCAATGCGGTAGTGGCAGCCCAGGGCCAGCTCCAGACCGCCGCCCATGGCGACGGTGTGCATGGCGGCGACGACCGGCTTGGCCGAATTCTCGATGGCGGCGATCACCGACAGCAGATTCGGCTCCTGCAGCGAATTGTCGGTGCCGAACTCCTTGATGTCGGCACCGCCGGAAAACGCACCACCGGCACCGGTGATGACGATGGAGCTGACCGCTGCATCGGCATTGGCACGGCCGAGGCCGTCCACGATGCCCTGGCGGGTGGCCAGGCCCAGTCCGTTGACGGGAGGATTGGCCAGGGTGATCACGGCGACGGAGCCGTGGACTTTGTATTCAGCGGTCATGCTGTTGTTCCTTGGAGAGTGAAAAAGAACGATCGTGCGTTTTTATTGTAGAGACTTCGCGCGGCGCTGGCGTGTCAATTTGTCCCGGTGGGGACATGGGGGTTGACCACCAAACCGCCCTGCCCGGCAAAAAAAGAGGCGCCATGAGCATCTGTCAGGCGCCTCTTGGCCGTGCATCTGGTCCAAGCCGTCAGACTTCGAGCCATTCTTTCCGGATGTAGTTGTCGGCGCGCAGGCTGTCGGGCGTGCCCTGGAACACGATGGAGCCGTGGCCCATCACCAGCGCGCGGTCCGAGATCTTCATCGCGATGGTCAGCTTCTGCTCGATCAGCAGCACCGAGATGCCGCGCGCCTTGATGGTCTGCAGGTACTGGCCCACGAGTTCGACGATCTTGGGCGCCAGGCCCTCGGTGGGCTCGTCGATGATGATCAGGTCCGGGTCGCCCATGAGCGTGCGGCACAGCGTGAGCATCTGCTGCTCGCCGCCCGACATCACGCCGGCCTCGGTGTGCTGGCGCTCCTTGAGGCGCGGGAACATCTCGTACATGTCGTCGAAGGACCAGCGGCTGCCCTTGCCGCGCCCCTTCTGGCCCAGCAGCAGGTTCTGGTGCACGGTGAGGTTGGGGAACACGTCGCGGCTCTCGGGCACATAGCCCAGGCCCAGGTGGGCGATCTCGTAGGCCTTCCTGCCGTTGAGGTCCTGGCCCTTGAACTGCAGCGTGCCCTCCCAGTCCACCAGGCCCATGATGGCCTTGGCGGTGGTGGACCGGCCCGAGCCGTTGCGCCCCAGCAGCGCCACGATCTCGCCTGGCTGCACGTCGAAGCTCACGCCATGCAGCACATGGCTCTTGCCGTAGTAGGCGTGGAGGTTGTCAATTTTCAGCATAGTCAATCAGTGTCCTGCGCCCTGCTCATCGGCCACCACGGAACCCAAGTAGGCCTCCTGCACGCGCGCATTGGCGCGCACCTTGTCGGGGGTGTCGAAGGCGATCACCTCGCCATAGACCACCACGGCGATCTTGTCGGCCCGGCCGAACACCACGCCCATGTCGTGCTCCACAGTGAGCAGGGTGCGGCCTTCGGTCACCTCCTTGATGAGGTGGATGAAGCGCGTGGTCTCGCTCTTGCTCATGCCGGCCGTGGGCTCGTCCAGCAGGATCACGTTGGCGCCGCCGGCAATGGTGATGCCGATCTCCAGCGCGCGCTGCTCCGCATAGGTCAGGTTCATGGCCAGCGTGTCGCGCTTCTTGTCGAGCTTGATCATCTCCATCAACTCCTTGGCCCGCTGGTTGGCATCGTGCAGGTTCGACAGGAAGCGCAGGAAGGTGTAGCGGTAGCCCATGCTCCAGAGCACGCCGCAGCGCAGGTTCTCGAACACGCTCAGCTTGGGGAAGATGTTCGTGATCTGGAAGCTGCGCGACAGCCCCATGCGGTTGATCTCGTACGGGGCCAGGCCGTTGATGCGCTGGCCGTTGAGGATGACGTCGCCGCTGGTGGGCGCAAAGCGCCCGCTGATCAGGTTGAACAGGGTTGACTTGCCGGCGCCGTTGGGGCCGATGATGGCCACGCGTTCGCCGGGCGCCACCGCCAGGTTGGCGCCGCGGATGATCTCGGTCTTGCCGAAGCTCTTGCGCAGGTCACGCAGTTCCAGGGCGAAGGACGAGGAGGAAGAGGGATTTGCTGCTGCCATGGTCTTGCTCACGCCGACTCCCCCCGCTTGATTTCATGTTCGATTTCTTCCTGGATGCTGCCCCACTGGCGCAGGAACTGCCGGCGGCACAGCTCGAACAGTGCCAGGCCCGTGGCGAACACGAAGCCCGCACCGAACCAGGCCGTGAGGCCCTTGGCGTTGATCATGGCGCCCATGAACTTGAGCTCCGGGCCCAGGGTCGCGTTGAGCTGCAGGTGGTAGGTCATCTCGACCATGCAGGCGGCGCCCAGCACGGCCACGAGGCCCGTGCCCGCCAGGCCCAGGTAGGACACCCAGAGCCGGCGCAGCTTGCCGTACTTGGCCACGCGCAGGTTCATCATGATCAGGCTGGCGATACCGCCGGGCGCATACATCACCATGAACAGGAACACCAGGCCCAGGTACAGTAGCCAGGCCTTGGAGATCTCGGACAGCAGCACCGAGGCCAGCACCAGCAGCACGGCGCCGATGATGGGCCCGAAGAAGAAGGTGGCCCCGCCCAGGAAGGTGAACAGCAGATAGCTGCCCGAGCGCAGCACATTCACGCTGTCGGCACCAGTCACGATCTCGAAGTTGATGGTGGCCAGCCCGCCGCCGATGCCGGCAAAGAAGCCCGCGATGATGAAGGCGAAGTAGCGCACGCGCTGCGTGTTGTAGCCGATGAACTCCACACGCTCGGGGTTGTCGCGCACCGCGTTCAGGATGCGCCCGAGCGGCGTTCCGGTGAAGGCGAACATGGCCGCCGTGCAGACGAAGCAGTAGACCGCGATCAGGTAGTACACCTGCATGCCCGAGCCGAAGTTCAGCCCGAAGAAGGGCTTGCCGTAGACGCGGTCGGTGGTGATGCCACCCTCGCCGCCGAAGAACTCGGGGAACATCAGCGCCATCGACGCCACGAGCTCGCCGATACCGAGCGTGATCATCGCGAAGGTGGTGCCCGACTTCTTGGTCGTCACGAAGCCCAGCAGGATCGCGAAGAACATGCCCGCCAGGCCGCCCACCAGGGGGATGAGCACCAGCGGAATGGGCAGGCTGCCCTTGCCGGCCAGGTTCATCGCATGGATGGCGATGAACGAACCCAGGCCGGTGTACACCGCGTGCCCGAAGCTGAGCATGCCGCCCTGCCCCAAGAGGATGTTGTAGGACAGGCAGATGATGATCAGGTAGCCGATCTGCGAGAGCATGGTCAGCGCCAGGCTGCTGGTGAACACGTGAGGCGCCACGATCAGCATCGCGGCGAACAGCGACCAGATGACGAAGCGGCCCACGTTCCAGGGCTTGAAGCGGTAGTGCCCCGCGCCCTGCGAGGCGGGCGGGTTGGCGTGCGGTGCGGCGCCGGAGAGGGTGGTGGTGGATGAGGTCATGGCATCAGTCCTCCCGCGTGCCCAGCAGGCCCTTGGGACGGAAGATCAGGATGAGCACCAGGAACAGGTACGGAAGGATGGGCGCCACCTGCGAGATGGTGAGCTTGAGCAGCGGGTAGCCGAAGGTCTGGTCGGTCACGGCCACGCCCAGGGGGCGCAGCACATGGATCATCGAGTAGTCGAGCGCCACCGCGAAGGTCTGCACCAGGCCGATGAGCAGCGAGGCCAGGAAGGCGCCCGCCAGCGAGCCCATGCCGCCGACCACCACCACCACGAAGATGATGGAGCCGACCGACGCCGCCATCGCCGGCTCGGTCACGTAGGTGTTGCCGCCGATCACGCCGGCCAGCCCGGCCAGGGCCGCACCGCCGCCGAAGACCAGCATGAACACGCGTGGCACGTTGTGGCCCAGGGCCTCGACCATCTCGGGGTACTTGAGCGCCGCCTGGATCACCAGGCCGATGCGGGTGCGCGTGAGCAGCAGCCAGACCGACAGCAGCATCAGGATGGCGATCAGCATCACGAACGAACGCGACTTGGGGAACTGCGTGCCGTACAGGCTGAACAGGGGGCCTTGCAGCTGCTCGGGCAGGCCGTAGGGCACCGTGGCTCGCCCCCAGACCAGCTGCACGACTTCAAGAATCAGGTAGGACAGCCCGAAGGTCACCAGCAGCTCGGGCACGTGGCCGAACTTGTGCACGCGGCGCAGGCAGTAGCGCTCGAACGCGGCGCCCAGAGCGAACACGATCAGCGGAGCGATCACCAGCGCCGGCCAGAAGCCGATCACACCGGAAATGCTGTACGCGAAATACGCGCCCAGCATGTAGAAGCTGGTGTGCGCAAAATTGAGCACACCCATCATGCTGAAAATCAGCGTGAGTCCCGAGCTCAGCATGAACAGCAGCAGCCCGTAGCTCACGCCGTTGAGCAGGGAGATCACGAAAAACTCAAGATTCATCGCAATGTTTTCAGAACAGGGGTAAAAAAAAGGCCCGAGCCAGGTCGGGCCTCCGGAAGCAACCAAGAGCGGATCACAAAACTCAGCGAAGCGGTTCTGGCCAGGCGCTGCGTCGCAGGCAGTACGAGTAGTACGACAAGACGCAGCAACAACGCCAGAAGAGTGTTGTTAGCCGCTCGAAGGCCTTATGGGCGCTTCATCTGGCACGAAGTGGGCGTGCTGGCGACGAAGGGCTCGTAGTACTTCACAGGCACGAAGGTGTAGCCGGTGTTCTCCGAATCCAGCGGGAACTTGCCGCCGGCCTTCTCCCACTTGGAGATGAACAGGCCCTGCTGCAGCTGGTGGTCAGCCTTGCGCATCTCGACCTCGCCGTTGAAGCTCTTGAACTTCATGCCTTCCAGGGCTGCCGCCACCTTCACGGGGTCGGTGGACTTGGTCTTCACGAAGGCATCGGTGAGCATCGAGAAAGCGTGGTAGACCGAGCCGGTGTACATGTCGTCGTTGAACTTCTTCTTGTAGTCCACCACGATCTTGTTGAGCTCGCCCGGCAGGTTGATGTGGGCATAGGCCACCATGTACACGCGGCCCGCGGCAGCGGCGCCCATGGCCGTGGGGCTGCCCGTGACCGAGCCGTAGTAGGTGTAGACGTTGACGTTGTTCAGGCCGGCGTCGTTGGCGGCCTTGATCAGGAGCGCCAGGTCGGAACCCCAGTTGCCGGTGATCACGCTGTCGGCGCCCGACTGCTTGATCTTGGCGATGTAGGGCGAGAAGTCGCGCACCTGGGCCAGGGGGTGAAGGTCGTCGCCGACGACCTGCACGTCAGGGCGCTTGCGGGCCATGATTTCCTTGGCGAACTTGGAGACCTGGTGGCCGTGCGAGTAGTTCTGGTTGATCAGGTAGACCTTCTTGACCTCGGGCAGGTCCTTCATGAAGGTGGTCAGCGCTTCCATCTTCATGGAGGTGTCCGCATCCAGGCGGAAGTGCCAGTAGCTGCACTTGCTGTTGGTCAGGTCCGGGTCCACGGCGGCGTAGTTCAGGAACAGCACTTCCTTGCCGGGGTTGCGGGCGTTGTGCTTTTCCAGCGCATCCATGATCGCCAGGGCCGGGCCGGAGCCGTTGCCCTGCACCACAGAGCGCGCGCCCTGGTCCATGGCCGAGCGCAGGGCGCTGGTGGTTTCCTGTGGGCTCAGTTTGTTGTCGATGCCGATGATCTCGAACTTCACGCCGGCAGCGTTCTTCTTGTTGAACTCCTCGGAGACGAACTGGAAGCTCTTGAGCTGGTTGGTTCCCACGGCCGCCATCAGGCCGGACAGGGGGTCGAGCCAGGCGATCTTGACGGTCTCACCTTTTTGGGCGAACGCCGCGCCAGCGCTTGCCAGCAGGACGGTGGCTGCTACAGCCTTCATAGCGAATTTCATGGTTTTGTCTCCTTGTAAATCGGTAAAACGCAGCGTACCGCGTTGCAACAATACGACCCTCAGGGATTGCCCCTACCGGCGTCGCACACGTGACTGGGGCAGCGCTCCCCCGAGCGCCGCCCCCATCTGGATCACAGGCCCGGAAGCTTGTAATCCTTGAGCTGCTCGCGCAGCTTTGTCTTGAGCATCTTGCCGGTGGCACCCAGCGGAATCGCCTCCACGAACACCACGTCGTCGGGGATCTGCCACTTGGCCGTCTTGCCTTCGAAGAAGGCCAGCAGCTCCTCGCGCGTCACCTCGGCACCCGGGCGCTTGACCACGGCCACGATGGGGCGTTCGTCCCACTTGGGATGCGGCATGCCCACGCATGCCGCCATGGCGATGGCCGGGTGGGCCATGGCGATGTTCTCGATGTCGATGGAGCTGATCCACTCGCCGCCGGACTTGATCACGTCCTTGCTGCGGTCGGTGATCTGCATGAAGCCATCGGCGTCGATGGTCGCCACGTCCCCCGTGGGGAACCAGCCGCGGCCCTGCTGGTCCTTGACCAGGGGGTGGCCGCCCTCGCCCTTGAAGTAGCTGTCCACGATCCACGGGCCCTTGACCAGCAGGTCGCCGTAGGTCTTGCCATCCCAGGGCAGCTCTTCGCCATCGGCGCCGACGATCTTCATGTCCACGCCGTAGATCGCGCGGCCCTGCTTGAGCAGCACCTTCATCTGCTCTTCCTTGGGCAGTTCCAGGTGCTTGTTCTTCAAGGTGCACAGCGTGCCCAGCGGGCTCATCTCGGTCATGCCCCAGGCATGCAGCACCTCCACGCCGTAGTCTTCCTTGAAGGCGTGGATCATGGCCGGCGGGCAGGCCGAGCCGCCGATCACGGTGCGCCTGAGGGTCGAGAACTTCAGCCCCGCAGGCTTCATGTGGCCCAGCATCATCTGCCAGACGGTGGGCACACCGGCGGCGTAGGTGACCTTCTCGGCCTCGATCAGTTCGTAGATCGACTTGCCATCCATGGCCGGGCCGGGGAACACCAGCTTGCAACCGGTGAGCGCGGCCGAGTACGGGATGCCCCAGGCGTTGACGTGGAACATGGGCACCACGGGCAGCACCGAGTCACGGGCCGACAGGCACATCACATCGGGCAGCGCCGCCGCGTAGGCATGCAGCGTGGTCGAGCGGTGGCTGTACAGCGCGGCCTTGGGGTTGCCGGTGGTGCCGCTGGTGTAGCACATGCTCGATGCCGAGTTCTCGTCGAACTCGGGCCAGGCGTAGTCGGCCGACTGCGCGCCGATCCAGGCCTCGTAGCTCGTGAGGCCAGGGATGCCGGAATCCGCAGGCAGCTTGTCCGCATCGCACAGCGCCACCCATTTTTTCACCGTGGGGCACTTGGCGTGCACGGCCTGCACCAGGGGCAGAAAGGTCAGGTCGAAGCACAGCACCTGGTCTTCGGCGTGGTTGGCGATCCAGGCGATCTGCTCGGGGTGCACGCGCGGGTTGATGGTGTGCAGCACGCGGCCCGAGCCGGAGACGCCGAAGTACATCTCCATGTGGCGGTAGCCATTCCAGGCCAGCGTGGCTACGCGGTCGCTGAACTCCAGGCCCAGGCCATCCAGGGCGTTGGCCAGGCGGCGTGCACGCTGCGCCAGGTCCTTGTAGGTGTAGCGGTGGATGTCGCCCTCCACCCGGCGCGACACGATCTCGGCGTCGCCATGGTGGCGTTCGGCGAACTCGATCAGCGACGAGATCAACAGGGGTTGGCTCTGCATCAGGCCCAGCATGTGTGCTCCTTGGATTTTGTGGTGAAAGTGGCAATCATCGTAACGCGCGCAGGCCTGCTGCGGGGTCTCCGAAGCGCCCCTTTCGGCTGCGTGCCACGCGGCTTTGCTGGCTGCGCAGTGTGCAGCGCGGGGCCTGCCGCGCCAACACCTGTCGCCCACCCGACAAAGGCCAAGGGATTACCCTGAACGGCGCGGGCTGCAGCGACAATCCGCGGCATGCTCTGCACCGCCCCGCACGCCCAGCGCTTCATCACCGCCCAGCCCTGGTTTGCCGGGCTGCCGGCCGCCACGCAGGAGCGCGTGCGCGCCCACGTGTTCGAGGAAAGCGGCGACAAGGGCGAGGTCATGAAGCCCGCCGGCAGCGCCGTGCAGGGCTGGCATGCCGTGCTCTCGGGCCTGGTGATGCTGCAAAGCCCGGCCAGCCGCGGCCGCTCGTCGGCCTTCATCGGCGTGCCCGATGGCGAGTGGTTCGGCGAAGGCTCGGCCATGAAGCCCGAGCCGCGCAAATACCATGTGGTCGCGCTGCGCCCTACCCGGCTCATGTGCCTGCCGCTGCCGGTCTTCGAGGAACTGCGTGGCACCAGCCTGGCCTTCAACCAGTTCCTGGTGCTGCACCTGAACATGCGGCTCGGCCAGGCCATGACCATCATCGAGGCCGGGCGCACACAGTCCACCGAGCACCGCGTGGCGCTGTACCTGAGCCGCCTGTTCTGGCCCAGTACGCGCCGGCTCAACCTGACGCAGGACGAACTGGGCCAGCTCGTAGGCCTGTCACGCCAGACGGTCAACCGCGTGCTGCGCACGCTCGAAGGCATGGGCATCGTGTCGCTCGATTTCGGCAAGGTGGCCATCGTGGACGACGATGCGCTGGGCGCATACCTCACGGCCACGGTCGCTACTTGAACAGACATGGGAAGCAGCATCCGACTTCAGGCCCTTACTGCTGGCTCAGGCGCGTGGCCTTCAGGTCCGCATCGAAGATGAACTTGCGCGGCCAGGGCTGCCATTCCTGGCCCAGGCCCGCATGGTTGGGGTTGCCGGTGTGCACGAAGGCACGCACGCTGTCCATCATCACGGCCGACAGCGCCAGGCGACCGGGCTGGTTGGCCGTGCTGTTGGCCGCCTTGGCCAGCAGCGAGGGGCCGAAGTTGCCGAACACGAAAGGCAGGTCGAAGCCGTGGGCCGCGCCGTACACATCGTTCCAGGGCGCGGGCTGCTGGGCCCAGTTGAACTGGTAGCTCCAGACATTGGACTGCTGGGTGCGCAGCGTATTGAGCAGGTTGTCGCGGCTCGGGTCGATGAACACGCCGCCCAGGAGCTTCATGCGGGCGTTGTAGCCCGTGCCGGGCGCCGTGACCGGCAGGTAGGACGGATCGATGATGTCCGCCACCGTGAGCGTGGTCGGCGCATCGGGGTTGAAGGCCTGCGTCATCGCAAAGCGCTCGGCATCGCTGATCTTCATGCCCGGCTTGCCGCCCAGCAGTGCCAGGAAGGGGGCGAACAGCTTGGCCTCATCGGCCGTGTAGCCCGACAGCACCGGCACCTTGTGGTAGCGGCCGGCCGCCATCTCGGCAATCGGATCGGCGGGCAGCACCACATTGTCCGGGATGGGGCCGGAGCCCGTGAGGCCGGCGCGCAGCACCGTCTGCAGCACCACGCGGCCGTCCTTGCCGCGCAGGTAGCTGGCGGTCTGGGCCGGCGTCCAGCCGGCAATGATGGCTGCGGCGCCCATGGTGTCGGCCGCCAGGCCATCGGCCTGCACCAGGGCGGCGAGCAATGCGGCCGACTGGCTTGCGTATTTGGACGCAGGGTTCAGCGTAGGAATGGAGCCTGCCGGCAACTGGCTGGGCAGCGAAGTGCCGCCGCTGATGGGCAGGGCCTTGTGGAACAGCCCCGCCGCCCGCGGCGAGGTCAGCAATGCCAGCACATTGCCGGCGCCGGCCGACTGGCCCATCAGCGTGACATTGCCCGCATTGCCGCCAAAGCTGGCGATGTTGCGCTGGATGAAGGACAGCGCCTGCACGTTGTCGAGCAGCGCATAGTTGCCTGTATAGGCCTGCGTACCCGTGTGCAGCTGCGGCATCTGGAAGAAGCCCAGCACATCGAGCCGGTAGTTGGCCGTGACCACCACGGCGTTGGCGGCACGGGCCAGCGCCGCGCCGTCGTAGACCGGGTCGGCCGTGTAGCCCGAGATCGCGCTGCCGCCGTGCAGGAACAGCAATACGGGCAGATTGTCCTGGTTGCTTGCGGGGCGCCAGATGTTCAGGGTCAGGCAGTCCTCGCTGCCCACGGGCGTGCCGAGGGTCTGGCCGATGGTGTCGTCGAAGCGGTTGTTGGCGCCGGGGCTGTACATCCGGCCCATCTGCAGGCAGGCATTGCCAAAGCGCGTGGCATCGCGCTCGCCCGCCCAGCTTGCAGGCGCCACTGGCGGCTGCCAGCGCAGTTCGCCCACGGGTGGCCTGGCAAAGGGGATGCCCTTCCACGAATAGGTGCCCGTGCTGGCGCTGGCGTCCGTGCCGCGCACCATGCCATACGCGGTTTCGCGCACCTCGGGCGGATTGCCCGAATCACCGCCGCAACCGGCCAGCGCCAGTGCGGACACCACAGCTCCCAACCATTGAACACGCCAGCGTGCATCGACCATGTCTTGTCTCCTTGGGGGTTTTTTGAACGGGTGGTGCCTCTGTGTACAGTTACGTTCCACAGGGAACCACCTCGCCGCCGATTGTGGAAAGGGACCGGCCTTTCGCTACTATCGCAACCTTGCCAAAACACTGACTTCAGACACCACCTGGCGTAAACCCTGAGGCCCTTCAGCCCGTGACTTCCACCCGATGACCCCCCGTACCAGTTCCGCCGCCTGGGTGCGCGGCACCACCGACATGATGGCCGCCGAAGGCCTGCCCGTGGCCGAGCTGTGCAGCGAGGCCGGCATCGACCTGGCCGCACTGCAGCAACCCCACGCACGCGTGGACGTGGACCGCATCAGCCAGCTGTGGGACCTGGCCGTGGCGCGCTCCGGCAAGGTGGACCTGGGCCTGTGCCCGCAGCTCACCGCGCGCTACGGCAACGTGGACGTGGTGGGCTATGCGCTCGCCTCGGGCCCGAACCTGCTGGTGGGCTTTCAGCACCTCACGCGCCACATGGCGGTGATCTCCGATTGCACGGCCTTCGCCTTGGAGCGCGACGCGCGTGGCTACTGGTTCTCCATAGAGCACATCGGCGGTACGCGCCCGGTGCCGCGCCAGCGCGTGGAATACGCGCTGCTCACCCTGTTCACGCTGTGCGGCTGGCTCACGCGCCGCGACATCCAGCCCCTGGCGGTGGAGCTGAGCACGCCGCCACCGCCGCCCGGGATGCAGGCACGCTACGAAACCGCCTTCAGGACCATGCCGCGCTTTGGCCAGCCCGCCAGCCGCATCCTGCTGACCGAAGCCGACATGCTGGCCGACATCCCCACCCACAACCCCAGCCTGTGGGCCATGCACGAACGCCTGGTGGAAACGGAGCTCGACCACCTGGGCCATTCGCTGGCGAGCACGCGCGTGCGCGACGAGGTGGCGCGCATCCTGCACAAGGGCGAGCCGCGCCGCGAGGACATCGCCACGCGCCTGAACATGACCGACCGCACCCTGCAGCGCCGGCTGCAGGCCGAGTCGGCCACCTACCAGCAGCTGCTGGACGATACGCGCTGCGAACTGGCGCGCCAGTACCTGGCCGACCCGCGCCGCAACCTGACCGAAGTGGCCGACCTGCTGGGCTTTGCCGACCAGAGCAACATGTTCCGCGCCTGCAAGCGCTGGTTCGGCATGCCGCCCGGGCAGTACCGCGCGCAATTGCAGCAACCCGGCAGCGCGGCGCCCTCTTCCAGCGCCTGAAGCCAGCAGTCCGCCCTCAGAACCTGTTCAAGATCTTTTTGAAGCCGCGCAAGTCCCTTTTCGGGATGGGATGCAAGGCTCGGGGTGCAGCCAATAGCTCGGCTATCGGCAAGCACCGCAACGCCGCAGACCGCCCGAAAAGAGCCTTGCCCTGCGGGTTGGAGTGAAATCGGGCCGATGAATTCGGAATGTTGGCGCCCCGGCTGCTTGCATGGGCATCAGCCCATGCGCGCGTCCGAAGCATCCACTCATCCCGATTGCATTCCAACGCGGCTGCAAAAAGATCTTGAGCAGGTTCTCAGCCCTTGTGCCCCGGCACCATCTGGATGGTGCCCACCCCGGCCTGGCGGCGCGGCGCCAGCCAGTGCACCCACAGCCCGCGCACCCAGGCCAGCGTGAAGACCAGGGCCAGCAGCAGCCCGCCCCAGTGCTGCGCCTGCCAGGCGGTGTAGAACGCCAGGGGCTGCGCCGCCAGGCCGGCCAGGCAGGCACAGCGGCGCGCCGTTTCATGCGTGGATTGGGACAGCCACACCGCAAGGGCACCGAACACGGCGATGGCGATCTGGTCGAGCGACCACAGGGCGGGGCTGTCCACACCGAACCCCATCAGGACAGGCGCACTTCGAAGTACGCGCCATCCACCTCGCCCAGGCCCTGGTAGCCGGCCTCGCGGGCCGCCTGGGCCGCGCGGGTCCACTGCCGGGCCAGGGCCAGGTCCTCGGCGCTGGCATCGCTGCCATCGGACTCTTCGAGCAGCATCACGGCGCGCAGCGCATCGGCCACCACCTCGGGGCCGCCGAGCTTGCGCTCCAGCACCCGGGCGTACCGGTTCTCGGCCGCGCTACGCTCGCGCAAGGGCAGCTCGGGATAATCACGCAGGGCAACGGTGTAGACGGTTTCAACGGCTTCCATGGAAGGCTCCTTGTAGATACTGGAAAAATATACAGTATTTTCAAGAAAAAAACAGGGCCCATTGCAACCCTGTGGCAAGAGCGCACCACGCAGCCGTGGCCCAGGCCATTTCAGCAGCCATGGCTCTGCGCACAAAACCGGCACGGCCCACCGTGCAAGGGCCGCCAAGCCGCGTATGCGGCGCTTCGTTTGCGCGCACCGGGCGTCCCTCCCGCATTTCGCAGCAAATCGGGAGGGGGTGTATGCGCGAAGCGCCTCAGGGGGTGCTTGTCCTCAAGCCTCAGCCAGTGCCGCGCGGGCCACCTGGTTGCGGCCCCGGCGCTTGGCCTGGTAGAGGGCCTCGTCCGCGCTGCCGTAGGCGGCGTCGAAGCTGCTGCCCTGCACCTGCCAGCTGACCCCGAAGCTGGCGGTCACGCGGCTGCGGTCGGGCAGCTGGAAATCATGGGCCGCGATGGCCCGGCGCATGCTTTCAGCCGCATGGGCCGCGGATTCGAGCGACAGGCCGGGCAGCAGCGCGGTGAATTCCTCACCGCCCACACGCCCGATCTGCGCAATGGAGGGCGCCACCCCCTTGAGGCAATCCACCACGCCGCAGATCACGGTGTCGCCGACCGGGTGGCCGAACGAATCGTTGACGCGCTTGAAATGGTCGATGTCAAGGACGATCAGCGCCAGGCTGTCGCTGGCCAGGTAGCGGTTGGAGCGCTCGATGATGGCCGCGCGGTTGAGCACGCCCGTGAGCGGGTCGTGCGTGGCGCGGTATTCCAGCTGGCCGGTGAGGTCCTGCAGGCGCTGGTTGAGCTGGTTCATCTCGAGCTCGGCGCGGTCGCTGCGCCGCACCATGCGGCGCGTCTCGCGCAGCAGGCGCTCATAGGAGGTCAGCAGCTCGCCCAGGGCCTGGCGGTGCGCGCCCGGGGGGCTGGCCGCATCATCGAAGGCAAGGCGCGCTGCCAGCAGGGCGCGGCTTTCGGCGTCGAACAGGTCAGGTGCGTCGGACATCGAAACCCGTCACGCCGATTTCACTGCGTGGTTGACGAACTGAATGGCCGTGAAGTCGTCCTTGAGCTCCTGGCCGAATTCGAAGATCGTATCGTCCTCTTCGTCGTGGAACCAGTTGAGCACCACCTCGTTGCCTGCTTCGGCCGCATCGCTGAGCAGGCCGACCAGGTTGAACAGCATCTTCGTGCTGGAGCTGTTGAAGTACGCCAACGCAATGCTGACGGTGATCTTGCGGCCGTCGCAGGCGCCCAGGTAGGCCTCGAGCTGGCGCAGGATGTCGCCGAAGAACGCGGCAGCGTTCTCGGGGTACGACTCGCCACGCAGGCTGAGCGTGTTCTCGTCGAATTTGAAGTCCACCTCCGGCGAGCTGGGTGTGGGGGGTATGTAGAGATTGTCCATCCGTGATTTCACAGTGCGGGTTGGCCCATGGCCTCAAGCCCGGAAACAGAAAAAGGTCAGGTCATCGCGGCGCTGGTGGCTGCCTTGCCAGTCCTGCAGCGCCTGCTGCATGGCGGCATTGAGCTGCGCGGGGGTCTGCTCGCGCTGGGCGACGATCACCTCCTGGACGCGGCGCTTGCCGAAGGTGATGGCCTTGGGGCCACCCACCTGGTCGATGAGGCCATCGGTGGTCACGAACACCAGGCTGCCGGCTGCAAGGGCCACGGTGCTCGTGGTCCAGGTGTGGTCGAAATCGCTGTCCACATAGCCCACGCCCTTGCGATCGCCGGCCACCACCTGCACGCTGTCCGCACCGGGAGCCAGCACGAAGAGCGACAGGTTGGCGCCGGCAAAACGCAGCTCGCGCGTGGCGGGTGCATACCAGAAGCAGGCGGCGTCCATCCCGTCATCGGAGCCCGGGGTATCGTCCTGGCCGTCCATCTGGCCGAGCATCTGCTTGATGCTGCGGTTGACACTGGACAGCAGCTGCGCCGGATCACGCGGGCCGTACTGCTCGATGGCCTTGCCCAGTGTGCTCGATGCAATCAGCGTCATGAAGGCGCCGGGCACGCCGTGGCCGGTGCAGTCGGCCACGGTGGCAAACCAGCCATCGGGCATGGTGGTGAACTGGTAGAAGTCGCCGCCGACCACGTCGCGCGGTTCCCACACCAGGTCGGCATCGGCCTGCGCCTGCACCAGCGCATCGCGCGAGGCGCGCAGCATGGAGCGCTGGATCACGCTCGCGTATTCGATGCTGTGCATCACCTGGCGGTTGCGCGCAGCCTGCAGCTCGGCCACCACGCGCATCAGCTGCAGGCCGTGGCCCACGCCGACGAAAGTGCCCTCGCGCGCCACGATGAAACCGTCCGACAGTGCCTTCTCACCGTACTCCACGGTCTTGAAGGTCAGCTCCTCGATGCCCATGGCGGCATCGACGATGAGCGGCGCCTTGTCCATGAACGCGATGCAGTTCTTGCGTCCGTAGATTTCCCAGCGGTAGGGCTTGCTCATCTCGGACATGAAGATGTCGCGGTTGATCAGGCCGATCGGACGGTCGCCCTCGACGACCGGCAGGCTGATCAGGTCCTTGTGCGCGGAAAAGATCTCCATCACCTTCTCGTTGGTCTCTTCCACGGCCATAGAGGGAACCTGAACGCACATGTCCGCGGCACTGGGCTGGCGAAAACGCGGGCGATAGTCGTGCAGATAGGCGGGGAGTTCGGACATGAAGAGGATGGCCCGTGCGGCAGAGAATGACACCGAAGCTTACAAGTCGCATATTGCGATTGCGTGACAAATAGCACGTGCATGCGCAGGCATGTCATTCACCTTGCGCCATGCCGGGAACGAGGCGGCCGTGCCCGGCCGGCCACAGGTCGGCCGCCGCGGGGGCCGGGGCGGCCTGCTGCGCGGCCGGGCGGGGCTCGCGGCGCGCCAACTGCTGCAGGTACTGCGCCAGCGGCAGCGGCTTGGCAATGCCATAGCCCTGCACGTAATCCACGCCATAGGCCGCCAGCAGGGCGCGCTGGGCTGGCGTTTCGACGAACTCGGCGATGGTCGTGAGCCCCATGGCCCGCACCACGTCACAGATGGCAAGCACGATGCGCTGGTCCACCCGCGACGACAGGATGCCCTGCACGAAGCTGCCATCGATCTTCACATAGTCGAGCGGCAGCGACTTGAGGTAGTCGAAGGTCGCCAGGCCGGTGCCGAAATCATCGAGCGAGGTGCGGGCGCCCATGGCCCGCAGGCTGGCCAGCAGGTCCACCGCCCGGCTGCGCTGCACGATGCCCGCGGTTTCCGTGACCTCGAAGCAGAACATCGCCGGGTCGAGCCCGCTGGCGCCCAGGCACTGGTCGATATGGGCGAGCAGCCGAGGGTCCGACACCGAGGCACCGGACAGGTTGATCGCCACCTTGCCGAGGTCCCTGCGCGTGACGCCATGCGCCACGAGGGCCGAAAACACCTGCGTGATGACCCAGCGGTCCACCTGCGGCATGAGCCCGTAGCGCTCGGCCAGGGGCAGAAACTCCCCCGGCAGGTGCGGCGAGCCGCTGCCCGACGCCCAGCGCAGCAGCACCTCCACACCGAGGTCGCCATCGTGGTCGCCATGCGCCGAGCGGATGGGCTGGCAGGCCAGCCACAGCCCGCTGGTCTCGGGGCTGCCGGCAGGCAGGCGCAGGGCGTCCTTGAGCGCCTCGACCTGGGACAGCTGGCCCCGGCGGATGCGCATCAGATGGTCCGGCGCCAGGTCTGCTCCCTGCGCATGGCGGTCGCCCAGCGCGGGGTCGCCGTCCGCCTCGCACAGCAGCATCAGCGCCGCCAATACGTCATCGCCCAGGGCCCGCCCCCCGTCCAGCGGCAGCAGCCCGAACGCGGTCTGGATGCGCACGCTATGCTCTGCGAAGACATAGCGGCGCCCGTCCAGCGCGGTGCGCAGCTGCAGCAGCCGGGCATCGGCATCGTCTGCGGAAAACGGCACGGCCACCACGAAAAATCCATCGCGCGGCCGCGCGTAGACACAGGCCCGGCCCAGCTGGTTGCGCAGGAAAATCGACACGTCCTGCTCTATCTCGCGCGTATGGAACAGGCCGATGAGGTCGACCACATGCTCTAGGTTGTGCAGGCTCACGCCGATCAGCCGGGTCGGTCCCGGGGCCGCCTCCTTGAGCGCATTGAGCAGGCCGCGCTCGTTGAGGAACCCCGTCAACCCGTCATGGCTGGCGGCCTCGTGCAGGCTGCGCTCCATTTCCCGGCGGTGCTCCATGGTCGCCGACGCGAAGAAACTCAGCGCGGCCAGGCAGACCATGAGCAATGCCTGGTCCAGCACCACCAGGGAGGGGCTGTGGCCGGCCATCAGCGGCGGCGTGAAGGCCAGCAGGGTCAGTGCCGACAGCGCCGTGGTCAGGTGCACGAACAGGGGGTTGCCCCGGTAGGCGGCCCAGGCCACCAGCAGGAAGACGATGTAGCGCGCCGACGGGCCGACGCCCGGGCCAGCCAGCGACGACCCCCAGTGCGCAATCGCCATCACCGCCGCCAGCCCGGCCACCCAGAAGCCCTGCCACCGCGCCCAGCGCAGCGGCCCGGCCCTCCAGCCGCCATCGAAGGCATGGGCGGCCAGCTCGGTCAGCCGCGAGAACAGCAGAATGCCGAACACCTCGGACATGCCCATGACGCCGGCCACCCGCAGGAGCCCGCCCGGCGGCGCATCCGCGGCCAGCAGGAACTGCCAGCTGCCCAGCGCCGTCAGCACCGCGGCGCCCGGCAGCACGGTCAGCGCATGGAAGCGGATGGCCGTGACCACCGGGTTGCGGCCCGCCTCGCGGCGCCGGTCGAACCGCATCAGGTGCCAGACCAGTTGCGCTGCCAGCACCAGGGCACCCACGCCGATGAGCGACTGCAACAGGCCGATGCCGTGCAGTGCATGCCACAGCGCCACGGCCGGCCCCAGGGCCCAGAGCATGCGCGGCCCGTAGGCCAGCACCAGCCCGATGGCAATGCCATCGGCGGGCCAGATGAGGCTCATGTCCAGGCTGCCAAGGGAATAGGCCTGCGAGGCCTGGGCCACCACCATCCACAGCAATGCGCCCGCCAGACCGCGCTTGTAGTCGAACGCCAGGGAGGTGGTGGTTGCGGGAAGGTGTTTCGAAGGCATACGGGTTGCAGGAGAAAGCAACCCACAAGTTGCCCGGCCGCACGGCGGACCTATCCCACACCTTCGCACACCAATATGACAGCCATGCGGCAGAACCTGGATTTTCCCGCCCATCGTGCAGGGTCCGCCCGGAACCTGCCATGCGACTGCAATGAAATTGCCACAAAGGCTCCGTAGCATGGTTGTCACAAATACCTGACCTAGAGAGGCATCCTCCGGTGGAAATCCGCAAGTTCGTCGCCCCGCTGCTCGCGGCCCTGCTGCTGGCCGGTGTTGCGGGGGGCATCTGGTTCTCCCATTCCAGTGTGACCGGCGAACGCAGCGCCCAGGAGGCGGCACGCATCGAGCAGGCCCGCCAGGTGCAGGCACGCGGCCTCAGCGGCTCGGAGAAGGAAGCCTTCTTCGCCGATCCACGCGTGCAGCAGGCCCTGGCCGCGCGCGGCATCAGCGTGGTGGTCGAAAAGGCCGGCTCGCGCGCCATTGCCGGCCGCTACGACGCCAAGGCCTACGACTTCGGCTTTCCCTCGGGCGCCCCCGCAGCGGCGCAGCTTCGGGCAGCAGCCAAGGCCGGCACGGTGTTCAACCCGTTCTACACCCCCATGGTGCTGGCCAGCTGGCGGCCGATCGCCGACATCCTGGTGGCCAACGGCATCGCCCAGCGCCAGGGCGACATCTATTACGTGGTGGACCTGCCCGCCCTGATGGACCTGGTGGAAAAGGGCAAGCGCTGGCGCGACCTCAAGGGCAGCCAGGCGTTCTCGACCAACAAGTCGCTGCTCATCGGCTCCACCGACGTGCGCACCTCCAACAGCGCCGCCATGTACCTGGCCCTGGCCAGCTACCTGGCCAACGGCCAGCAGATCGTGCAGAGCCAGGCCGACGTGGACCGCGTGCTGCCCACCGTGGCGCCGCTGTTCCTGCGCCAGGGTTTCCAGGAGCAGTCCTCCTCCGGCCCGTTCGAGGACTACCTGGCCCTGGGCATGGGCAAGGCTCCGCTGCTCATGGCCTACGAGTCGCAGATGGTGGAGTTCTGGCTCAAGCACCCGGCCAAGGTCCAGAGCGACATGGTGCTGCTGTACCCCAAGCCCACGGTGTTCTCCAAGCATGTGCTGGTGCCCTACACGCCCGCAGGCGTGCGCGTGGGCGAAGCCCTGGAGAACGACCCGGCACTGCGCACCCTGGCCAACGAGTACGGCTTTCGCACCGGCGGCGCCACGCGCGGGCCCGAGACCTGGGCCCAGCGCGGCATCACCGTGCCCGAGGTGCTCGTCGACGTGATTGACCCGCCCAGCCACGAGTGGCTGGAGCGAATGATCGAAGCCATAGAAGCCCGCTTCAAATAAGGACTGATCCATGACCAACACCTCGCAGCCCGATGCCCTGCAGCCTCCCACGGTGGCTGCCGTACGGCAGGATTTCGTGCTGGAGCCGCCTGCGCCGGTGGCGGCCATTCCCATCGAGTCGGCCAGCGGCCGGGTGCGCATCAAGCCCGAGGACGTGGTGGTGCTGGATGCGCAGGTGCGCCAGTTCATCGAGGACATCACCGTCAACGACAGCCAGCACCCTAAGTTCAAGGAAGCCGTGGAGCGTATCCACTCCATGGGCAACAAGGACATCGAGGCATCGGCCAGCGTCTCCAACCGCATGCTGGACCGCCCCGTGAAGTCGGTGCAGGACGGCCTGTTCGGCAAGGGCACGGAGATCGGCCAGGGCCTGATCGACCTGCGCCACCAGATCGAGGAACTCGACCCCTCGCGCCAGGGCGACCTGTTCTCGGTGCGCAAGCTGCTGGGCATCATTCCCATGGGCAACAAGCTGGTGGCCTACTTTGACCGCTACCAGTCGTCACAGGCGCACCTGAACGCCATCATCGAGACGCTCAAGCGCGGCAAGGACGAGCTGATGCGCGACAACGCCGCCATCGACCAGGAAAAGCAGAACCTGTGGTCGCTGATGGAGCGGCTCGAAAAATACATCCACATCGGCAAGAAGCTCGACAGCGAACTCGATGCCAAGGCCTTCGCACTGGACGCGGCCGACCCCGAGAAGGCCCGCGTGGTGCGCGAGGAGATGCTGTTCTACACGCGCCAGAAGGTCACCGACCTGCTCACGCAGATGAGCGTGAACATCCAGGGCTACCTGGCGCTGGACATGATCCGCAAGAACAACCTGGAGCTGATGAAGGGTGTGGACCGCGCCACCACGACCACCATCTCGGCCCTGCGCACTGCCGTGATCGTGGCCCAGGCCCTGGCCAACCAGAAGCTGGTGCTCGACCAGATCAGCGCGCTCAACACCACCACCGGCAACCTGATCGCCTCCACCAGCGAGATGCTGAGCGACCAGAGCGCCGCCATCCACCAGCAGGCGGCCTCGGGCACCATCGACATCGCCAAGCTGCAGCAGGCCTTCCAGAACGTCTACCAGGCCATGGACACGATTGCCGACTTCAAGCTCAAGGCCCTCGATTCCATGCAGACCACGGTCAACACCCTGACCAGCGAGGTCGACAAGTCGCGCGCCTACCTGGAGCGGGCACGGGGCACGGCCGAGGCCGCCAGCGCCAGCACCGAGGTCCGGCTGTGAGCATGCGCCGCAGCGCCTGGCTGGCCGCCTGCGCCCTGGGCCTGGTGCTGGCTGCCTGCGGCCAGCGCGAGGAGGCCGCACCGCCCGCCCCGGCAGGGGCAGCGCAAGCCACCTTCAACGTGCTTGCAGGCTCGGAGATCAAGGACATCGAACCCATGCTGCTCAAGGCGGCGGCCGATGCCAACGTGAAGCTCCAGCTGTCCTACGCCGGCACGCTGGACATCGTGGAGCGTATCAATGCCGGCGAGCAGTTCGATGCCATCCTGCCGCCCAATGGCGCCTACCCGGCCCTCGCACTCACGGCCAAGCCGCTGGCACGCGAAAAGCTCTTCTATTCGCGCGTCGCCCTGGGCGTGAAGGCCGCCCGGGCCCGCGCCCTGGGCTGGGACATGCAGGCCCCGACCTGGGCCGACATCGCCAAGGCGGCAGGCGCAGGCCGCCTGCGCTATGCCATGACCAACCCCACCAGCTCCAACACGGGCATGAGCGCCCTGTTCGCAGTGGCATCGGCCGTGGCCGGCAAGACCGAGGACCTCACCATCGCCGAGGTGAATGCCAAGGTGCTGACCGCGTTTCTGTCGGGACAGAAGCTCACCGCCGGCAGCTCCGGCTGGCTCGCCGAAGCCTTCGTGAAGGACCCGGCGGACCTGGACGGCATGGTCAACTACGAAGCCGTGATCCTGCGCGCCAACGAAACGCTGGCTGCGGCAGACCGGCTTTCGCTGGTCTATCCCAAGGATGGCGTGATCTCCGCCGACTACCCGCTGATGCTGCTGCGCCCCGCGCAGCGCGAGGCCTATGACCGACTGGTGGCCGCCCTCAAGGCACCCGCGCTGCAGCGCCAGCTCGCTGCCGACGCCTTCCTGCGGCCCACGGCGCCGGACATCGCCCTCCCCGCCAGCCTGCCCAGCGAAGCGGTGGCGGAGCTGAGCTTCCCCAACCGCCTGGAGGTAATCGACGCGGTGCTGGCCGCCTACCAGGGTGAATGGCGGCGCCCCGCCACCTCGATCTTCGTGCTCGACACCAGCGGCTCCATGCAGGGCGCGCGCATGGAAGGCATGCGCGAAGCGCTCAAGGTGCTGGCCGGCGCCAAAGCCGATACCGCGAGCGCCCGCTACGCACGCTTCCAGAGCCGCGAGCGCGTGGTGCTGCTGTCCTTCTCCGACACGGTGGGCACCCCCATGCAGGTGAACTTCGAACGCGCCACCCTGGCCGACGCGCAGACCCAGGTGACGGCCTATGCCGACCGCCTGCAGGCATCTGGCGGCACCGGCATCTACGACGCACTGCTGCAGGCACAGACCCTGGCCGCGCGCGAACGCGCCAGCGACCCCGAGCGCTACGTGAGCATCGTGCTGCTGACCGACGGGCTCAACACCAGCGGAGCCAACCTCGACACCTTCCGCAGCCGCGTAGGAACAGCCTCGCCAGCCCGCATCTTCCCCATCCTGTTCGGAGAGGCCAGCAACACCGACATGGCGGCCCTGGCCCAACTCACCGGTGGGCGCGTGTTCGACGGCCGCAAGGCTGCGCTGGCGCTGGTGTTCAAGGAGATACGGGGCTACCAGTGACGGCACCAGCCAGCGCAAACTCCCACTCCCCGGGTCGCCCGTTCAAGCTGCAGGCGCTGCTTTTTCTCTACAGCAACGCCAACATCGCGGGCTGCGCGCTGGCCCTGGCGGGCCCGGCACTGCTGTTCGCGGGCGCCATCGGGCCAGGCTGGCTGGCCATCACGGCCGGGCTGTATGCCGCTGGCTGGCTGCTGGGCCGCGCCGGCCGCCAGGCACCCGAGATCGACCGCCACATCGAGGACTCGCTCACGGTGGACGAAGCCCTGCGCCGGCTCGACGCGCTGGCCGCCCAGGTCAGCCCGCACCTGGGGCCCGAGATGAACGCGCACCTGCG
The DNA here is from genome assembly GCF_046339755.1 of Acidovorax sp. GTDB lineage: Bacteria > Pseudomonadota > Gammaproteobacteria > Burkholderiales > Burkholderiaceae_C > Acidovorax. Next base: position 13,879 of record NZ_JBKDTZ010000148.1, on the reverse strand, counting down.
CAGCCTGCGCACCTCCATCGCCGAGGTGCTGCCCCGCCTGCTGGGTGACCGCAGCCACCACGACGCCAATCTGTTCACCGTGCGCGAGACGGTGCTGCGCTACCTGCCCGAGACCCTGGCCAACTACGTGGCCCTGCCACCGGCCTTTCGCACCACCCACGCGGTCAAGGATGGCAAGACCGCGCGCCAGATCCTGGCCGACCAGTTGGCGCTGCTCGATGCCAAAATGCAGGACATCGTGGCCAATGTCGCAGGCGCCGACGCGCAGGCCCTGCTGGCCAACGGCAAGTTCCTGGAGATGAAGTTCCAGCAGCCGGACTTCCTGGCAGGCATGGGCTGAGGAGCGTTCAGGACGTCCAGGGCGGTCAAAGGGACATTGGCTGACAGGCCGGGCCGCCGTCCTGCGCTACGCTGGCGCGCCACTCCCACCATGCCGCCCATGCACCCTGCACTTGCCACCCACCGTCCACGCACCAGCCACCGGGCCCGGGCGCTGTCCGCGGCCTTCTCGGCGCTGGCGGGCCTGGCGCCGCCCGCCATGGCACAGGCCAGCGAGGGCGGCACCCTGGCGCCCGTCGAGGTGCAGGGCAACGCCCAGGCCCAGCGCCGCTTCGACAGTGCGGCCAGCCACACCAGCGTGCAGGTCGATGGCTTCACGGCGGCCACACCGCTGGTCCACCTGTCCGAACTGTTGGCCGGCCAGGCCGGCGTGGTGGCGCTGGACCGGCAGAACTACGCCCAGGACCTGCAGATCGCCGTGCGCGGCTTCGGCGCGCGCTCCACCTTCGGCGTGCGCGGCGTGCGCATCCTGGTGGACGGCATCCCCGCCACCATGCCCGACGGCCAGGGTCAGGCCGCCACGGCGCAGCTGCAGTCGGCAGCCCAGGTGGACGTGCTGCGCGGCCCGCTGGCCCAGCTCTACGGCAATGCCGCGGGCGGCGTGCTGCAGGTGCACACCCGAGAACCGCGCGCGGGCGGCGGGGCCCAGGCTTCGGTGGCGGCAGGCTCCTTCGGCCAGCGGCTGGCCGATGCCTCGTTCGACTTCGGCAACCGCACGCTCTCGGGCCTGGTCGACGTGTCGCGCTTCGAGACCGATGGCTGGCGCGAGCACAGCGCGGCCCGGCGCACCCACTTGAACGGCAAGCTGGTGGCACGCCCCGATGCGGACACGAAGATCACCGCCCTGCTCAACCTCTACGACCAGCCCAATGCACAGGACCCGCTGGGCCTGACGCGCGCGCAGTTCAACGCCAACCCGCGCCAGGCACCCGAGGTGGCGGCCAGCTTCGGCACGCGCAAGTCGGTGGCGCAGAACCAGTGGGGCCTGGTGCTGGAAAGGCAACTGGGCCCGGCCGACAGCGTGCGCGCACGTGCCTATGGCGGCCAGCGCACGCTCACCCAGTACCTGTCGTTCAGCGGCGCGGCCGAGAACAGCGCGGGCGGCGTGGTGGACCTCGACCGCGATTACCACGGCCTGGGCCTGGCATGGACGCACAGCGCCAGGATGCCTTCGGGTCTGCCGCTCACCTGGACCCTGGGCCTGGACGCCGACCGCCTTTCCGAACAGCGCCAGGGCTTCGTCAACCAGAACGGCGAGAGCGGCGCGCTGCGCCGCAACGAGCGCGACCGCGCCGGCAACACCGACCTGTTTGCCCAGGTGGACGCCTGGCTCGCGCCCACCTGGCGCGCTGTGGCGGGCCTGCGCGCCAGCCGGGTGGACATGCGCGTGAGCGACCACTTCATCACCCCTGCCAACCCCGACGACAGCGGCGCGCGCCGCTGGCGCCAGACCAGCCCGGTGCTCGGCCTGGTGTGGAGCGCGAGCGACCAGCTCAACCTGTATGCCAACCTGGGCCGCGGCTTCGAGACGCCTACGCTGGCCGAGATGGCCTACAGCCGGGACAACACCGGCCCCAACTTCGGCCTCGCGGCCTCGCGCAGCCGGCAGATGGAGATCGGCGCCAAGTGGCAAGGCGCCGTGCACCAGGTGCAGGCCGCATGGTTCGATGCGCGCAGCCGCAGCGAGATCGTGCCCGCCGCCACGGTGAACGGCCGCACCGTGTTCCAGAACGCCGACAACGTGCGCCGCCGCGGGCTGGAACTGGCATGGAGCGCGCAGGCCGGCGCCTGGAAGCCGCGCGCCGCCTACACGTACCTCGACGCCTTCTTTGGCGATGCCTACACCGGTGCCGCCGGCGCCCGGGTGGGCGCGGGCAACCGCCTGCCCGGTACGGCGCGGCACCTGGCACAGCTGGCGCTGGACTACGCGCCCAGCGCCCACTGGCAACTGGGCGCCACGCTCGATGTGTCCGGCAAGGTGTTTGCCAACGACGTGAACACCGAAGCCGCCCCCGGCTTTGCCGTGCTGGGCCTGCGCGCCGGTTACACCTTCGGCCATGCCGCCGCCAGCCCGCGCTGGCAGGCCTGGGCCCGGCTCGACAACCTGCTCGGCCGGCAGTACGCGGGTTCGCTCATCGTGAACGATGGCAACGGCCGATTCTTCGAGCCGGCGGCCGGTCGGCGCATCATGGTGGGGCTGCGCGCGCAATTCCTGTAGCGGCAACTCTCGCCTTCTGGCGGCTTTGGTTGTCTTCTTCCGATTTTTACCCCCCTTCTTAGCCATTTTTCAGCATCCACCCGCGGATGCACAGGGTGTAACACCTGCAACGCCCGGGCGCCGGAGCCCAGGCAGCATGCCGACATGGGCGAAAATACGCGGTTTTGCCCACGGGGACCCGTTTCCCGGATGCCTGCCGCCCCGCAAGGGTTGCAGGCGAAGTGAATGGCTACCCCCCGGGATGTATCTGCACCAACGACTCGATAGTTCACGCCTCGTCGTCCTGCTCGCGCAATGGACGCGGGCAGAGCGTGCCCCGGCACGCCCGGACGTGGCGGAACAGCTGGGCCAGTGGCTGAGCGTGGTGGATGCGGTCGAGCTCAACGGCTCGCTGCGTTCGATCGAGGCCCACACCGCCGCGCCGTCTGCGGGCGACGAAGAGGCCATCGATGCGCAGGCCCTGGAGGACCTGCTGCAAAAGACCAAGGCCGATTTGACCCGCCTGGCAACCGCCCCTGCCCGCCCCGCCCGGCCGCTGCGCGAACGCGCCGACAACACCCCCGTCGAGCAGCCCGATCCGCAGGCCCAGGCCGACTTCGCAGCCCACGGGCCGCGCTATGCGGAGCAGCAAAGGCAGCTCGATGCCCGATTGGGTGCCCTGCGCGCCCAGGTGCGCGCGGCCCTGCTCAAGGGCCCCGCGCCGCTGCGGCAGCTGGCGGCGCTGGACGGGGTGATGGAGCAGATGCTGGGCGCGCGCGAGCAGCGCCTGTGGGCGTCGCTGCCCGGCCACCTGGAGCGGCGCTTCGTGCAGTTGCGCAAGGCGCACCAGGCCCGGGTGCAGGCCTCGGGCCACGCCGACGAGCCGCTGCGCTGGCGCCAGGCCGGCGGCTGGCGGGCCGGCTTCGAGCAGGACCTGCAGGCCCTGCTGCTGGCGGTGATGCAGGTGCGGCTGCAACCCATCATGGGGCTGCTGGAGGCAGCCCGCAACGAGAACAAGAGAACAGGGTTTCAGGAATGAACAAGAGTGTGATGGCCGGCGTGTTTGCAGCCGGCCTGACGGTCGCCGGCTGGGTGGCCTGGGGTTTTGTGGGCACGAGCCCGCTGGCGCTGGCCATGACGGCCGTGATCGCGCTGGTCTACCTGCTGGGCGCCTATGAGTTGGTGCAGTTCCGCTCGGCCACCCGCTCCCTGGCGGATGCGCTGGCCGACACGCCGGCCGAGCCCCAGGCGGATCTGGCCCCCTGGCTGGAGCGCCTGCCCGCGCCCCTGCGCCACCCCGTGCGCCAGCGCATCGAGGGCGAGCGCGTGGCCCTGCCCGGGCCGGCCCTGGCACCCTACCTGGTGGGCCTGCTGGTCATGCTGGGCATGCTGGGCACTTTCCTCGGGATGGTGGTCACCTTCCAGGGCGCCGTGTTCGCGCTGGAAGCCTCGTCCAACCTCGAAGCCATCCGCGCGGCGCTGGCCGCCCCCATCAAGGGCCTGGGCCTGTCGTTCGGCACCTCGGTCGCGGGCGTGGCCACCTCCGCCGCACTGGGCCTGATGTCGGCCCTGGGCCGGCGCGAACGCCTGCAGGTGCTGCGCCAGCTCGATGCCCGCGTGGCCACGGCCTTCCGCAGCTTCTCGCCCGCCCACAAGCGCGACGCCATGTTCGACGCGCTGCAGGCCCAGGCCCAGGCCATGCCGCTGATCGCCGAGCGCCTGCAGGCCCTGATGGAAGGATTGGAGCGCCGCCACGGCCAGCTCAACGAGCAGTTGGCCGACCAGCAGCAGGGCTTTCACCGCGAAGCCGCTACCGCCTACACCGCACTGGCCAGCACCGTGGGCGCATCGCTGCAGGACAGCCTGGCCAGCAGCGCCCGCCAGGCCGGCGAATCCATCCGCCCCGTGGTCGAGCAGGCCATGGCCACGCTGGCCCAGGAGGCCGAACGCTCGCACCAGCGCCTGCGCGAGGCCACCGATGCCCAGATGCAGGCCCTGTCCGCCCAGTGGGCGGGCACGGCGCATCAGGTGGCTGCCACCTGGACCGACGCGCTGCAAGGCCACACCCAGGCCCAGGACCGCCTGGTGGCACAGCTCGATGGCGCCCTGCAGACGGTGACCCAGGGCTTCGAGCAGCGCACCGGCGCCCTGCTGGACGCGCTCAAGGAGACGGTGGACCAGTCGCACGCGGCCCAGGCGGCTGCCGACCAGCAGCGCCTGGAAGGCTGGAACCGGTCCATGGAAAACACCGCCAGCGCGCTCACGGCCGAATGGCAGCGCGCGGGCACCCAGGCCGCTGCCCAGCAGCACGAGACAGGCCAGGCCCTGGCCGGTGCGGCCCGCCAGCTGGAGCAATCCCTGCAGGCGGCCAGCCAGGCCTTCGACCAGCGCGCCAGCGGCCTGGTCGCTGCGCTGCAGGACACGGTCACCCAATCGCACGCCGCCCAGGTGGCCGCTGACCAGCAGCGAGTCGAGAGCTGGAGCCGCTCCATGGAGGGCATGGCCGGCACCCTGTCGGCCGAGTGGCAGCGCGCAAGCGCCCAGACCACCGAGCAGCAGCGCGCCGTGGGCCTGGCCCTGGAAGGCGCGGCAGCGCAACTCGACAGCGCGCTGCAGGCCGCCACCCGGTCCTTCGGGCAGCGCGCCGACGCACTGCTGGCCTCATTGCAGGACACCGTGGCGCAGTCGCACGCAGCCCAGGCCGCCGCCGACCAGCAGCGTGTGGAAGGCTGGAACCGCTCCATGGAAGGCATGGCCGGCACCCTGTCCGCCGAGTGGCAGCGCGCAAGCGCCCAGACCGCCGAGCAGCAGCGCGCCGTGGGGCAGGCGCTGGAGAGCGCCGCAGCGCAACTCGACAGCGCGCTGCAGGCCGCCACCCAGTCCTTCGAGCAGCGTGCCAATGCCCTGCTGGCCTCGCTGCAGGACACCGTGGCACAGTCTCACACCGCCCAGGTGCAGGCCGACCAGCAGCGTCTGGACACCTGGAGCCGATCGATGGAAGGCATGGCCGGCGCCGTCACGGCCGAACTGCAACGCGCAGGCGCGCAGGCCGTCGAACAACAGCAGGGCCTGTACCGCACGCTGGAAGGCACGGCAGCGCAACTCAGTGAGCGCATGTCCGGCCAGGTGGATCAGACCCTGGGCAGCACCGCCCGCCTGATGGAGCAGTCCGATGCGCTGCTGCGCACGCGCGTGGAGGCCGAGGCACGCTGGGAACAGGCCCAGGGCGAGCGCATGGACAACCTCACCGGCGTGTGGCGCACCGAACTGGCGGCCCTGCGCGACGCCGAGGCCGCCCGCGGCCAGGCCGCGGTGGACCGGCTCGACACCCTGCAGGCGGCGGTGGCCCAGCACCTGGCCACGCTGGGCGCAGCGCTCGAAGCGCCGCTCACGCGCCTGCTGCAGACCGCATCCGACGTACCGCAGGCCGCGGCCGAAGTCATCACTCAGCTGCGCCAGGAGATGACGCGCCTGGGCGAGCGCGACAATCTCGCGCTGGAAGAGCGCACGGCCATGATGGAGCAGCTCTCCACCCTGCTGCATTCGGTCAATGATGCGACTGCACAGCAGCGCGCGTCCATCGAATCGCTGGTGGGCTCGGCCGCCCAGGTGCTGGAGCAGGCCGGCCAACAGTTTGCCGACGCACTGGGCACCCAGGCCAGCAAGATCGACGAAGTGGCCACGCATGTGGCCGCGAGCGCGGTGGAGCTGGCCAGCCTGGGCGAATCCTTCAGCCATGGCGTGGGCCTGTTCACCGCCAGCAACGACAAGCTGGTGCAGGGCCTGCAAAGCATCGAGGGCGCCATCGGCCAGTCGCTGGGCCGCAGCGATGAGCAACTGGCCTACTACGTGGCCCAGGCGCGCGAGGTGATCGACCTGAGCATCTCGTCGCAGCAGGGCATCGTCGAAGACCTGCGCCGCCTGCACAGCCAGGCCGCCACAGCGGCCTCGCAAGGGATGGCCGCGTGAGCACCTTCGACGATACGCTGGACGACGCCACCGAGCAGACCGCCCCCGTCTGGGCCGTGTTCGGCGACCTGATGGCGGGCCTGCTGGGTGCCTTCGTGCTCATCCTGGTGGGCGTGCTGGTGGTGCAGATCGACCTGGTGAACAGCCTCCAGCAGGAAGTGGAAAAGCGCCAGCAGGCCGAGCAGCGCCGCATGGCCCTGGAGAAGGCCCTGGCTGGCCCGCTGGCCAGCGGCCGTGTGACCATGAACGACGGCCGCATCGGCATCAGCGGCAGCGTGCTGTTCGCCACCGGCTCGGCCGAGCTGCGCCCCGAAGGCCGCCAGCTGCTGACCACCCTGGTGCAGCCGCTGCTGGGGTACCAGCGGGAGCGCGACGAGATGCTGATGGGGCGCGGCTTCACCGACAACATCCCGCTGCGCAGCGGCGGCAGCCAGCGCTTTGCCGACAACCTGGAGCTTTCGGCCCAGCGCGCGCTGACCGTCGCGCGCGCCCTGGCCGAAGAAGGCATGCCCTCGTCCCAGGTGTTTGCCGCCGCCTTTGGCGCCGAGCAGCCCGTGGCCGACAACACCGACGAAAAAGGCCGCGCCCAGAACCGCCGCGTGGAGATGGCCCCGGTAGCCCGCCCCGCCCAGCCCAAGCCGGCCGCCACGCCATGAGCGGCACCGACGACGACCAGAGCACCGCCCCTCCCGACGCCACGCTGGAATCGCTGCAGGCCGAGGGCGCCGAGCGTCATGACCCTGCGCGCTTCGCCTACCTGCAGGCGCTGGCGCGGCGCATGCAGGCGCAGCCACCCGCCGTACAGCAACTGCTGCAAGGCCGGCTGGACGCCGCCGTGGCCGCCTATGCAGCAGCCCGGGTGGGCCCTGTGGCGACCAAGGAGCCCGTCGCAGCACCCGGCCGCACTGCGGATTCCCCCCTGGCCCAGCTGAACCGCGAACTCGCCGCCCGCGCCCAGGCCGATGCCGACCAGGTGCGCACCAGCGAAAGCGCCAGCCTGTCGGAGATGAAAAGCGTGCGCCAGTTCAGCGAGGTCTGGTCCAGGATCTCGGCAGAGCAGCAGGTCACGCAGGCCATGCGCAAGGCGCCCGAGCATGCCGGGCCGCTGAACTCGCACAAGCTCATGCTGCGCTCGCTGGCGCTCATGCGCGGGCTCTCGCCCGACTACCTGCGGCGCTTTCTGTCGCAGATGGATTCGCTGCTCTGGCTGGAAGAGACCAATACCCAATTGGCGCGCCCGGCGCCGAGGGCGCCGCGCACCCAGCGCACCGCGCGCCGGTAGGCAGCACTTGCGGCTACCATGCCGGGCATGGCCCCACCACCCCACCGGAAGGCGCTGCGTGCCATCGCCGCCTTCGAAGCCTTCAAGGGGGTCGCCGCACTGGCGGCCAGCCTGGGCTTTCTCAGCCTGCTGCACCACGACCTGCACCACATCGTGGCCTCTCTGATCGGGCACATCGGCCTTTCGCCCGGCGACCGCTACCCGGCCATGGTCCTCTCGGACATCGACCAGTTGGCGCGCACCGACCTCAAACCCCTGCTGCTCGCCGCAGCGGCCTATGTGCTGGTGCGCTTTGCCGAGGCCTACGGTCTGTGGAAGGACCGCTGGTGGGGTGGGTGGCTGGGCACGCTGTCTGGCGGGCTGTACATCCCGTTCGAGCTCTGGCACTTCTTCCACCACCCCAGCCTGGTGTCGGCTGTCGTGGCCTTGGCCAACATGGCGGTGGTGGGCTTTTTAGGGCAGCAGCTTTGGCGGCGCAAGCGATGAAACAACACAATGCGCCGGCCTGGCGCCCAACTGCGGGGGGCAAGCCAGCGCCCACAGTCCCACGGGCTTCACGCCAGCCCGGCCACAAGCATCAGCCCAATCCGGCTTTGGCAAGCAGGCGGTCCATGTCATCGCCCACGCCATAGCCGAATGCATGGCTGGTGTGGCGCACGGCATCCAGCCTCGCCAGCAGAGCCTGCCTATTTTCGAGGGGCAGCGCCTGAACGGCGTCCAGCGCCTGCTTGAACATCAGCACCAGGGCATCAAAATATCCCTCGTCCTGCAGGCCGAACTCATTGCTGAATCCCGCACTGCGTTCGCAATAGAAAACCATGAGTTCCACCGCGCCCTCGGACAGCCCCACGGCCTTTTTGAAGTCCGAAATGGCTTTCTTGGCCTTGGACACCGAGAAATCCTGATTTCTGTGGAAGTCCGGCCAGAGCCAGCGGTCAATGGTGGCCTTGTAGGGCTTGAGCACATCGTCACCCAGGGCGTAGCGCGCATGCAAGAACGACTGGTTTTCCTTGCTGGCTGCATACATGTCCTGCAGCAGGCGGATCAGGTCGGCACAGTCCATCCCGGCCAACTGCGCCTTCACATCGCTCCAGCCGGGTCCATTCTTTTTTGCAGCCATTTGATCGCGTTTTGGTGACGCCTGTTCTATCGCAGTGCGTGGTGCATTGGGCTTCGCATGAAAGTCGTGCGGATTCGGTGTGAATCTCAGGACAAAACCAGACAACGAGGCACAAAGAAAAACGCCAGACAACAGGGGGTTACCCATTGTCTGGCGTTGTTGTGGATGGTGGAGCTGGCGGGAATTGAACCCGCGTCCGCAAGCCTTCACCAGGCAGATCTACATGTTTAGCGGTCTGTTTTGGATCTCGCTGCCTGTGTCGCGCAGTCGCACGCTACACCGGCCGCCAGTACCCTTGAATCTCGCCCCAACCCAAGGTACCCGGATTGGAGCCAGCCCATGTAATTATCCTTGCAGCCGGGAGGCACTGATTGCTCAGAACCCCCTTGCCCAGCCCATCGGCCAACTGTTGCAAGGCTCACTGGCAATTAAGCAGCGAGTGCGAAACGTTCGTCGTTTGCAGTTAGTTTGTTAAATCGAGATTTACGAGCGTGACTCAAGCTCGACATGCACCACACTGACTCCGAACCCACGTCGAAACCAGGACAGCCCCAGACCCTCTATTTTAGGCCTGTCCCAGCAGTTGCAAGAGCTCGGAAGGAGATTTAATTGCAGCGTGCGCGCCCCAGGCGTGCGGCGCCTGGGCAGCACCCAGGTAGCCGTAGGTGGCGGCAACGGTGCCCATGCCGGCGGCCAGGCCGGCGACGATGTCGCGCTCGTCATCGCCCACGTAGATGCATTGGCTGGCGTCGATTTTCAAGCGAGCGGCAGCCTCCAGCAGCGGCGCCGGGTGGGGCTTGGCATGCGGTGTGGTGTCGCCGCTGACCACGGCGCCCGCGCTGGCGAACAGCGGCATGGCGCGGGTGAGCGGGTCGGTGAAGCGCATGGCCTTGTTGGTCACCACGCCCCAGGCCAGGCCCTTCGCCTGCAGGGCCTCGACCATGGCGGGCACGCCGTCGAACACCTGCGTCAGCACGGTCATGCGCGCCTCATAGTTGGCAAAGAACTCCTCGCGCAGGGCGGCGAATTCGGCGTCCTCGGGCTTGAGGCCGAAGGCCTCGCCCAGCATGCCGCGCGCACCTGCGCCGGCCATGGGGCGGTAGCGTTCGAGCGGCAGCGATTCCATGCCGCGGTCGGTGCGCATCTTGTCGGCGGCGGCCGCCAGATCGGGTGCGCTGTCGATCAGGGTGCCGTCGAGGTCGAACAGCACGGCGCGGATGTTGTGGAATATGGGGTTCGTCGTCACGGACAGGGTCTCTCGATGGGGCTCAGGCCGGCTTGCGGGTGGCGAACATGTAGTTCACGCTGGTGTCCCCGCTCAGCCAATAGCGCTTGGTCAATGGGTTGTATTCCAGCCCCCGCGTCTGCTGCACATCCAGGCCTGCAGCGCGGCAGTGCAAAGCCAGCTCGCTCGGGCGGATCATCTTGGCATACTCGTGCGTGCCGCGCGGCAGCATGTTGAGCACGTATTCCGCCCCCACGATGGCCAGCATGAAGGCCTTGGCATTGCGGTGGATGGTGGAGAAGAATACCCAGCCGCCGGGCTTGACCAATGCAGAACAAGCCTTGACGACGGAGGCCGGGTCGGGTACGTGCTCCAGCATCTCCATGCAGGTCACCACATCGAAGCTGGCGGGATGCTCGGCCGCGAGCGCCTCCACGCTGATCTCGCGGTACTGCACCCCTTTGGTGCCGGCCTCGAGCGCGTGCAACTGGGCCACGCGCAGCGCCTTGCTCGCCAGGTCGATACCGGTCACGTCCGCGCCCTTTCGCGCCATGGAGTCGGCCAGGATGCCGCCGCCACAACCCACGTCGAGCACGCGCTTGCCGCCCAGGCCCGCCAAGGCATGGATCCAGTCCAGGCGCAGCGGGTTGATCTGGTGCAGCGGGCGGAACTCGCTGTCCGGGTCCCACCAGCGGTGGGCCAGCGAGGAAAACTTGGCCAGCTCGGCCGGATCGGCATTCAGGGTGGGGGTGGTCGTATCGTCACTCATGGCATGCATTGTCAACGATGGCGGGATCTCCAGGCGGCCAGCACCCCAGGAGGGGGCTGTTGCCCGCTCATATATGTAAGAGGCGGCGGTCCGGACGAGGGTGGTGCACTTTGTACCAGTACAAAGGCCGCGCCCTCAGCCGGCCCCAGACGAAAAAAAGCCCCGTTGCCGGGGCTTTTTGGTGCGAAGCAATCGAAAGATTACTGGCCGGCGCGGGTGCCAACCACTTCGATTTCCACGCGGCGGTTCTTGGCGCGGCCTTCAGCGGTCTTGTTGTCAGCCACTGGTTGCTTCTCGCCCTTGCCTTCGGTGTACACGCGGTTCTTTTCGATGCCCTTGGACACCAGATAAGCCTTGACGGCTTCGGAACGGCGGACCGACAGCTTCTGGTTGTAAGCATCGGAGCCCACGGAGTCGGTGTGACCCACGGCGATGATGACTTCCAGGTTGATGCCCTTGACCTTGGAGACCAGGTCGTCCAGCTTGGCCTTGCCTTCTGCCTTCAGCACCGACTTGTCGAAGTCGAAGAATGCGTCGGCAGCGTAGGTCACCTTGCTGGCCATGACGGCTGGAGCAGCAGCGGCTGGAGCAGCAGCTGGTGCAGGTGCGGGAGCAGCACCAGGTGCTGGGGCGGCAGCAGGTGCTGCTGCGGGCTTGGCGATGGCGCCATCGCAGCCTGGAGCGGCGGTAGCCGGCGTCCAGTTGGCATTGCGCCAGCAGTATTCGTTCGTGCCGTTCTTCCAGACCAGTTGGCCAGAAGCATCGCGCCAGTTGTCAACGGTTTGGGCGCCAGCGGCGGTTGCGAGCGCTGCAGAGGCAAACAACATCGCCACTTTGTTCAGTTTCTTCATGGTTCTCCTCTTGGGGAAAAAGCCGCAGCCGCGCTGCGAATCAGGACGCTTGAGGTGACCATCACCCAAAGCGTTCAAACGATTGTGCCATACGTAACTGACCAAAAGCGCCCGCACCGCATTGGGGCCAGTAGGACAAAACCGTAATTGCGACGATATGTTGCGGGAGCGCTACACGCTTTCCCCTCTAAAATGATTCTCCTTCGCCGCATTGCCGCCCTATGACCCAGTTTGCCAAAGAAACCCTGCCCATCAGCCTCGAAGAGGAGATGCGGCGCAGTTACCTCGACTACGCGATGAGCGTGATCGTGGGCCGGGCGCTGCCCGAGGCGCGCGATGGCTTGAAGCCCGTGCACCGGCGCGTGCTGTATGCCATGCACGAGCTCAACAACGACTGGAACCGGCCGTACAAGAAGTCCGCGCGTATCGTCGGCGACGTGATCGGCAAGTACCACCCGCACGGCGATTCGGCGGTGTACGACACCATCGTGCGCATGGCGCAGGACTTCTCGCTGCGCCACATGCTGGTGGATGGCCAAGGCAATTTCGGGTCTGTCGACGGTGACAACGCGGCCGCAATGCGGTACACGGAAATTCGCCTGGCGAAGATCGCGCATGAGATGCTGGGCGACATCGACAAGGAAACCGTCGACTTCGGCCCCAACTACGACGGCAGCGAGAAGGAGCCGCTGGTCCTGCCCAGCAAGCTGCCCAACCTGCTGGTCAACGGCTCGGCCGGCATCGCGGTGGGCATGGCCACCAACATCCCGCCGCACAACCTCAACGAAGTGGTCGATGGCTGCCTGCACATGCTGCGCAACCCCGAGGCCACGGTCGACGAGCTGATGGAGATCATTCCCGCGCCCGACTTCCCGACGGCCGGCATCATCTACGGCATCAACGGCGTGAAGGACGGCTACCGCACCGGCCGCGGCAAGGTCGTGATGCGCGCCAAGTGCCACTTCGAGGACATCGACCGCGGCCAGCGCCAGGCCATCATCGTCGACGAGCTGCCCTACCAGGTCAACAAGAAGACGCTGCAGGAGCGCATGGCCGAACTGGTGCACGAGAAGAAGATCGAGGGCATCAGCCACATCCAGGACGAGTCCGACAAGTCGGGCATGCGCCTGGTGATCGAGCTCAAGCGCGGCGAAGTGCCCGAGGTGGTGCTCAACAACCTGTACAAGCAGACGCAGCTGCAGGACACCTTCGGCATGAACATGGTGGCGCTGATCGACGGCCAGCCCCGCCTGTGCAACTTGCGCGACCTGATCAGCGTCTTTTTGCAGCACCGCCGCGAAGTGGTCACCCGCCGCACGGTGTTCGAGCTGCGCAAGGCGCGCGACCGCGGCCACGTGCTCGAAGGCCTGGCCGTGGCGCTGGCCAACATCGACGATTTCATCGCCATCATCCGCAACGCCCCCACCCCGCCGGTGGCCAAGGCCGAGCTGATGGCCCGCCCCTGGGACAGCAAGCTGGTGCGCGAGATGCTCACCCGCACGCGCGCCGATGGCGGCGTGGTGAGTGCCGACGACTACCGCCCCGATGGGCTGGAGAAGGAATTCGGCATGGGCCAGGACGGCCTGTACCGCCTGTCGGAAACGCAGGCCCAGGAAATCCTGCAGATGCGCCTGCAGCGCCTGACCGGCCTGGAGCAGGACAAGATCGTCGCCGAGTACAAGGAAGTCATGTCGGTCATCGAAGACCTGCTGGACATCCTGGCCAAGCCCGAGCGCGTCTCCACCATCATTGGCGAAGAGCTCACCTCGATCAAGACGGAATTCGGCCAGAGCAAGCTGGGCGCACGCCGCAGCATCGTCGAATACAGCGCGCAGGACCTCTCCACCGAGGACCTGATCACCCCCACCGACATGGTGGTGACGCTCAGCCACACCGGCTACATCAAGAGCCAGCCCCTGTCAGAGTCCCGCACTCAAAAGCGCGTCTGGCGCGGCTAGCAGGCCACGGCAACACAGGTAGACCACAGGATCGACCAGCTCTTCATCGCCAACACGCACGACTACATCCTGTGCTTCTCCAACCGCGGCCGGCTGTACTGGCTCAAGGTCTGGGAAGTGCCGGCAGGCTCGCGCGGCTCGCGTGGCCGCCCCATCGTCAACATGTTCC
>NZ_JBKDTZ010000147.1:0-6584 GCF_046339755.1 Acidovorax sp. | reverse complement strand
GCCTGCATTGGAGGAGGTGTACCTCCCGCCTTCTGTGCGGGTTTTAGGCAGGCGCCCACGGGCCTAAGCCTCTCGCAACGCCGGCCGCGTCGATCAGGCCATGAAGCGCGCGCGCACCGCGCGCTCGATGCCGGCGGCGTCGAGCCCCTGCAGCGACAACAGTTTGGCCGGATCGCCATGCTCGATGAACACATCGGGCAGGCCCAACTGCAGCACCGGGCGCACGATGCCGGCTTCGTTCAGCGCTTCGGTCACGGCGCTGCCCGCGCCGCCCATCACGGCGCCCTCTTCCACCGTGACCAGCACGTCGTGGCGCCCGGCCACATCGCGCAGCAGTTCCGCGTCGATGGGCTTGGCCCAGCGCATGTTGGCCACCGTGGCATCCAGGGTCTCGCCGGCCTCAAGCGCGGCGTACAGCAGGGTGCCGAAAGCCAGGATGGCAATGCGCGGTCCGCCCTCGCCGGCCGCGGCCTTGCGTTCGCGCCGGATCTCACCCCTGCCGAAAGGCAGGCCTTGCAGGTCCGCGAGCGGCGCCACGCCGGCACCGCTGCCGCGCGGGTAGCGCACGGCCACGGGGTGGTCCTGCTCGAACGCGCTGGACAACAGTTGGCGGCACTCGCGCTCGTCGGCCGGGCAGGCCATGCTCATGTTGGGGATGCAGCGCACGAAGGGGATGTCGTAGGCACCCGCATGCGTGGCGCCGTCGGCCCCCACCAGCCCCGCGCGGTCGAGTGCGAACACCACGGGCAGGTTCTGCAGCGCCACGTCGTGGATCAACTGGTCGTAGCCGCGCTGCAGGAAGGTGGAGTAGATCGCCACCACGGGCTTGAGCCCTTCGCAGGCCATGCCGCCGGCGAAAGTCACGGCATGCTGCTCGGCAATGCCCACGTCGTAGTAACGCTCGGGAAAGCGCTTTTCGAACTCCACCATGCCCGAGCCTTCGCGCATGGCGGGCGTGATGCCCACCAGGCGCTGGTCCTTGGCTGCCATGTCGCACAGCCACTGGCCGAAGACCTGGGTGAAGGTCTGCTTGGGTGCCGTCGTGCTCTTGACCAGGCCCACGGCCGGGTCGAACTTGCCCGGGCCATGGTAGGCCACGGGGTCGGCCTCGGCCAGCTTGTAGCCTTGGCCCTTCTTCGTGACCACGTGCAGGAACTGCGGGCCCTTGAGGCTCTTGATGTTCTCGAGCGTGGGGATCAGCGAATCGAGGTCGTGGCCATCGATGGGCCCGATGTAGTTGAAGCCGAACTTCTCGAACAGCGTGGCCGGCACCACCATGCCCTTGGCCTGCTGCTCGAAGCGCTTGGCCAGCTCCAGCAGCGGTGGCACGGGGCGCAGCACGGTCTTGCCCACGTTCTTGGCCGTGGCGTAGAACTGGCCGCTCATGAGCTGGGCCAGGTAGCGGTTGAGAGCGCCCACGGGCGGGCTGATGCTCATGTCGTTGTCGTTGAGCACCACCAGCAGGTTGGCATCGGCCACGCCGGCGTTGTTCAGTGCCTCGAAGGCCATGCCGGCCGTCATGGCGCCGTCGCCGATGATGGCCACGGCATGGCGGTTCTCCCCCTTGGTCTTGGCGGCCAGGGCCATGCCCAGGGCGGCCGAGATGCTGGTGCTCGAATGCGCGGTGCCGAAGGTGTCGTAAGGGCTCTCGGCGCGCTGTGGAAAGCCCGAGATGCCGCCCAGCTGGCGCAGCGTCGTCATGCGGTCGCGCCGGCCGGTCAGGATCTTGTGCGGGTAGGTCTGGTGGCCCACGTCCCACACCAGCCGGTCTTCGGGGGTATTGAACACATGGTGCAGGGCAACGGTCAGCTCCACCGTGCCGAGGTTGGAACTCAAGTGCCCGCCCGTCTGCGAGACGCTCTCGAGCACGAAGGCGCGCAGCTCGGCGGCCAGGGCCTTGAGGTCGGCCCGCGGCATGGCGCGCAGGTCCGCCGGGTCGTTCACGTTCTGCAGCAGGGGGTAGGAGGTCGTGGACATGGGGTGTTGTTCTTGAATGGTTCAGTGCGCACGGGGCAGGCGCCATCCGCTGGCGAGCGCCAGCGTCTGCGGGTGGTGCATCGTAGCAACCAACGCGAGAGACACAGGAGGTCTTGCCACAGCCGTCAGTGGGTCCTGTCCACGACCATATCGGCCAGGGCAGCCAGGGCACGCGTGTCGGCCAGGCCGCTGCGCGCCAGGGCGGCATGGGCCTGCACCTGCAGCTCGCGGGCATAGGCCTGCGCAGGCGCCAGGCCCAGCAGGGAGACATAGGTGGGCTTGTCGCTCGCCGCATCCTTGCCGGCCGTCTTGCCCAGTGTGGCGGAGTCGGCGATCACGTCGAGGATATCGTCCACCACCTGGAAGGCCAGGCCCATGACGGCGCCGTAGTCGGACAGGGCCTCGTGCGCCTGCGCGCTGGCCGGGCCGCAAGCCACGCCCATCATCACGCTGCCCTTCAGCAGCGCGCCGGTCTTCAGGCGGTGCATATGGCGCAACTGGTCTTCGGTGAGCGCCACGCCCACGCTGGCCAGGTCGATGGCCTGGCCACCGGCCATGCCGGCCGAGCCGGCCGCGCGCGCCAGCAGGCGGCACAGCGTGGCCTGCATCGCGGCGGGCACGCTGCCATCGTCGGGCGTGAGCAGCTCGAAGGCAAAGGCCTGCAGGGCATCGCCGGCCAGCAAGGCCTGCGCTTCGCCGAACTGCACATGCACGGTGGGCTTGCCGCGGCGCAGCACGTCGTTGTCCATGCACGGCATGTCGTCGTGCACCAGGGAATAGGCATGGATCAGCTCGACGGCACAGGCGGCGCGCAGCGCCGCACCGTCGGACACGGCATGCGCAGACGGCGCGATGTCGGCGCCGCTGCAGACGGCCTCCTCGGCCGCCAGCACCAGCAGCGGGCGCAGGCGCTTGCCACCGTCGAGCACGGCATAGCGCATGGCCTCGCCGAGGCCGGCCGGCGCGCCCTCGCCCACCCAGCGGGACAGCGCTTCCTCGACACGGGACAGGTGCCGCTGGCTCCAGGCAAGCAGCTCGAAGGAGGGGGCGGCGCTCATTCAGGGGCCCAGGCGTTCAAGCCCGTCTCGTCCAGCACCTTGATCTGGTCCTGGACGGCATCCAGGCGCTTGCGGCAAAAGGCCAGCAGCGCGGCGCCACGCTGGTAGCCCGCGAGCATCTGGTCCAGGGGCAACTGGCCCGATTCGATCCGGCCCACGAGCTGCTCCAGCTCTTCCAGCGCCGCTTCGTAGCTGGCGGGTTCTGCGGGGGGCGCGGTGGTGGCGGAGGCCTTGGGCATGGGTGGAGGCGGCAACGGGCGCCGCGAATGAAGGAAAAACCACTGATTTTAGGCCCAGCGCATGGCACCCCACGCGCAGCCCGCCGGTTTGGGGAGCACAGCCGCCAAAGGCGGCCACCGTGGCCCCCGCGAACCCGCCGCGCCAGCGCATCGGCGCACAGGACGCTGCCCCATCCCGGCGCGGGCCGCAGCCCGGGCGCCAATACACGCAGGGGGGGTGCGGGAATGTGACGGGCGAATAACCCCATTGGCTATAATCCCATTCTCGTTCAGCCGGCCTTGGAGCCGGTTTCTTTTTTCCTCCAGATGTGCCGCATGGCACACCTCCCTGTGGGGAGTCTTTAGGTCAGGTCACCCATGTCTGATTTAAGTCTTCAACTGCAGCAGGCCGCAAGCCAACTACCAGTTTCAAGCTACTTTGACCCAGCGCTGTTCCAGCGCGAGCTGGACACCATCTTCCAGCGCGGGCCCCGCTATGTGGGGCACCAATTGGCCGTGCCCAATGCCGGCGACTTTTACACCCTGCCCCATGAGGGCCAGGGCCGTGCCCTGGTACGCAACGCGCAGGGCGGGGTGGAGCTCGTCTCCAACGTCTGCCGCCACCGCCAGGCCGTCATGCTCAAGGGCCGCGGCTCGCTGTACACGCAGCAAAAGGGCAGCGCGGGCGGCAACATCGTGTGCCCGCTGCACCGCTGGACCTACAGCCCCAAGGGCGAACTGCTGGGTGCGCCGCACTTTGCCGACGACCCCTGCCTGAACCTCAACAACTACCCGCTGCGCGAGTGGAACGGCCTGCTGTTCGAGGACAACGGCCACGACGTGGCGGCCGACCTGGCCCAGATGGGCCCGCGCGCCGACCTGGACTTCGGCGGCTACGTGCTCGACCACGTGGAGCTGCACGAGTGCAACTACAACTGGAAGACCTTCATCGAGGTCTACCTCGAGGACTACCACGTCGGCCCCTTCCATCCAGGCCTGGGCAGTTTCGTCACCTGCGACGACCTGCGCTGGGAGTTCGGAAAGAACTACTCGGTACAGACCGTGGGCGTGGCCAACCGCCTGGGCAAGGCCGGCAGCCCTGTCTACGAACGCTGGCACGAGGCCCTGCTGGCCTACCGTGACGGCAAGCCGCCCAAGCACGGCGCCATCTGGCTCACGCTGTACCCGCACATCATGGTGGAGTGGTACCCGCACGTGCTCACCGTGTCCACGCTGCACCCCATCAGCCCGACGAAGACTCTGAACATGGTGGAGTTCTACTACCCCGAGGAGATCGCCGCCTTCGAGCGCGAGTTCGTCGAGGCGCAGAAGGCTGCCTACATGGAGACCTGCATCGAGGACGACGAGATCGGCGAGCGCATGGACGCCGGCCGCAAGGCCCTGCTGGCGCGCGGCGACAACGAGGTCGGCCCCTACCAGAGTCCGATGGAGGACGGCATGCAGCATTTCCATGAGTGGTACCGCGCCGCCATGCAGGATGCCGTGCCGAAGCGTTGAACTGGGACGCAAACCTCCCCGAGTAACCGGGCTTGCCCGGAATGCTCTCATTACAATAGCTGCCAGTGCTTGTTCTTCAAGCACGGCAGCTATTTTCATTTTCGAGTACCGATTTCCCCATGCAAGCCCTCTGGATGGTGTTGGCCGCGTTCCTTTTCGCCACGATGGGGGTGTGCGTGAAGATCGCTTCGGCCCATTTCAATGCGGCCGAACTGGTCTGCTACCGGGGCCTCATCGGCATGGGCATCCTGTGGCTGCTGGCGCGCTCGCAAAAGGTCTCGCTGGGCACGGCCTACCCGGGCATGCATGCCTGGCGCAGTTCGGTGGGCGTGGTCTCGCTCGGGGCCTGGTTCTATGCCATCGCACACCTGCCGCTGGCCACGGCCATGACCCTCAACTACATGAGCAGCGTGTGGATCGCGGCCTTCCTGGTCGGCGGCACGCTGCTGGCCTGGCGCCCCTCAGCCGCCACGCCGCGCCCGGCGCTGCAGGGCACGCTGATCGTCACCGTGCTCGCGGGCTTCGTCGGCGTGGTGATGATGCTGCGCCCCAGCCTGGACCAGAACCAGGCCTTCGCCGGCATGATCGGGCTGATGTCGGGCCTGTCGGCCGCGTTTGCCTACATGCAGGTGGTGGCCCTGTCGCGCCTGGGCGAGCCCGAGTCGCGCACGGTGTTCTATTTCGCGCTCGGCTCGGCAGTGGCTGGCGGCGGGGCCCTGCTGTTCACCGGCACCTCGGCCTGGCCGGGCTGGCAGGCGCTGTGGCTGCTGCCCATCGGCATCCTGGCCGCGGGCGGCCAACTGTGCATGACCCGCGCCTACGCCAGCGCCAAGACGCAGCGCGGCACCCTGGTGGTGGCCAACCTGCAGTACTCGGGCATCGTCTTTGCGGCGCTCTACAGCGTGCTGCTGTTCGGCGATGTGCTGCCGCCCATCGCCTGGGTGGGCATGGTGCTCATCGTGGGCAGCGGTATCGCCGCCACGGTGCTACGGGCGCGCGCGGCCCCAGGAACCCCCGCGGAAGAACATTGATACGTTTGTGAACGCCGACCATTGACACAATGCACGGCATCCACTGCTCCTGACCACCCGCCGCCATGACCTACACCACCCTGATCTCCGCCACCGAACTGCAATCCCTGGCCGCCAGCGGCGCGCCCCTGATGGTGTTCGACTGCAGCTTCGACTTGATGCACTCCACGGCCGGTGCGCAGCAGTATGCGCAGGCCCACATCCCCGGCGCGGTGTACGCCGACCTCAACGAGAACCTGAGTGCCAAGCACGGCATGCCCGGCGCCTCGGGCGCTGTGTTGACCGCGCAGGAGGCCGACATGCCCGCCTCGGGCGGCCGCCACCCGTTGCCCAGCCGCGAGCGCTTTGCGATCTGGCTGTCCAGTGTGGGCTTTGCCAACGGCATGCAGGCCGTGGTGTACGACCGCCAGGGCGCCAACTACTGCGGCCGCCTGTGGTGGATGCTCAAGTGGGCCGGGCACGATGCCGTGGCCGTGCTCGACGGCGGCCTGCAAGCCTGGCAGGCCGCGGGCGGCGCCGTGGCCAGCGGCGAGGAGCCGGCGCACTTCCAGTCCAACTTCGAGCTCAAGGAACCGCTGCGCCGCCTGGCCACGGCCAGCGATGTGCTGGCCAACCTGCAGCAGCCCGGCCAGACCGTGGTCGATGCGCGCGCCGCGCCGCGCTACCGCGGCGAGGTGGAGCCCCTGGACCCGGTGGCCGGCCACATCCCCGGCGCCCTGAACCGCCCCTTCGTGGACAACATCGGCCCCGATGGCAAGTTCAAGCCCGCCGCCGTGCTGCGC
>NZ_JBKDTZ010000146.1:0-22136 GCF_046339755.1 Acidovorax sp. | reverse complement strand
ATGCGCTGACCCTGCTGTGCGCCCTGGCGGGCGTTTGCTTTTCCGTGGCCCGCTGGCTGCTGCTCGGCCGGGGTGAGTCGGGCGCATTCGCGCAGATGCTGCTGCCTGCGCAGGCGCTGCAGGTCGGCATCGGGGTCCCCGCGCAGATCGACGCGGCCTGGCGCCTGGCGGGCCTGGCCATCGAGTGCCTGCCCACCGCCGCCATGCTGTTCACCGTCTGGTGCCTGCACCGCATCTGCAGCGCCTTCCTGCGCGGCGAGGTGTTCGGGCTGGCGGTGGTGCGCGGCTTTCGCGGCGTGGGCTGGGGGTTCATCGCCATGTCCGCGGCCTCGCTGGTGCATGGCGCGGCGGTGACGGCGCTGCTGTCCTGGCTGGCCTCGGGGCAGCGCGGCGGGCAGGTGGCGCTGTCGGTGGGCTCGTTCGAGATGAGCGTGCTGATCGTGGGGCTCATGATGTTGCTGCTGGCCCATGTGATGGCCGAGGGCCAGCGCCTGCAGGAGGAGTCGCATGCATTTGTCTGAGCACGCAATGGCGCCTTGCCGTTTCAGTTCACACCAGGGCATGCGCCGGAAAGGTGGCCACCGTGCCCATCGTCGTCACGCTCGATGAAATGCTGGTGCGCCGCAAGGTGAAATCGCGCGACCTGGCGGCGCACGTGGGCATCACCGAGGCCAACCTCTCGCTGCTCAAGAGCGGCAAGGTCAAGGGCGTGCGCTTCGAGACCCTGGCCGCCATCTGCGACTACCTGCAATGCCAGCCGGGTGACCTGCTGGCCTGGGTGGCGCAGGAGGGCGGTACTGCCGATGGCGACGCTGCCACCCCCTGACCGCTCCCGCCCGGGCTGGCGCCTGGGGAGTGCGGTGGCAGCTTCGCTGCTGCTGCACGGGGCGGCGCTGTGGTGGCTGCTCGGTTCCGAACTGGCCAGGCGAGCGCCCGTGCCACAGCCCAGGCAGTCCATGGAAGTCCTCTGGATCACGGCGCCACCATCGGCCCCGCAGGCCGAGGCGGCAGCGCCCCGGTCGGTTCAAGCTGATGCCAGGCCGCCAACCGGCCTGGCACGCGAGGCCCGCAGTGCTCCCCCGCCCGCCGTGCTGGCATTGCCCGAGGGCAACGGGCCCGGCATGGCGGCCATCCCCGTTCCTTTGCCCCCTGCATCGGATGCCCGCGATGAGCCCCCCGTGCAGTGGAGCCCCGAGGGCGTGGCCCGTGCGGCGCGGCAGGAACGGGAATGGCAGCGCCGCCACGGCACGCCATCGGCTGCCGCGCTGGCGGCAGGCCAGGCGCCGCGGGCTCTGGGCACCATGTCCGAACAGGAGTGGCAGAACCACGCCACCGGCCGCGTGACCCGGGTGGAGAGCGAGGCGGGTGTCTACTGCGTGCGCCTGCCTTCGGCCAACCGCCTGCCGGAGGTCGGGGCCGCCCCGCGCATCGCGGCCGTCACGAATTGCTGAGGGGTGTGCGTTCGCGTTCCAGCAGCATCGAGTCGCCGTAGCTGAAGAAGCGGTATTGCTGCGCAATGGCGTGGCGGTAGATGGCCTGGATGCGCTCGTAGCCTGCAAAGGCGCTCACCAGCATCATCAGCGTGCTTTTGGGCAGGTGGAAGTTGGTGAGCAGCAGGTCCACCACCTGGAAGGCGAAGCCCGGGGTGATGAAGATGTTGGTATCGCCCGAGGCCTGGCCGCTGCGCGCCCAGGATTCGAGGGTGCGCACCGTGGTCGTGCCCACCGCCACCACCCGGCCGCCGCGCTGGCGGCAGCGCTCCAGCGCCGCCAGCGTGGCCAGTGGCACCTCGTACCACTCGCTGTGCATCTGGTGCTCGGCCAGGTTCTCGGTCTTCACGGGCTGGAAGGTGCCGGCACCCACGTGCAGGGTGACGCTGGCACGCTCCACACCGCAGCCGGCCAGGGCCGCCAGCACGCCCTCGTCGAAGTGCAGCGCCGCCGTCGGGGCGGCCACGGCACCGGGCGCACGCGCGAACACGGTCTGGTAGCGCTGCGCGTCCTCGGCCGCATCGGGGTCGTGCTCGGCATTCTGCTGGCGCTCGATGTAGGGCGGCAGCGGCAGATGGCCGTGGCGCTCCATCAGGTCGTGCGGCGTTTCCCCGGCCGGCCCTTCGAGCGCGAAGCGGAACAGCGGGCCGTCCTCGCCGGGCCAGCGCGAGAGCAGCGTGGCGTTGAAGCCGCCGCCGTGCAGGCCGCCCGCCATGTGCACCACGGCGCCGGGCAGGGGCTTCTTGCTGACCTTCATGTGGGCCACGACCTCGTTGCCCAACAGCACGCGCTCGATCAGCAGTTCCAGCTTGCCGCCGCTGGCCTTCTCGCCAAAGATGCGTGCCTTGACCACGCGCGTGTCGTTGAAAACCAGCATGTCCCCCGGCTGCAGCAGGCCGGGCAGTTCGTGGAAGATGCGGTCCACCGGGTCCGCGGCGCGGCCATCGAGCAGGCGCGACGCACTGCGCTCGGCGGCGGGGTGCTGGGCAATGAGTTCGGGGGGCAGCGAGAAGTCGAAATCGCTGAGCGTGAAATGGCGCGGGGGCGCAGGCGTGCTGGAAACGGTCATGGAAGCTTGAGGGCCGGACAGGCCCGTACCAAGTTGGGAAAAACAGGGGCGCTATTTTCCCACGTCCGGGCGGCCTACCAGGCCTGTCCGGAAAATCCGGACCACAGCTCGTTGAGGTCCGGGAATTTCCACTTCTCCGGGTCCTCGCGCGCCACGATCTTCTCCGTGCTGCCGGGGATCGCCAGGACCACCACCTCGGGCGGAATGCGCAGGTCCGACTTGGTCGAGAAGAAGACCTTGACCTTGGGCGAGGTCAGCGACTGCGCGCCCTGCTCGGTCACCACGCCGATGCGCCCGGAGCTCAGGCGCACCAGCGAGCCCACCGGGTAGATGCCAATGCTCTTGACGAAGGCCTGGAACAGCCGGGGGTCGAAATGGCCCTTGGTCCACTCGGCCATGCGGCGCAGCGATTCGGCCGGATCCCAGCCAGACTTGTAGGGCCGGTCGGAGGTGATGGCGTCGTAGACATCGCAGATGGCGGTCATGCGCGCGATCAGGCTGATCTGGTCGCCCTTGAGCTTGTCGGGATAGCCCGAGCCGTCCATCTTCTCATGGTGGTGGCGGCAGGCGTCGAGCACGGCATCCTCCACGGCTCCGCCTTCCTTGAGCATCTCATAGCCTTCGGCCGGATGGCTCTGGACCACGGCGAACTCGGCATCGGTCAGCTTGCCCGGCTTGTTGAGCACGGCCAGCGGAATGGCCGCCTTGCCCAGGTCATGCAGCAGCCCCGCCATGCCGGCGCTGCGGGTGTGCTCTTCATTGAGGTTGATCTGCTTGGCCAGCGCCACCATGAGGGCGCACACGGCCACCGAGTGCATGTAGGTGTAGTCGTCGGCCGTCTTCAGGCGTGCCAGGCTGATCAGCGCGCCCGGGTTGCGCGTGACGGAGTCCGAGATTTCCTCCACCAGGCCGCGCGCGTTCTCCGGGTTCACGGCCTTGCCCATGCGCGCCTCTTTGAACATGGAGACCATGGCCTGCTTGGCTTCGCCGCAGATCGAGGCGGCCGCCAGCAGTTCGCTGTGCATGCTGGCAGGGGCCTTGCCGCGGGACTGGCGCCGGGCGGGGGCCGGAGGCGGAGGAGGATCGACCACCAGGGGCGGCAGGTTCTCCAGCATGCTGAAATCCGTTTCCACCTGGATGTCGGCTTCCTCGCGCGAAACGGAACGCACCCCCGCCGCCACGTCCAGGCCCTTGGAGGTATCGATCCACACCTCCTCGATGCTCGTGCTTTTGATGCGCGCCAGGTCCTTGGGATCCTTGAGAACGAATTTGGCGCGCCAAAATGGATGGTCCATCCACGAGCCGCAGAAGTCGTGCAGGTACATGCCCAACGTGAGATGCTGAATACTGATGCGCTTGAGCATGGAAACTGTCCAGATCGCCAGGGCCTGCCAAATCCAGGTAATAAACAGTAACCATGTTAGCCTTTTTGGCCCCCGAATCCTTCGTATTTCCGGATAACCCTTGAACACAACGCCCGCCGCTCCCAGGGCACCCTCTACCGCCAGTGTTGCGCAAAAGGCACTGCACAAGCTGGGTCTCGTGCGCGACGTCGATCTGGCCCTGCACCTGCCGCTGCGCTACGAGGATGAAACCCGGATCACGCCGCTGTCCAGTGCGCGCGATGGGCAGATGGTGCAGATCGAAGCCACCGTGACGGCCTGCGAGGTGCAGCTGCGCCCGCGCCGCCAGCTGCTGGTGCAGGTCGAGGATGCCTCGGGCTCCTGCGAGCTGCGCTTTTTCAGTTTCTACCCTTCGCACCAGAAAACCATGGCTGTGGGCGCCCGCCTGCGCATCCGCGGCGAGGTCAAGGGCGGCTTCTGGGGGCGGCAGATGCTGCACCCGGCCTTCCGCCAGGCCGGCGGCGAACTGCCCTCTGCCCTCACGCCCGTCTACCCCACCACGGCCGGCCTGCCGCAGCCCTACCTGCGCAAGGCGGTCGTCAGTGCGCTCCACCGGGTGGACCTGTCGGAAACCCTGCCCCCGGGTACGGAGCCGCCCTACGCGGTGTTCCGGCGCGACGGCGGCAGCTACCGCGCGTTCAACCTGCGCGAAGCGCTCCAGTTCCTGCACCATCCCACGCCCGACGTGTCGCTGTCCACCCTGGAGGACCACAGCCACCCGGCCTGGCAGCGCCTGAAGGCCGAGGAACTGCTGGCCCAGCAGCTGTCTCAGCAGCAGTCGCGGCGCGAGCGCGACCGGCTGCGCGCCCCGGTGCTGCGCCCGCGCAAGGCGGAAGGCGGGGTGTTGCCCCTGCACGAGCAGCTCATGGCCGTGCTGCCCTTCGATCTGACCGCCGCCCAGCGGCGCGTGGGGCAGGAGATCGCCCAGGACCTGGCCCGCTGGGTGCCCATGCACCGCCTGCTGCAGGGCGACGTGGGCTCGGGCAAGACGGTGGTCGCCGCGCTGGCCGCCACCATCGCCATGGACGCCGGCTGGCAGTGCGCACTGATGGCGCCCACCGAAATCCTGGCCGAGCAGCACTTCGCCAAGATGATCGGCTGGCTGGAGCCGCTGCTGGCCGCGCATGGCCGCCGGGTGGCCTGGCTGGTGGGAGGGCAAAAGAAAAAGGACCGCACTGCCATGCTGGCCCTGGTGGAGAGCGGCGAGGCCGCCCTGGTGGTGGGCACGCATGCCGTGATCCAGGACCAGGTGCGCTTCAAGAACCTGGCGCTGGCCATCATCGACGAGCAGCACCGCTTCGGGGTGGCGCAGCGTTTGTCACTCAGGCAAAAGCTTGCCGCGCAGGGGATGGAGCCGCATATGCTGATGATGAGCGCGACGCCGATCCCGCGCACCCTGGCGATGAGCTACTACGCCGACCTGGACGTTTCCGTCATCGATGAACTACCCCCGGGGCGCACCCCCATCGTCACCAAACTCATTGCCGATAGCCGCAAGGACGAAGTGATCGCTCGCATCGGCGCCCAGGTGGCGGACGGCCGGCAGGTCTACTGGGTCTGCCCGCTGATCGAGGAGAGCGAGGCCCTGGACCTGAGCAATGCCACGGCCACCCATGCCGACCTCAGCGAGGCCCTGCCCGGCGTCATGGTCGGCCTGCTGCACTCGCGCATGCCGGCCGCCGAGAAGAAAGCCGTGATGGCGCTTTTCAGCAGCGGGCAGATGGGTGTGCTGGTGAGCACCACGGTGATCGAGGTCGGCGTGGACGTGCCCAATGCCTCGCTGATGGTGATCGAGCACTCCGAGCGCTTCGGCCTGTCGCAGCTGCACCAGTTGCGCGGGCGTGTGGGGCGGGGGGCGGCGGCATCGGCCTGTGTGCTGCTCTACTCCACCAACGACAGTGGCCGCGTGGGCGAGACTGCCAAGGAACGCCTGCGCGCGATGGCAGAGACCAACGACGGCTTCGAAATCGCCCGGCGCGATCTGGAGATCCGCGGCCCCGGCGAATTCCTCGGCGCGCGGCAGTCAGGCGACGCGCTGCTGCGTTTCGCCGACCTGGCCACCGACACCCACCTGCTTGAATGGGCGCGCGAACTGGCTCCCGTGATGCTGGACCGCCATGCCGAACTGGCCGAACGCCACGTCATGCGCTGGCTAGGGGGGAAATCCGACTACCTCAAGGCATGACATGGACACTTCACCCAATCCCAGCGCCCAGTGGGTGCGCGACCCCGCCTACCTCGCTGCCGCCGTGCGCCTGGCCCACCTGGACCGCCCGGCCGGCCTGCGCTTCATGGCCCCGTTGCTCATGACAGTGCTGGTGGCGCTGATGTTCTCGCCCTGGGGCATCCTGTCGGTGCTCTCTGGCTGGGGCAGCTTTCTCACCCATCTGCCCGCGATGCTGATGTTCCTGGTGCTGATCGCCCTCGCATCCTCGCAGGCCTACCCGTCCATGCTGCAGGCCAACCTGCGCCGCTACGCGTTTGCCGGCGACCGGGCCCGGTGGGAGGCCTGCGCCGAAGGCCTGCATTACCGCGTGGAGGGGCCCGATGGCAGTGAGCGCCACGAAGCGCGCTCGCGCTGGAGCTGGTGGAGCGTGCTGTCCGTGGACCCCACAGGCCTGCGCCTGCACCGCCCCGGCTCGGTGGAAGCCTATGCCATTCCCTGGGACACCTGGCAGGCCGCCACCCCCGAGGCGCGCGCGGGCGAGCAGGCCGCCGTGGTGGAACTCGCCCGCGCAGCCGGCGTCCGCGTGCGCTGCATGGCGCGCTGGGACCGGGCCGGCCTGGCGGGCGCGCTGGCCGGTTTGGCCGTGCTGCTGACCCAGTGGATGGCGCTGTGCTCCATCTTCGCTGCCTTGCCTTTCCTGCGGCGCTGGGACATCGGTGCGCTGCAGGCTTCCGCCATCGACACCTTCTGGTGGGCGGGCCTGCTGCTGGCGCCCCTGGTGCTGGCCTTGCACCTGGGGCTGGCGGCATGGCAGCAGCGCCGAACGGGAGCGGGCAGACCCGTGCCCGCGCTCTGGCCGCACCTGGTTCTGGCACTGGGGTGGGCGGCATTGCTGCTGGTGGCGCTGGAGTCGCTGCGCGCGCTGGTTTTCGACGACGCGCTGGCCGCCAGCCGGTATGCCGCACCCCTGCCGGTGGTGATCGGCGCGGTGCTGGCCCTGCTCGTTGCCCTGGTGCTGCACCGCGCTGGCGTGGCGTACTGGGCGGTGAGGCGCGCGGCGCTGCACAATGCAGGGTCAACCCGTCTGGAATCTCCATGACCCTCACCGAACTCAAATACATCGTCGCGGTGGCGCGCGAAAAGCACTTCGGCCACGCCGCCGATGCCTGCTATGTGTCGCAGCCCACGCTGTCGGTGGCCATCAAGAAGCTCGAGGAAGAACTCGATGTGAAGCTGTTCGAGCGCAGCGCAGGCGAAGTCACCGTCACGCCCCTGGGCGAGGAAATCGTGCGCCAGGCGCAGAGCGTGCTGGAACAGGCCGCCGCCATCAAGGAAATCGCCAAGCGCGGCAAGGACCCGCTGGCCGGCCCCCTGACCCTGGGCGTGATCTACACCATTGGCCCCTACCTGCTGCCCGACCTGGTGCGCCACTCCATTGCCCGCACCCCGCAGATGCCGCTGATGCTGCAGGAGAACTTCACCGTCAAGCTGCTGGAAATGCTGCGCACCGGCGAGATCGACTGCGCCATCCTGGCCGAGCCCTTCCCCGACACCGCCCTGGCCATGGCGCCGCTGTACGACGAGCCCTTCATGGCGGCCCTGCCGGCCAACCACCCGCTGGGCACGCAAAAATCCATCTCTGCCGCCGAACTCAAGAGCGAGACCATGCTGCTGCTGGGCGCGGGCCACTGCTTCCGCGACCATGTGCTGGAGGTGTGCCCCGAATTCGCGCGCTTTGCCAGCAATGCCGAAGGCATCCGCAAGTCCTTCGAGGGCTCCTCGCTCGAAACCATCAAGCACATGGTGGCCGCCGGCATGGGCGTGACCCTGGTGCCGCGCCTGTCGGTGCCACGCGATGCGCTGCTCACGGTCTCGCGCCGGCGCAAGAGCGACGAGAACTACATCCGCTACGTCCCCATCCGCGAAGACGACGGCAGCCCGCCGCCCATGCGCCGCGTGGTGCTGGCCTGGCGCCGCAGCTTCACGCGCTACGAGGCCATTGCCGCGCTGCGCAATGCGATCTATGCCTGCGAATTGCCGGGCGTAACGCGGTTGTCCTGACAACCCTTGCTGCGGGCGCCCTGGCGCGCTGGGGGCCGGCGGCGATACACTTTCGCCGCGCGGGGTCCTGCCCCGCCGGCGCTCCCGTACCGCGGCGCCGGTGCTGCGGGTTGGCGCCACATGCCACCCGCGCCTGTCCCGCGCTCCCCCATTCCCTAGGAAAGCTACAGAGATGAAGAAGATTTTGATGGCCGCTGGCCTTGCCGTGGGCCTGGCAGCCTGCTCCAGCGTGACGACGACCGATGCGCCGCAGGCAGCCACGATCAAGAAGGCCCAGATGGACCGCCTGGTGGCGGCGCTGCCCGCAGCGGCCCAGGGCAGCTTTGACGACTTCATCGCGCAGGCTGCGCGTGAGAACCCGCTGCTGCAGGCGAGCGTTGCCGCCTACAAGGCCAAGGCCCCGCTGGCCGGGGACGACCTGGTCAACATCAGCCGCCTGCTCGGCCTGTACAACCGCCTGCGCAACCAGGCGGCGGTGATCGACGCCACGGCGCGCATGGTCGCCATCCCCACCTTCCGCAATGACAAGGTGCCGCCGCACGAGGACAAGGCCATCATCGCCTTCGGCGCCCTGGTCGAAGGCATGGCCAAGGAGTTCGGCCTGGAATACCGCAACGTGGACAACCGCATCTTCGAAGTGAAGTTGCCCGGCAGCGGCAAGGAAGAATTCGGCATCCTCACGCACGCCGACGTGGTGCCCGTGGTGGCCGACGAATGGGTGCTGGACGACGGTACGCGCCTGGACCCCTTCAAGCTCACGCGCGTGGGTGGCAACCTGTACGGTCGCGGCTCCATCGACGACAAGGGCTCCATCGCCACCGTGCTGTATGCGATGAAGGCCGTCAAGGAAAGCGGACTGCCGCTGTCGCGCACCATCCGCCTCATGATCGAGACCACCGAAGAGACCGGTGGCGATGCCATGAAGTACTACCGCACCAAGACCGAACTGCCCGAGTACAACATCGTGCTCGACAGCAAGTACCCGGCGGTGGTCGCCGAAAAGGGCTCCGGCGCGCTGCGCGCCTCGTTCCCCTTGCAGGATGCGCCGGCCGGCTACACGGCCATCACCTCCATGACCGGCGCCGCGTCCACCAACGCGGTTCCGCAGACCGCCACGATGCGCCTGCAGGGCGGTGACCTGGCTGCCGTGGCGGCCAAGCTGGACAGTGCCAAGGCCGCCTTCATCGCCAAGTACACGCCGCAGGGCGGGGCCTTCAAGATCGACGTGGCGCAGGAGTCCGGCGCCGTGCAGATCAAGGTCACCGGCACCTCGGCCCACGGCTCGCGCCCCGAGGAGGGCGTGAACCCGCTGCCGCGCCTGGCTCTGTTCCTGCGCGAATCCGGCGTGGCGGTGGCGCTCACCGGCTATGCCAATGCCGTGCGCTACATCGCCGAACTGTATGGCACGGACTACCTGGGCCGCACCATCGGCATGGCCTACAGCGATGACTTCATGGGCCCGCTGACCATGTCGCCCAACCTCGTGCGCGAGAAGGACGGCATGGTCGACGTGCTGGTGAACGTGCGCATGCCGCGCGGCAGCACGCCCGAAAACCTGGTGCAGGCCAGCAAGGTCAAGATCAACGACTGGGCGGCCCAGGCCTCCGTTCCGGTGGTCATCGACCACCAGCAGGGCAACTGGATGGCGCGCGACCCCAAGGGCGCCTGGCTCTCCACGCTGCTCAACACCTTCGGCGACACGACGGGCCTCGAAGCCAAACCCGTGCCCACCGCCGGCAGCACCACGGCCAAGCTCATGCCCAACGCCATCAACTTCGGCCCCGCCATGCCGGGCAAGAAGTACACGGCCCACAACGCCAAGGAGTACAAGGAAGTCGTGGACCTGGATGCCGACATGCAGATGTTCACCGAGATGCTGGTGCGCATCGGCAATTTGGACAAGATGCAGTAACGGGATTCGCGCTTGCGCTACATTGGGTGCGAACCCCAGCTCCCTGGCCCGGCGTGAGCCCGGGCGAGGGGGCCAGACCATCGCTTGTTTCCAACGAAGGAGCCTCCATGGCCAAAGCCGCCAAGACCCCCGCCGCCCCCAGCATCAACATCGGCATCAGCGAAAAGGACCGCGCCGCCATTGCGCAAGGCCTGTCGCGCCTGCTGGCCGACACCTACACCCTGTACCTGACCACGCACAACTTCCACTGGAACGTGACGGGCCCCATGTTCAACACCCTGCACACCATGTTCATGGCGCAGTACACCGAACTGTGGAACGCCGTGGACCCGATCGCCGAGCGCATCCGCTCGCTGGGCCACATCGCTCCCGGCTCGTATGCCGATTTCGGCAAGCTGGCCACCGTGGCCGATGCGCCGAGCAAGCCGCCCAAGGCCCTGGACATGGTGCGCGTTCTGGTCGAAGGCCATGAGGCCGTGGCCCGCACGGCGCGCAGCCTGTTCCCGCTGGCCGACAAGGCCAGCGACGAACCCACCGCCGACCTGCTGACCCAGCGCCTCACGGTGCATGAGCAGACCGCCTGGATGCTGCGCTCGCTGCTGGAGGAGTGAGCTGGATGGACGGGTCAGCAAGGCCCCGTTCCTTTGGCGGGCCCTATCTCCCCGGGCAGCCTGCCGCATTGGCATCTCGTCCTACAGGTGGTGCCCGCGCTTTCCTGAATGATCCGTACTGGCGTTTCCTCTTGTGCTTTTTCCGCCACGTTCCGCCCTTCCAGAACACGACACCATCCCTATGCGAATCCTTTATGTGGAGGACAACCCCGAACTGCGGGAAACCATCGGCATGCTGATGGAAGGGGAGGGGCGCACGATCACCAGCTGTGCCACGGCAGAAGAGGCGCTGGAGCTGGAGCGCGATGGCAGCTTCGATCTGCTGGTCACCGATGTGAGCCTGCCCGGGCTGTCCGGCACGGACCTGGCGCGCCAGGTACTGGCGGCCGATCCCCGGCGCTGGGTGGTGCTGTGCAGCGGCTACGACCTGGGCAGCCACCCTTCGGCCTGGGGGCCCAACGTGCGCACGCTGATGAAGCCGTTCGAACTCGAAGACCTGGAGACCTTGCTGCTCCAGGTGCAGGCCTCGCTAGACACCTCGCCCGCCGGGCGCTGATCCGGCCCCGCAGGTCCGCCGCGCGGGCCAGGGCGGCCGGTCAGCCTGCTGCCGCGGGGTGGCGCGGCAACACCACATGAAAGCGCGTGGTGCCGTCTTCGGACTGCACATCTATACGGCCGCCGTGCGAGCGCACGATCTGCTGCACGATGAACAGGCCCAGCCCCAGGCCCTGGTGGCGCCCTGGCGCCTGGTCACGCCCCCGGAAGGGGCTGAACAATTGCGGCAGCAGTGCGGGCGGAATGGTGCCGCCGTTGGTCACCGTCAGGGCCAGGGTCTGCGGGTCGGTGCCATCCAGGGCCACATGGATCGCCACCGCGGGATCGCCGTGGTGCACCGCATTGCCGATGAGGTTGATGGCCAGCTGGCACAGACGTTCCTCGTCTCCCACGCCGGCCAGGTTCCCCTGGTCGCTGGTGCGGATCACATGGTTGGGAAAGCCCGTGCGTATCTCCTGCAGCGAGCGCTGCAGCACCGCCAGCAGGTCCACCGGGGCCATGCGCATCGCCAGGCCGCCGCCCTGGCGGATGCGCGTCACGTCCAGCAGGTCCTCGATCATGCGCCCCATGCGCTGGCTGCTGCTGAGCACGCGCCCGGCCAGGGCCTGCGCCTTGTCGGCTGGCAGCGGCTGGCGCTGCAGCGCGGTGGCGGCCGCGCCGATGGACATCAGCGGCGTGCGCAGGTCGTGGCTGAGCACGGCCATGAACATCTCGTTGATGCGCAGCGCCTCGGTGCGCTCGCGCAGTTCGCGCGCCAGGGCGCGCTTCTGGCGGAACAGCTCGAAGAACACATTCGCCTTGGACGTCAGCACCTGCGGGTCGATGGGCTTGTACAGGAAATCCACGGCCCCGGTCTCGTAGCCACGAAACTGCCAGTTCTGGTCGCGCGAACCGGCGGTCATGAAGATCAGCGGGATGTGGCGCGTGCGCTCGCTGCCGCGGATCAGCTCGGCAAGCTCGAAACCGTTCATCTCGGGCATCTGCACGTCCAGCAAAGCCAGTGCCACGTCGCCGTGCTGCAGCAGCAGCTCCAGCGCCTCGGGCCCCGACTGGGCCTTGAGCACCTCGATGCCGTCGCTGTGCAGCAATGCCTCCACTGCCACGAGGTTTTCGGGCACGTCGTCCACCACCAGGCACTTGATGCGCTCGGCCGGCAGTGGCTGGGGGTGCAGGGTGGGGCTCACAGGATTCTCCGCATTTGCAGGTCGGCCAACAGGGACGCGATCTCCGAAGGGGTCAGGACATGGTGTGGCGCCATCAGGTCCAGCGCGGACTGCGGCATGGTGGACATGGCAGCGCTCGCGGGGGCCTGCACGACACACAGACCCCCGGCGGCGCCGATGGCGGCCATGCCGCGCGCGCCGTCCTGGTTCGCGCCGGACAACAGCATACCGAGCAGGCGCTCGCCATAGGTATCCGCCGCCGACTCGAACAGCACGTCGATGGATGGCCGCGAGAAGTGCACGGGCTCGTCCACCGAGAGCGCCAGCCGTGGTCCGGCATCCACCAGCAGATGGTAGTCGGGCGGGGCGAAGTACACGGTACCTGCCTCGATGGGCTCCTTGTCCTGCGCTTCGGCCGTGCGCAGCGCGCAGCGCGGGCGAAAGATCTCGGGCAGCAGGCTCGGGGCCTCGCGCGGCAGGTGCAGGGTGACCAGCACCGCTGCGCGGATCTGCGCCTGCAGCGCCGGCAGGATGGTGGAGATCGCATCGATGGCGCCCGCCGAGCCCCCGATCACGATGGCATCGAACCTGCGCGCGCCGGGCGGGTGCCGTGTAGCGGCCGTCATGTGCCCACCTTCTTGCGGTAGATGCGGTCTTCCAGCACAAAATCGTCGAAAGCCGGGGCCTGCTCGGTGAAGCGCATCGACTCCTTGGAGCCCAGGCCCAGAAAGCCGCGGTGGCAGAGCGCTTCCTTGAACAGGCCGAGCGCCCGGTTCTGCAGCTCACGCTCGAAGTAGATCAGCACGTTGCGGCAGGACACCAGGTGCACTTCGGCGAACACCGTGTCCGTGGCCAGGCTGTGGTCGGAGAACACCACCTGCTTGCGCAGCGCGCGATCAAACACCACCCGGCCATAGCCGGCGGAGTAGTAATCCGACAGCGAACTCTTGCCGCCCGAGCGCACGTGGTTTTCGGTGAAGGCGGCCACGCGCGAGAGCTCGAACACGCCGGCTTCGGCCGCCTGCAGGGCCTGCTGGTTGATGTCGGTGGCATAGATGATGGTGCGCTCGAGCAGGCCTTCCTCGTGCAGCAGGATGGCCAGCGAATACACCTCCTCGCCCGTACTGCAGCCAGCCACCCAGACCTTGAGCGAGGGGTAGGTGCGCAGGATGGGGATCACCTGCTCGCGCAGCGCCTTGAAGTAGCGCGGATCGCGGAACATCTCGCTGACCTGCACCGTGAGGTATTCGAGCAGCGCCGGGAAAATGGCGGCATCGTGCAGCACCTTGTCCTGCAGCTGCGACAGCGTCTGGCAGCCAAAGCGCGACAGCGCCGCCTGCAGGCGCCGCTTGAGCGAGGCCTGCGCATAGCCGCGGAAGTCGTAGTGGTAGCGGTAGTAGATCGCATCGAGCAGCAGGCGCTGCTCGATGTCGCCGATCCGGGCCGTCTTCAGGTGGTGCAATCGTCACTCCGGCGTGCTGCTCACTTGGGCATCCACACACGCACCAGCGACAGCAGCGTCTCCACATCCAGCGGCTTGGCGATGTAGTCGTTGGCGCCGGCGGCCAGGCATTTCTCCTGGTCGTCCTTCATGGCCTTGGCCGTGAGGGCGATGATGGGCAGCTTGCGCCAGGCCGGCTGCTTGCGGATCTCGCGCATGGCGGTGTAGCCGTCCATCTCCGGCATCATGATGTCCATCAGCACCAGGTCCACCGCCGGGCCGGCGCCGCCGGAGCGCTCCAGGAAGTCGAGCGCCTCGCGGCCATTGCGCGCGATCTGCACCGCAATGCCCGTGGGCTCCAGGATGCTGGAGAGCGCGAACACGTTGCGCACATCGTCCTCCACTACCAGCACCGTGCGGCCCTCGAAGGCTGCATCGCGGCTGCGTGCCACCTGCAGCATCTGCCGGCGCTCCACCGACAGCTCGGACTCCACCTGGTGCAGGAACAGCGTCACCTCGTCGAGCAGGCGCTCGGGCGAGCGCGCATCCTTGATGATGATGGACTTGGAGAAGCGGCGCAGCTGCTGCTCTTCGTCGCGCGTGAGGGCGCGCCCGGTGTAGACGATGACCGGCGGGAAGGACACGTCCTCCTGCTCCGACATGGCCTTGAGCAGCTCGTAGCCGCTCAGGTCGGGCAGGTTCACGTCCATCACCATGCAGTCGAAGGTGCTGCTGCGCAGGTAGTCCAGCGCCATCTTGGCATTTTCCACGCACACGATGTCCACGCCATCGCTGGCCAGCAGGGCGCGCACACTCTCGCGCTGGCGCTCGTCGTCTTCCACCACCAGCACGCGGCGCATGCCCTGGGTGAACTTGGCTTCCAGGCGCTGCAGGGCCTGCACCAGTTCCTCGCGCTTGACGGGCTTGAGCGCGTAGCCGATGGCGCCGCGGCCCATGGCCTCCTGCGAGTAGTCGGCCACCGAGACCACATGCACCGGGATGTGCCGCGTGGCCGGGTTGCGCTTGAGCTGGTCGAGCACGCCCAGGCCCGAGAAGTCGGGCAGGTTCACGTCCAGCACGATGGCGCTGGGCTGGTGCAGCGTGGCGGCCGCCAGGCCCTCGCCGGCCGTGTGGGCCAGGATGCAGTGGAAATCCATCTCCTGCGCCAGGTCGTTCAGGATGTTGGCAAAGCGCACGTCGTCCTCGATCACGAGGATGTTGCGCTCGCCCTTGGGGCGCGCCGCCACAGGCAGGATGGCGGGGGCGGCTGGCGGCGCAGGCAGGGTGGCGGCTGCAGGGGCCATGGGTGCCGTGCCGGCGTGCGCTGGCGGAGGTTGCATGGCCATGCCGGTGGAGGGCGCATCCAGCGGCACTGCGTGGCGTGGCACCGTCAGCGTGAACTCGCTGCCCTGGCCCGGCGTGCTGCGGATGGCGATGTTGCCGCCCAGAAGGTGCGCCAGATCGCGCGAGATCGACAGGCCCAGCCCCGTGCCGCCGTACTTGCGGTGGGTGCTGCCATCGGCCTGGCGGAAGGCCTCGAAGACCAGCTCCTGCTGGTGCTCGGGGATGCCGATGCCCGTGTCGCGCACCGCAAAGGCCAGCATGTCCCCGGGCAGGGGCGAGACATGCAGCGCCACGCTGCCCTGCTCGGTGAACTTCACCGCATTCGACAGCAGGTTCTTGATCACCTGCCCCAGGCGCAGCGGGTCGGTGTCCATGGTGGCCGGCACGCCCGGGTCCATGGTGACGGTGAGGGTCAGGCCCTTCTCCTCGGCGATGGGGCGCAGGGGATCGGCCAGCCCCTGCACGGTGCGGGCGATGTCCACGGTCTCGATGTCGATGGTGGCCTGCCCGGCCTCGATCTTGGACAGGTCCAGGATGTCGTTGATCAGCGCCAGCAGGTCGTTGCCGGCCGAGGAGATGGTCTGCGCGTACTTCACCTGCTCGGCCGTGAGGTTGCCGGCCTTGTTGTCCGCCAGCAGCTTGGCCAGGATCAGCGTGGAGTTGAGCGGGGTGCGCAGCTCGTGGCTCATGTTGGCCAGGAACTCGCTCTTGTACTGGCTGGTCTGCTCGATCTCGCGCGCCTTCTCGGTCAGGTCGCTCTGGGCGGCAAGCAATTCCTCGCGCTGGTTCTCGAGCTGCTGGGTCTGCTCTTCGAGCTGGGCATTGGTCTGCTCCAGCTCGGTCTGCTGCAGCTCCATCTGGGCCTGCGATTCCTGCAGGATGCGGCTTTGCTGCTCCAGCTCCTCATTGTTGACGCGCAGTTCTTCCTGCTGGGCCTGCAATTCCTCGGACTGGCGCTGGGTCTCTTCGAGCAGGGCTTCGAGGCGGCTGCGGTCCTGGCCCGAGCGGATGGCAACGGCCAGCATCTCCGAGGCCTGCTTGAACAGCCTGTGCTCGAATTCGTCGACTGCGCGGTAGAAACCCAGTTCGATCACGGCAAAGACCTCGCCGTTTTCCATGGCGGGAGCCACCAGCAGCTCGGCGGGGGCGGAGGCACCGGTGCTCGAAGACACCACCAGGTGGTTGGCAGGCACGTCGCGCACGTGCAACAGTTCGCGCGAGCGCGCGCACTGGCCCACCAGGCCTTCGCCGTCGATCAGCTTCTGCGCCAGGCGCTCGCGCGGCAGCGCATAGCCACCGAACAGCGTGAAGCCGCCATTCTCGTTGACCGCATAGGCAGCGCCCACCTTGGCATTGAGGTAGGTGGCCAGGTACTCGAGCGCCAGCTCACCGATCTCCTCGACGCGGCGGTCACCCTGCAGGCGTTGCGCCAGCCCGCTCAGGCCCGTCACCACCCAGTTCTGGCGCGCTTTCAGGCGGTGTTCGCGCGCGGTCAGCGCGGCCGAGATGCAGATCAGCGCCAGCAGCACCAGTGAGCCGCCCCAGGAGTAGTAGGCCGACAGGGACGTGGCTTCCTCCCAGCCGCGGCGGCGGTCTTCGAGTTCCTGCGTCTGCAGGCCCGCCAGATCCGAAGCCAGGTCACGCACCCGGTCCATGATGTTCTTGCCCGCATCGCTGCGCACCAGGGCCATGGCGCCTTCCACGTTGCCGGCCTTGCGCAGGTCCACGGTCTCGGCCAGCTCGCTGCGCTTTTGCCGGGCCAGGTCCTCGATCTGGACCACCAGCCGCCGCTGGCCGGCATTGCCCTCGGTGCTGGCCTTGAGGGCCGTCAGCTGCCGGTCCAGCACGTTCTGCGCCAGCAGGTAGGGCTGCAGGTAGGAGGCGTCACCCGTGAGCAGGTAGCCGCGCTGCCCGGTCTCCAGGTCCTTGAGCGCCGAGTGCACCAGCGACAGCTGGCGCATGGCCTGCGAAGTCCGGTCCATCGCCGCCACGGCGTCGGCCCGTACCTCGGAGGCCCGGTAGTTCACGAAGGCAATCACCAGCGTGGCCAGGGCCGCGACGATGAAGCCTGCCATCAGGCTCTTGGGGATGGCAAAGCGCTGGGCGGCCTGGGTACTCGGGGATCGGGGCATGCGGGGCGGATTCCGGGTGAAGGGGCAACCGGCCACTGTAACGGGTTGTACCAACTGCTGGTGTAGGACATGTCCTGCATGGTAGCGCTCCCTGCGGGGCCGGTGGGCACTGCGGCTGTTACATTCCCGGTGCGCCTGCCCTGTGGGGCAGTTCTCCCTCGCCGCTTCCATCGCCCATGTCCGCACTTCCGCGCAGCCGCTTGTCTCTTTACCTCGACCTGATCCGCTGGGACCGGCCCGCAGGCTGGCTGGTCTGCCTATGGCCCACGCTCAGTGCGCTGTGGATTGCCGCCGATGGCTTTCCGGGCTGGCACCTGCTGGCGGTGTTCGTGCTGGGCACCTTCCTCATGCGCAGCGCGGGCTGCTGCGTGAACGACGTGGCCGACCGCGACTTCGACCGCCACGTCAAGCGCACCGCGGCGCGGCCCGTGACCACCGGGGCCGTCTCCGTCAAGCAGGCGCTGGCCCTGGGCGCTGTGCTGGCCCTGGTGTCCTTCGGCCTGGTGCTCACCACCAATGCGGCGGCCATCGCCTGGTCCGTGCCCGCCGTGCTGGTGGCCATTGCCTACCCGTTCACCAAGCGCATCATCGCCATGCCCCAGGCCGTGCTGGGCATCGCCTTCAACTTCGGCATCGTGATCGCCTTCGCCGCGGTGCAGGGCCAGGTGCCCGCCGTGGCGTGGTGGATGTGGCTGGGCAACCTGTTCTGGGTGCTGGCCTACGACACCGAGTACGCCATGGTCGACCGCGACGACGACCTCAAGATCGGCATCAAGACCTCGGCCATCACCCTGGGCCGCTTCGACGTGGCGGCCATCGTGCTGTTCTACCTGCTGTTCCTGGGCATCTGGGGCGTGGCCCTGGCGCCCTATGCCCTGGACCCGGTGTACTGGCTGGCCACAGCCGCCGCCCTGGCACAGGCAGTCTGGCACTGGACGCTGATCCGCGACCGCAGCCGCGAAGGCTGCTTCCAGGCCTTCCGCGTCAACCACTGGCTCGGCGCCACCGTGTTCGCCGGCATTGCCGGCAGCTACCTGTTGCGCCAGCTTGCTATCAATTGAGTAGCGGGCGAGGAATTACTTGCCAAACTCATCGCCCAGTTCGTGGGCGCGGTGCTCGGCGGCTTGTATCGCGCGCTCGAAGGCCTCGCCCACACCATCGTTCTGCATGGACTGCAGCGCCGCATAGGTGGTGCCGCCCTTGGACGTGACGCGCTCGCGCAGCACAGCCGGCGGTTCGTCCGAACGGCGCGCCAGTTCCGAGGCGCCCACGAAGGTGCCCACGGCCAACTGGTGGGACTGCGCAGCCGACAGGCCCATGGCCGTGCCCGCTCGGGCCATGGCTTCCAGGAAGTAAAACACGTAGGCCGGGCCCGAGCCCGACAGCGCCGTCACGGCATCGAGCTGCTTTTCGCTGTCCACCCACAGGTACTCGCCCGTGGTGGCCATGATGGCTTCCGCGCTCTGGCGCTCGTCCGGCGAGACGCCGGGGCGGGCATACAGCGCGCTCATGCCCTTGCCCACCAGGGCCGGGGTGTTGGGCATGGTGCGCACGATGCGCTCGCTGGCGAGCCACCGGGCGATGCTGTCCGAACGGATGCCGGCGGCCACGCTCAGGTGCAGCGCATCCTGGGTGTGGGCGCGCGCCAGGGCGGCGGCATCCTTGAAGGTCTGGGGCTTGACGGCCCAGACCACGATGCGCGCGCGCTGCAGGGCAGCGCCGGCTTCCGGCTGGGCTTCGATGCCGTAGTTCGTGCGCAGGGCCTCGCGCGCCTGCTCCCAGGGCTCGACGACTTCGATCTGGCTGGCCGGGTGGCCCTGGCGCACCAGGCCGCCGATGATGGCGCTGGCCATGTTGCCGCCGCCGATGAAGGCGATCACGGGAAGGGTAGGGGAGGCGGGGGTCTGGCTCATGGTGTGCACAACTGGGAAACAAACAGCGGGGCCATGATGGTAGCCGCACCGCCCGCGGCCACTGCTCCTCCCTGTTTCGGGGTCACTCTGCGGTGGTCTGGCGCACGGCGCGTTCCCAGCGCTCCATGAGCTCCTGTGCACGCGCCTTGTCCAGGGTCGGCAGAAAGCGCCGCTCGGCGCGCCACAGCTGCGACAGTTCGGCCGTGCTGCCGTACACACCGCTGGACAGGCCCGCCAGGTAGGCGGCCCCCAGGGCCGTGGTCTCGATCACGGCCGGGCGTACCACCGGAATGCCCAGCAGGTCGGCCTGGAACTGCATCAGCAGGTCGTTGGCGCAGGCACCACCGTCCACGCGCAGCTCGCTCACCGGCTTGCCGCCGGCAGCCACGGCGTCGCGTCCCATGGCCTGCAGCAGCGCGGCGCTCTGGTAGGCAATGCTCTCCAGCGCCGCACGCGCGATGTGGCCCAGGGTGGAGCCGCGCGTCAACCCCGTGATGGTGCCGCGCGCATCGGGCTTCCAGTAGGGCGCGCCCAGGCCGGTGAAGGCCGGCACCATCATCACGCCGCCAGAGTCGGGCACGCTCTGCGCGAGGGATTCAACCTCGCCGCTGGTGGAGATGGCGCGCAGGCCGTCGCGCAGCCACTGCACCACCGCGCCGCCCACGAAGACGCTGCCTTCCATCGCGAACTCGGTCTGCGCGCTGGCCTGGGCTGCGCTGGTGGTGAGCAGGCCGTTCTGCGAGGTCTGGAAAGTGGCGCCCGTGTGCATCAGCATGAAGCAGCCCGTGCCATAGGTGTTCTTGGCCATGCCCGCGCTGAAGCAGGCCTGGCCGAACAGCGCGCTCTGCTGGTCGCCTGCCACGCCGCCCACGCGGATGGCGTGGCCCAGCAGGTCGGGAGCCACGTCGCAGAAGTGCGAGCTCGATGGTTGCACCTGCGGCATCAGCGACTTGGGAATGCGCAGCAGCGCCAGCAGCTCGTCGTCCCACTGGTTGGTGTGCACGTTGAACAGCATGGTGCGCGAGGCATTGCTCACGTCGGTCACGTGCACCTCGCCATGCGTGAGCTGCCACATCAGCCAGCTGTCCACCGTGCCGAAGGCCAGCTCGCCGCGCTCGGCCTGCGCGCGCGCACCGGGCACGTGGTCCAGCAGCCATTGCAGCTTGGTGCCCGAAAAATAGGCATCGACCAGCAGGCCCGTCTTGGCCTGGATGGTGCCCGCGTGCCCCTGCTCGCGCAGCTGCGCGCAGGCCGGCTCGGCGCGGCGGTCCTGCCAG
Source organism: Acidovorax sp. (assembly GCF_046339755.1). Taxonomy (GTDB): domain Bacteria; phylum Pseudomonadota; class Gammaproteobacteria; order Burkholderiales; family Burkholderiaceae_C; genus Acidovorax. The sequence continues at coordinate 1,598 of NZ_JBKDTZ010000146.1, read as the reverse complement.
ACGATGGCATGGTGCACGGGCTTGCCGGTTTGGCGGTTCCACAGTACGGTGGTTTCGCTCTGGTTGGTGATGCCGACGGCGCGCACGGCACTGGCCTTGATGTTGGCCTTTTCCAGCGCCTCGCGCGCCGTGGCCAACTGGGTGCGCCAGATCTCCATCGGGTCGTGTTCCACCCAGCCGGGCTGCGGGTAGATCTGCGGCAGCTCGCGCTGGGCCAGGGCCACGATGTGGCCCTGCTCGTCGAAGACGATGCTGCGGGAGCTGGAAGTGCCTTGGTCGAGTGCGAGCAGGTAGGTCATGGCGGGCAAGGATAAGTCAGGCGGCCACGGTGCAAATCACCTCGGCGTCCTGGAGCAATACGGGAAAGGGCTCGGGCGGCGGCGCATCGGTGAACAGCCGGTCGATCTGCTGCAGCGTGGCCAACTGCACCATGGCCGGGCGGTTGAACTTGCTCTGGTCGGCCGCCAGCCAGACCTCGCGCGACTGGGCGATGATGGTCTGCGCCACCTTCACCTCACGGTAGTCGAAGTCGCGCAGCGAGCCGTCGGGCTCGATGCCCGAGATGCCGATCAGCGCGATGTCCACGCGGAACTGGCGGATGAAGTCCACCGCCGCCTCGCCCACGATGCCGCGGTCGCGCGCGCGCACCACGCCGCCGGCCACGATCACCTCGCACTCGGGGTTGCCGCTCAGGATGGCCGCCACGTTCAGGTTGTTGGTGATCACGCGCAGGCCGCGGTGGTGCAGCAGGGCCTTGGCAATGGCCTCGGTGGTGGTGCCGATGTTCAGGATCAGCGAACAGTCGTTGGGCACCTGTTCGGCCACGGCGCGTGCGATGCGCGCCTTGCCTTCGGCATGCAGGGTTTCGCGCTGCGGGTGGGCCAGGTTCTCCACGGTGGAGCTGGGCACCCGCACGCCGCCATGGAAGCGCGTGAGCAGGCCCGATTCGGCCAGCCGCTGCACATCGCGGCGCACCGTCTGCAGGGTCACACCCAGGGTTTCGGCGAGCTGTTCGACGCTGGCCGACTTGCGCGCGCGCACTTCTTCAAGGAGCAGGAGTTGTCGGGGATTCGTGTTCACGCGGTCAGGGCAGCAAGAAAGAAGCCAATAGGGTGGCGATACTTTAAATGGAACAAAAAGGAACTCATTAAGGGTAAACCTTGATACAAAACGATCACAAAAGAACAAGAATGAACGCAATCGAAAACAAACGGCCTCGGCGCGCCTGCGTACGGGGCCGATTCCACAAGACCCATCAGGGGTTCTGAGAAAGGTGTGCGGGATGCAGCTGGCACTGGACAGCATCAGCAAGAGGGTGGGGGCGCAGACCTGGCTCCATGGCATGAGCATGGCGCTGCACAGTGGCGCCGTCACGGTGCTGCTGGGCGCCACCCAGGCCGGCAAGACCAGCCTGATGCGCATCATGGCCGGGCTCGATGCGCCTACGGCGGGCACCGTGCGGGTGGACGGTGCCGACGTCACCGGCATGCCGGTGCGCGAGCGCAACGTGGCCATGGTCTACCAGCAGTTCATCAACTACCCGTCGATGAAGGTGGCCGACAACATCGCCTCGCCGCTCAAGCTGCGCGGCGAAAAGA
>NZ_JBKDTZ010000145.1:0-83550 GCF_046339755.1 Acidovorax sp. | reverse complement strand
GCGAGCGCGTGGTGCGTGTCAGCAACCGGGTGCCCAGCTCTTTCTCCAGCCGGGCCAGATTCTGGCTGGCCGCTGCCGCCGTGATGCCCAACTGGCGCGCCGCCGCCGCAATGCTGCCGCCTTCGACGACCCGGACAAAGGTTTCGATACCGCGCAGGTTGGACATGGCCTTGCTTATGAATAGTTCAGTTGATTCATAAGTTGAGATTAGCACTGAAAGTGCCTGCGCTGGCCTACCGCCCGATGGCGGCGGCTCCTAAAGTAGCGCCATTCTTCGTTACCGGCCGCCTATTCACCGATGTCCCAGCCCGTCCCCCAGACCACCCCCGTACGCCCGCCCTTCTGGAAGCTCCCCCAGCGCTTCATGCCCGTGGTGTTCGCCTTCTACATGGCGGGCATCATGGCCTTTCTGATGTGCGCGGTGATCGTGGGCGCGGGCACCGGCCTGGCCAGCGGCTACCTGGGGCGGGTGCTCAGCGCCTATGCGCTGGCCATGCCGGTGGCCTTTGTCTGCGTGCTTTTCGTGCGGCCGGTGGTGCTGCGGCTGACCCTGGCGACGCTGAGGGCGTGAGCAGTCCTCAGGTCCAGAGTCGTCAGCGTTAGCCGATCAGCGGCAGCGGCGCCTCGGGGTGCACCAGCCCCGCAGCCCGCAGCTCGCGCCAGAAGTCCGCCGGCACCGCCAGCTGCAGCGCGGCGCGGTCCTCTGCAATGCGCCCGGGTTGGCTGGCACCGGGGATCACCGCCGCCACGGCCGGGTGGGCCAGCGCGAACTGCAGGCCTGCGGCCTTCATGCTCACACCATGCCGGTCCGCAATCGCCTTGATGGCAGCCACCTTGGCCAGGATGGCGGGCGTGGCCGGGGCGTACTCAAAGTTGGGCCCGCCGACCAGCGCACCCGAACTGTAGGGGCCACCCACCACGATGGACAGGCCGCGCTCGGCCACCTTGGGCATCACGCGCTGCAGCGCGCGGCTGTGGTCCAGCAGGGTGTAGCGGCCCGCCAGCAAAAAACCGTCCGGCCGCGGGCCCTGCAGGTCCAGCAGCAGCTCAATGGGCTCGACCCGGTTCACGCCCAGGCCCCAGGCCTTGATGACCCCTTCGTCGCGCAAGCGGTCCAGGGCCTTGAAAGCGCCCTTGCGCGCGGTCTCGAACACGCTGAGCCAATCGTCGCCATAGAAGTCCTGCGCCACATCGTGCACCCAGGCAATCTCGATGTGGTCTGTCTTCAGGCGCTTCAGGCTGTCCTCGATGGAGCGCAGGGTCGCGTCCTCGGAATAGTCATTGACGATGCGGTTCGGCCGGCCATGCCGGAACACGTCGCCCTTCTCGCCAAGGTCGCGCGCGGATACGTCCTCCACCTCGTCCAGCACCAGGCGGCCCACCTTGGTACTGATGACATAGTCGCTGCGCGGCCGCCCGGCCAGCGCCTCGCCCATGCGGATCTCGGCCAGGCCCGCGCCATAGAAGGGCGCATTGTCGAAGTAGCGGATGCCATCGTTCCAGGCCGCGTCCACGGTGGCGCGGGCCTCGGCCTCGGGGATGGCGCGGAACATATTGCCCAGTGGGGCGGTGCCAAAGCCCAGCGGGCCGGGGAGCAGATCTTTGATGGGGTTGGTTGCCATGGTGTTTCTCCTTCGTTGGGGGCTCAGGCGGCTTGTGCCGTGGTGAACTCGGTGTAGCCTTCAGCGCCGCCGCCAAAGTAACCCGATGCCGGCGCATTGAACAGCGGCAGCCGGTGCTGCAGTCGCTCCACCAGGTCGGGGTTGCCGATGAAGTCGCGGCCAAAGGCCACCATGTCGGCGTGGCCCGACTCCGTGGCCGCCACGGCGCGCTGGCGGTCGTAGCCATTGTTGGCGATGTAGGCGCCACCGTGGCCAAAGGCCGCGCGCAGGGCCTGGTTGTCGAAGCGGCTGGTGCCGTCCTCGGCATGCATCTGCCCCTCCACCACATGCAGGTAAGCCAGGCCCATGGCACCCAGGCGCTGGGCCAGGTACGCATGGGTTTCCATGGGCGTGCTGTCCAGGGGGGTATCGCCGATGGCGGTGGACAGCGGCGACAGGCGCAGGCCCACGCGGTCCGCACCCCAGACGCCGGCCACGGCCTCGGTCACCTCCAGCGTGAGGCGCGCGCGGTTCTCGATGGAGCCGCCGTACTGGTCCTCACGCCGGTTGGTGCTGTCGCGCAGGAACTGCTCCAGCAGGTAGCCGTTGGCGGCATGCACCTCCACGCCATCGAAGCCTGCGGCCTGGGCGCGCAGCGCGGCCTGGCGGTAGTCCTCGACGATGGCAGCGATCTCGTGCAGCTCCAGCGCGCGTGGCATGCTGGGCTCCTCGAAGCCGGCTTCGGTGAACACATTGCCGCCTGCCTGCAGGGCCGAGGGTGCCACGGGCGCGGCACCGTTCTCCTGCAGGCTGCTGTGCGACATGCGGCCCACATGCCACAGCTGCAGCACGATGCGGCCACCGGCCGCGTGCACGGCGTTGGTCACCTGCCTCCAGCCTGCTACCTGGGCATCGGTGTAGATGCCGGGCGTGAAGGCATAGCCGCGCGCCTGGCGCGAGATATTGGTGGCCTCGGCGATCAGCAGGCCGGCCGATGCGCGCTCGGCGTAGTAGCGCGCCGCCAGGGCCGAAGGCACGCCATCCATGCCGGCGCGCGAACGCGTCAACGGGGCCATGGCAATGCGGTTCTTCACCGCGATGGCGCCCACGCGGGTGGGGGTGAACAGGGTTTCGGTGGCGGTAGCGGTGGTGGTCATGGTGGTTCCTTGCAAAGTCGAAAGTGGATGGGTCGGGGCTGGCACAGGACGAAGGATGCGCGCCCTGGTGAAATTCATCCAATTTATTTGCTGGATTCCAGATATACGGTTAAAAGCATATCTATGCGCTATGACCTCAACCTCCTGCCCGTCTTTCTCGCCCTGATGGAAGAGCGCAGCGTCACCCGCGCCGCCGAGCGTCTGGGCACCACGCAGCCCGCGCTGTCCAATGCGCTCACGCGCCTGCGCACCCTGCTGCAAGACCCGCTGTTCGTGCGCGAGCGCTACGGCATGCAGCCCACAGCGCGCGCCCTGGCGCTGGCGCCGCAGATCGCCCAGGCCCTGGGCGTGCTCGATGGCATCGTGCTGGGCCAGCAGGCGTTCGACCCGGCCAGCGCGGACCAACTGGTGACCCTTGCGGCCAACAGCTATATGGAGTTCGCACTGGTGCCCGCCATTGCCGCGCGGCTGCGCGAGCAGGCCCCCGGCATGCGCCTGCGGCTCACGCCCTATGGCACCGACCTGGCCGAGACCGGCGTGGTCTCGGGCACCACGGCCCTGGTGCTGGGCCGCATCGTGGATGCGCCCGACAACCTGGTCGTGCAGCACCTGGGCGACGACGGCCTGGCCTGTATGGTGCGCGCCGGCCACCCCGGGGTCGGCACCCGCCTGACGAAGAAGGTCTACGAACAGCTGCGCCACGTCAACGTGCTGCCACCCGGCCGCCTGCGCGCCGGCCTGTTCCAGGCGCTGGACCGCCAGGGTTTGAAGCGCGAGGTGGCGGTATCGGTCACGCACTTCCTGGCCGTGCCCGAGATCGTGGCCATGACCGACTACTGCACCACGCTGCCCCGGCTCATCTGCCAGCGCCTGGCGCACGACACGCGGCTTCAGGTGCTGCCGGCGCCCGTGGACCTGGGCACCTTTCCGCTGCACATGGGCTGGCACGTGCGCTACCGCGACGATCCCGCGCACCGCTGGCTGCGCACGCTGGTCGCTCAGGTGGCACAGGAGCTGGTGGGAGAGGAGGCTGGCGGCCGGCCTGATGCGGCGGGTGCAGCGGCAAAGCCATCCGCGCCAGTGGCAGCGCGCCTGCGCCCCCGGCGCTGAATGTCCGCGCGGCCTTGCGAGGCCGCGAACCGGTTTTTACTGCGACATGCGCTTGGACAGGAACCGCATCGCAAACGGCAGCAGAATCCCCAGCGTAATCATGATGAAGCGCACCAGCGGCGGCTGGTTGCCCATGGCCCAGTGGCCAAACCAGGCGACGATGAAGACGGTGTACGCATAGGTGCGCACCACCTGCATCACATCGAGCGGCACCTCCTCGATGAACTCGTAGTTGGTGGTGCGCTTGAGAAAGGGCACGCCCTCGCTGCCCAGGTCACGCAGCCGCACGCTGCCCAGGGGGAAGATCGGCGCCACGATCTGGAACCACTTGGTGGTGACGAATGAATCGTCCTGCTCGAACTTGCACTTGCCCAGGTAGGACGTGCCTATGCCGTTGTAGGTATCAGGCATGTTGCACTCCTGGCTTGGTGACCCCATGGCAAAGCCGGCCACAGATGGCGTTGGCGCCTCGGTTCCTCATTGGCATTCCCCTCGTTGGATTTGATTTTGGATGCCGCATTGCGCGGCTGCCGAATCAGCCGGGGTCTGCGGTGGCGGGATGGTGCCATGGGCGCCGTGGGTCCATCAAGCCGGGGCGACAAGCGGAGCCTTGCCGGGCGCGAACGGCTTGCTCATGTACACGGTGTATCCGCCCATGAAAGGCTCTTCGCGGTCCACGGCGAAGCCGTGGTGCAGGTACAAGGCGACGTTCGATGCAAACTGCTTGTTGGTGAAGAGCCTGAGTCCAGTGAGCTGCAGCACCTTTGCCGTCTGTTCGGCCTGCGCGAGGAGGATGCGTGCACAGCCGCGGCCCTGAAAGGCGGGCGCGACCGCCAGGTTCTCGATCAGCAGCCACTGTGGCTCGGGGATCATTTCGATAAGACCGGCGAGCACGCCGTCGACGTGCAGCAAATCGACCCGGTGATCCCTGACAGCGGCCTCGTAGTCTGCCTTCATCGGCAGGGGCTCCCGCCCGATCACCGGCACCCACTTCGCATAGGCGGCACGGGTCAGTAATGCCACCTGCGATGCATCGTCGGCGGTCGCGCGCCTGATTTGAAAGTCCATGGGATGTTTGCCGCTCAGTCTTTGCGCGCTTCGCCCGCCACATGCCACGCAGGCACCGAATCCGCGTGGATGCTGCGCAGCGGCTTCTTCGGCGTGAACGGCGTATTCAGCGTGCCCAGCGAGAATGACATCCACGCCGCCGCATCGCCATGCGCGCTGTGCCAGGTCAGCGGCGAGCCGCAATCCGGGCAGAAGCTGCGCGTGACGCCCGGCGATGACTCGCGGCGCTTCACCAGCTCTGCGCCGCGTGTGAAGGCAAAGCGGTCCACCGGCACATTGCCATAGGACCCGAAGGCCGCGCCATGCGCCTTCTGACACATGCTGCAGTGGCAGTGCGAGGCCGCCTTGATCTCAGCGCGGGCTTCGTAGTGGATGGCGCCGCACAGGCAACGGCCTTGGTACAGCGGGGGTGGATGGTCTTGCGTGCTCATGCAGGCGAGAAAGGTCTTCGTGCGGATGGCCCGATTCTGCCTGCGACGGCATCCGAAAACCCATGGCGATCCCGGTCAGGCTGGTGTGGGGCCGCAGGTCGCGGCTGGTGGTGGCGACTGGCACCGCCATGGCGAAGCAGGTACAGGGCTATCACTCCCTGAAGGGATCCAGCCGGGTTCGCCGGGTCAGCGCGGCTGCTTGCCAGCGCCGATCCATCCCATCACGCCCAGGGCAAGCAGCACCGCCACAAAAGACCATATCGCGATGGCCGGGCCCGAAGGCCCGAACATCTGCGCAAATGCTGAGAACAGCCACGCAGACCTGCCGGTATAAGGCGGCACGATGGGATTCATCCACAGCATCAGACCTGTGGCCGCAGCCATCAGCCACAGGCCAATGGCTGCTTCCCGGCCGTTGATCAGGGACTTGCCGCTGGCGTCGCGCGCAGGCGAGTACTTCATGGAGGGCTCAATCCGTCTCTTCGAACACCAGCGACGGCGTGGACATGATGCGTGCCGTCTGCGACAGGTCTTCCACCAGGCGGTTGGCGAAATAGCTGTTCTGCGTATCGGGCTCCAGCGCGGCCACGGCCAGGTGGGCCAGGGGCTGGTTCAGGGGCACATAGTAGCTGCCGGCGGGCACGTCGATGGCGGCGCGCACGGGGGCCACCTGCACGCGGATGATGTCGCCATCGCCAGCGATGGTGCCCAGCACGTCGCGCCGCTCCGAGACTTCACGCCCGGTCTCGCGGTAGGTGTCGGCCAGCAGCGAGCCGCCTTCGCCGATGCGCAGCACCTGCAGGCCCAGCAGCTTGAGGCGCTCGATCACGGGCGCGGCGCGGTCGGACACCCAGTAGCCGCAGGGGCGCGCGCGCGACTTCAGGGTGCGCAGGTTCAGCGACGAATTCCAGTCCACGCGCACGGGGCGGTCCATGCCGGTCTCGGGGTCGATGAAGACCACCTCGCGCTGCGTGGGCGTGGGGCCGGCCTCGACGACCACGTTGTCGCGGCAGGCCTTGGCCGAGATGTCGCGCACCACGAAGGCGCGCACCTGTTCCAGGTTGGCGGCGCGCTCGGCGGTGGAGCGCAGTGCGCTGGCGATGGCCGTGACCTGGGTGTGCACGCGGCGCTGCATGTGCAGCGGGCCGATGCCCACGCCGCGCGTCTCGATCAAGAGGCTCACGGTGTTCTTCAGGCCGTGCACGTTGCGGCCCGTGTCGGGCTGCGTGCCGCCCATCGACAGGGTGCGGTCGTCCGCGCCCGTGGCATTGGTGTAGTACCACTCGCTGGAGAGGTTCTGGGCCTTGAGCGCCGCCACCATGGGCTGGTGGTACCACTCCTGCGAGGCCTTGGTCAGGAACTCGGGGTAGTTGGCGGTGGTGGTGTACTGCAGCAGCGCGTCGTAGCGCTGCACGGCGTTGAACTTTTCCTTGTAGCGGCCGGCCACGGTGTACTCGTGCGCGTCCACCACCAGGATGGGGCGGTAGTCGCGCACCAGGCGCGCGATGGCCTGGGCCTCGGGCGTCTTGAGCAGCTGGTGGTCGCGGGTCTTGTCGTTGCCGTTGGCCGTGGCGCGCTTGTCGGCCTGGGCGGCATGGGGGTTGGCGCGCGGCACGATGATCACGTTGATGCGTTCGAGCAGGGGCTCGAGCAGGCCCTGGCCGAGTTCGCGGGCGATGACCAGCAGGGCCTCGGCACCCGCCGGCTCGTTGCCGTGCTGCTGGCCGATCAGCACCACGGTGGGGCGCTTGCCGGCATCCAGGGCCGCCGGGTCATTGCCCTGGGCGCGGGTGAGCAGCAGGCCCAGCAGGGGCTCGCCGCGCTGCGAGGTGCCCAGGCGCAGCATGCTGGCGCGCGAGGGGCCGCCGGCCGTGCCCTGGGCCACGGACTGCAGCCATTGCTCCAGCTCCACGTTGGTGGTGAAGGCACGGCGGTCGGGCGCCAGGCCGGGCGTGCTGTAGCGCACCGTGGGCTCGGGGAAACGGGCCATCACGGCCGGGCCATAGGGCGGCGTGGCCAGGGGCTCGTTGCGGCCCACAATGGGCGCTGCGGGCGGCAGGGGGGCGGTGATGACGCCTGTCGGCGCTTGCGGCTGGGGTGCGGGCGCTTGCTGGGCCGAGCCCAGCGGTGCGGGCACCACCTTGCCGGCCTGCGGGCGGGGCAGCGGTGCCGGGGCACTGGGGCGCGGTGCGGCTGCGCCCGGCGAATTCCAGGGCGGCAGCGGCGTGCTGCTGCAGGCCGCCAGCAGCACGGCCACCAGCGCGGCGGCGGCCGTGCGGACCGGCCAGCGGCTGGCGCGGGCGTCGGGTTGCTGGGGCAGGGTGGAGGTGTTGGCTCTGGGCATGGTCATATGGGTCTCGTCGCCCGTGCTCAATCCGGGGCTTGGTCCGGCATCTTACTGGGGGGCTCGTTACGACTTGTGTCAGCCGGCACGCCGTGTTGCAAAGCGGTGCCGGCGCGCCGCGCGCGGCCGCGATGCCCCTGGCGGCGCAGGGACTTGCGGTGCGGATCAGGTGCAGACGGTCTGGGCGCCCACGCGCGCGCATTTCTTGCCCGTGGCCGCGTCGACGAAGTCGGGGCCGCTCTTCATGTGCACGCCGCCCTTGTTGTCGTGGCACACGCCGGCATCGCAGTAGAGGAAGACCACGGGGCCGGAGGCGGCAGGCGCCTTGCCGGCCAGGGGCTGCGGGTTCGGGCCCGGCGGCTCGGTGCCGCAGGCGGCGGCGACCCGTGTTTCCTGGCCCCGCACGCGGATGCGCTTTTCTTCGGGCGACAGGCTGCGAAGGCCGGCGAGCTGGGCCAGCTCCTCCCTGGCCGAGCGGCAGGCGGCAGACTTGGCGCTGCCCGAGCCCTGGGCCCGATTGCGCGCCTGCTCCCAGGCGACTTCGCGCACGCTCGGGTCGGGCAGGATCACCCCGCCGGTCTGGCTGCGGGCGCACGGCTGGTCGCTGTAGACCATCTTTCCATCCGGCTGCTTGCAGCGGTGCACCTGCGCGCCTGCAGACAGGGCTGCCAGGCCCAGGCAGGCCATCGCGATCATTTTCCAACGCATCTCTGGCTTCCTCAGAATCGCGCAGGAATTTAGCACCTGAACAGCCCGGTATGTAAAGGCAAATGGGTGATGCCGCGCCCCGCGGAGCTCAGCCCATCGGCGGGGCAGCGGGTGCCGGCGGGGTTTGCGGCGTCCCCATCTGCAGCCGGAGCAGCGCACGCACGAAACCGTGGTCCGAGCGCGTGCGGTCGCGGCCGTCGGGCAGGTGGTCGTTGAAGTAGTCCACCCGGCGCACGTCGCCCAGGCTGTTGCGCCCGCGGGCCAAAAACTCCTCGCTCACCAGGATCTGGTCCAGCACCGCGGGCGAGCCCTGGTGGATGTGGGAGAAGGCCACGTCCTTCTTGAGCGCCATCTCGCCCTGCAGGTCGTAGGCGTTGAACAGCGCCACGTCGCGGGCCGAGCGGTCGTAGGCGATTTCGGTGGTGGCGCAGATCAGCTGCGTGGTCACGCTGTCAGGGGTGTCGTTGAAGTCGCCCATCACCACCAGCGGCACGCTGGTGCGCTGCAGCAGGTCGATCACCAGGCAGCGCAGGGCCATGGCCTCGGCGCCGCGCATCAGCAGCGAGCGCAGCGAGGCCAGGGCGCCCACCTTGCGGTCGTCCTTGTCCTCCAGCGCGTGGCCGTTGGCGTCCTGCAGGAACTTGGGGCGCTTGGATTTGAGGTGCGCCGTGAGCACGTTCACCCGCTGCCCATGCTTCATGCGCAGCGTGGCCACCAGGGGCGGGCGCTCGAAGCGCGTGTGTGGGCCCAGCCCCGGCACATCGACCTGGAAGGCCGGCGGAAAGTTCGCAAACGACTGCAGCGCCTCCACCTTGAGCCGCGTGGCAATGCCCACGCGCGGCGTGCCCTGGGCACCGTGGCGCTTGTCGTCGTTCTCGGCACCGGGCACCGCAACAAAATCGTAGCGCAGCCCGCTGTGCGCGATGGCCGCCTTCAGCGCCGCCTCGTCCCACACCTCCTGCACCGCCAGCACGTCGGCATTGAGCGTGCGAAAGCGCTGGGCCAGCCACTCGATCTTGCGTTCGTACTCTGACTCGGTGTAAGCGTCCTGGTTGGCGTAGAACATGCGCCCGGGGTTGGCCAGGTTGAGCACGTTGCAGGTGGCCACCATCAGCGTGTCCAGGGGCGGGGGCGTGTCGGCAGGGGTGGGGCGCATGGGGGACGGCAGGTGGGGAGTGGGAGGAGGGCACTTGCCCAGGCGGGTTCTGCAAAGGGCCCATCCTAGCGGGCTTTGGTTGCAGTGGCCTGCGCAATGGCCATGTGCGGCACGGTTGACCAGGATCAAATGCCGGCCGAATAAAGCACGGCCCCGAGGGAATGTGTGCGCCAGCGCACTGACAGCCACCCGGATGGCGCAGACAGTGGATCGGCACCCTGACCACCCAAAGGACCCCTCACCATGCTCGCCCTCGTGTACCACGGCCCCGGCCAGAAGAAGCTGGACGAACGCCCCAAGCCCACCATACAGGACGCCACCGACGCCGTCGTGCGCATCACCCGCACCACCATCTGCGGCACCGACCTGCACATCCTCAAGGGCGACGTGCCCACCTGCCAGCCCGGCACCACCCTGGGCCATGAAGGCGTGGGCATCATCGACTCCGTAGGCCCGGGCGTCACCACCTTCAAGCCTGGCGACCGGGTGCTCATCTCCTGCATCAGCGCCTGCGGGCGCTGCGAGAACTGCCGCAAGGGCATGTACTCGCACTGCAGCACCGGTGGCTGGGTGCTGGGCAACCGCATCGACGGCACCCAGGCCGGGTTCGTGCGCATCCCGCATGCTGACACCAGCCTCTACCCCATTCCCGACGGCGCGGACGAAGAGGCGCTGGTCATGCTCAGCGACATCCTGCCCACCGGCTTCGAGTGCGGCGTGCTCAACGGCAAGGTGCAGCCCGGCTCCACCGTGGCCATCGTCGGCGCCGGGCCCATCGGGCTGGCGGCGCTGCTCACGGCGCAGCTGTATTCGCCCTCGGAGATCATCATGGTCGACCTGGACGACAACCGCCTGGCCGTGGGCAAGCGCTTCGGCGCCACGGCCACGGTCAACAGCACCGATGGCACCGCCGCCCAGCAGGTGATGGCGCTGACCGGCGGGCGCGGGGTGGACACGGCCATCGAGGCCGTCGGCATCCCGGCCACCTTCACGATGTGCGAGGACATCGTGGCCGCCGGCGGCACCATCGCCAACGTGGGCGTGCACGGCGTCAAGGCCGACCTGCACCTGGAGCGGCTCTGGTCGCACAACATCACCATCACCACGCGCCTGGTCGATACCGTGTCCATGCCCATGCTGCTCAAGACCGTGCAGTCCCGGCGCATCGACGCCAAGCAGCTCATCACCCACCGCTTCCAGCTCGCGGACATCCTGCAGGCCTACGACACCTTCGGCCGGGCCGCAGAGACCAAGGCGCTCAAAGTGATCATCGAGGCATGAGCGATCCACAGGCCCGCACGGGTTTTCATGTCGGGGCATCTTCATGATCTACAAACGACTCCCGCCGACCTCGCCGTGCAATGGGTGGCCCGGTTGAAACGCCGTGGCCAGCAGGCCCCACAAGGAGCTGCACCATGCATCGACGCCAATTCGCCAGGGTGACCGGTGGCGCCGCCATCATCGCCGCCACGGCTGCCTCGGCGGGCTGCAGCCAGCCCATGCCCCCGGCCGCGATCGCGCCATGGCAGGGCCCCGGGCAGGAGGCCGATGTCCGCCGCTGGATCCTGGGCTACGCCATCCTGGCGCCGCACTCCCACAATCTGCAATCGTGGCGCGTCGACCTCACCACGCCCGGCGAGATGCTGCTGCGCTGCGACCTGCATCGCCTGCTGCCCGCCTCCGATCCGTTCTCGCGCCAGACCATGATGAGCCACGGCACATTTTTGGAGCTGCTCGACATGGCGGCGCGCGAGCGCGGGCTGCGGGCCGACATCACGCTGTTTCCCGAAGGCGAGTTCGCGCCAGGGCAGATTGACCAGCGCCCCGTGGCACGCGTGCGGCTGTCGCCCGACCCCGCCGTGCAGAAAGACCCGCTGTTCGCCCATGTCCTGCAGCGCCGCACCAACCGCCAGCTGTACGACCTCCAGCGCCCGGTGCCGGCCGCCGCATGGCAGGCCATGGCCGACGCCGTCGCCCCCCATCCATCGCGGCTGGGCTTCGTGGGCATGGACCAGGCCGGGCTGATGGCCCAGCACCGCGAAATCGCCGCGCAGGCGTGGCGCATCGAGATGGTCACGCCGCGCGTGGTGCTCGAAACCTACCAGGTGCTGCGGGTGGGGGCTGCCGAAATCGAAAAGCACCGCGATGGCCTCTACCTGCTGGACCCCATGGTCGTGTGGCTCAACCGCTTCGGGCTGTTCGACCGCAGCAAGGCCCCGGCCCCCGATGACTACGCCACCACCAGCCAGATCGAGGATTTCGGCAGGAAGCTGGCCTCCACGCCTGCCTTCCTGTGGATGGTGACCGAGGGCAATGACCGCCGCACGCAGATTGGCGCCGGGCGCGCCTATGTGCGGGTGCAGCTAGCCGCCACCGCACAGGGTCTGGCGATGCAGCCCCTGCAGCAGGCCCTGCAGGAATACCCCGAACAGGCCGCCCCCCATGCCCGCATCAGGCGCCTGCTCGACGCGCCAGAGCCGGCGCAAACGGTGCAGATGTGGGCGCGCGTGGGCTTTGCCCCGCCGGTCGATCCGGCGCCACGCCGGGGCGTTCCGGCGCTGTTCGCATGACAGTGCTGCCACCGCCGGACTTTACGACCCGGAAGGCCGACGACCTGGCCAAAATGCTGGGTACCGATCTGCAGCACGGGCTTTCCGTGCAGGAAGCAGCGACGCGCCTTGCGCAGGACGGCCCCAACGAGCTCCAGGCCACCCCGCGCACCGCCGCCTGGCGCCGCCTGCTGTCGCAGTTCCAGGACCCACTCATCTACCTGCTGCTGGGCGCGATCGTGGTGTCGCTGCTGGCGTGGGTGTTCGAGGGCCTGCACGGCTGGCCTGTGGATGCCATCGCCGTCACGGCCATCGTCCTTCTCAACGGGGTGCTGGGCCATGTGCAGGAAGCCAAGGCGCACGACGCCGTGGCCGCGCTGGCGCGCATGAGCGCGCCCACCGCCTCGGTGGTGCGCGGCGGCCAGGTGCAGCGGGTGCCGAGCGCGCAGTTGGTCAAGGGCGACCTGCTGGTGCTGGCCGAGGGCGATGCCACGCCCGCCGATGCGCGCCTGGTGCGCGCTGCCGCCCTGCGCATGCAGGAGAGCTCGCTCACCGGCGAGAGCGAGGCCGTGCTCAAGGACCCCGCGCCCCTGCCCGGCCCCGCCGCCCTGGGCGACCAACTGAACATGGTGTTCAAGGGCACCTTCGTCGCCCAGGGCAGCGGCAGCGCGCTGGTCGTCGCCACCGGCATGGCCACGCAGATGGGCGCGATTGCCGGCATGCTGGCCGCCACCGTGGAGCAGCCCACGCCGCTGGAAAAGGAGATCACCCACATCGGGCGCATGCTGGGCGTGGCCGTTCTGGCCATCGCCGCCGTGGTGGTGGGCACCATCTTGCTCATCTCCCGGCCCGACAGCATGGCCGAGGTCGTCGGCGTGCTGCTGCTGGGCGTGGCCCTGGCGGTGGCGGCCGTGCCTGAGGGGCTGCCCGCCATACTGTCGGTGGTGCTGGCCCTGGGGGTGCAGCGCATGGCCGGGCACCACGCCATCATCAAGAACCTGTCGTCGGTGGAGACGCTGGGCGCCACCTCGGTCATCTGCACCGACAAGACCGGCACGCTCACGCGCTCGGAGATGACGGTGGTGCGCATCATGACTGCCTCCGGCGCCACCGACGTCACGGGCGTGGGCTATGCGCCCGAAGGCCAGGTGCAGCGGGCCGGCACACCCTTGCAGGCGGGCGCGCTGCACGCCGAACAGGTGGTGCTGCTCAGCGGCGGCAGCCTGGCGGGCAACGCATCGCTGCAGCAGGCCGACAACGGCGCGTGGCAAGTCCACGGCGACCCCACCGAGGCCGCGTTCCTGGTGGCCGAGCACAAGCTCGGTGCCACGGCGCGGCGCAAAAAGCGGTTCGAGCGCATTGCGGAGCACCCCTTCACCTCCGAGCGCAAGCGCATGTCCACCATCGAACGCGACCTGGAGCACGGCGGCGAGCGGGTGCTCATCTGCAAGGGCGCGCCCGACGTGCTGCTGGGCCTGTGCGCCCACGCCCGGGTGGGGATGGACGTGGTCGCGCTCGACGCCACCTTGCGCGCGAAGATCCTGGCCGATGTGGACACCCTGTCCGGCGATGCCCTGCGCACGCTGGCCGTGGCCTACCGCCCCCTGGGCGCGCACGAGGACCTGCAAGAGGTGGATGCGCTGGAGCGCGGCCTCATCTTCGTGGGCACGGCGGGCATCATCGACCCCCCGCGCGAAGAGGCCGCGGTGGCGATCCGCGAGGCACGGCGCGCCGGCGTACGGGTCATCATGATCACCGGCGACCACCCGCGCACGGCGGCACGCATCGCGGCCGACCTGGGGCTGGTGCCGCCCGGCGCCACGGCGCTCACCGGGGCCGAGCTCGATGCGCTGGACGGCGCGGCCTTCGCCCAGGCGGTGCGCCACACCTCGGTCTTCGCCCGCGTGGCGCCCGCGCACAAGCTGCGCATCGTGGCCGCCCTGCAGGCCGACGGCCACATCGTCGCGATGACGGGGGACGGCGTGAACGACGCCCCCGCGCTCAAGGCCGCCGACATCGGCGTGGCCATGGGCGTGACCGGCACCGAGGTGGCCAAGGGCGCGGCCCGCATGGTGCTGGCCGACGACAACTTCGCCACCATCATCGAAGCGGTGCGCGAGGGGCGCGGCATCTTCGACAACATCCGCAAGTTTTTGCGCTACCTGCTGTCGTCCAACATGGGCGAGGTGCTGACCGTGTTCCTGGGCGTGGTGGGCGCCGGCGTCATCGGCCTGACCGCCCCCGGCAGCGCGCTGGTGCTGCCGCTGCTGGCCACGCAGATCCTGTGGCTGAACCTGATCACCGACTCCTGGCCCGCGCTGGCGATGGGCATGGACCCCACCAGCGACGACGCCATGGCGCGCAAGCCCCGCCACCCGGGCGAGCGGGTGATCGACGCCGCCATGTGGTGGGGCGTGGTGCAGATCGGCATTGTGGTGGCCGTGGCCACCCTGCTCACCATGGACATGTACCTGCCCGGCGGCCTGATCGAGGGCGACCGCGACCTGGCCAACGCCCGCACGGCAGGCTTCACGGTGCTGGTCTTCGCCCACCTGTTCAACTGCTTCAACGCCCGCTCCGAGACCGCCAGCGCGTTCGCCAACCTGGCCACCAACCCCTGGCTGTGGGGCGCGGTGGCCCTGTCCGCGCTGCTGCAGGTGGGCGTGGTGCACCTGCAGGTCTTGAACCTGGCCTTCGGCACCGCGCCGCTGTCGCCGGGCCAGTGGCTGGTCTGCGGCGCGATGGGCAGCACCGTGCTGTGGTTCAGCGAGCTGCGCAAGCTGCTCACAAGGAAAAAATCATGAAACCCGCCGCGCCCATTCTCCCAGTCGTCACGCCCGTGCCACCCGAGTCGGGCCGGCACGTGGTGAAGACGGCCGGGCTTTTCCTGGCCGTGGCCGCGCTCCTTGCCGTGCTGTGGATGCCCACGGCGCAGGGCCTGCCGCCGGCCGGCCAGGCCATGCTGGCGATCCTGGCGTTTGCCGTCATCGTCTGGATGACCGAGGCGCTGGACTACGCGGTGAGCGCCGTGGTCATCGGCGCCCTGATGATCTTCCTGCTGGCCGCGGTGCCCGACGCGACCAAGCCTGCCGGCGCAGCCATGGGCACAGGCGCAGCACTCGGCCTGGCCCTCTCGGGCTTTTCGAACAGTGCCGTGGCGCTGGTGGCGGCCGCATGCTTCATCGCCGCGGCCATGACGGCCACCGGGCTCGACCGGCGCATCGCGCTGCTGGTGCTGTCCCGCGTCGATGCGCGCACCAACCACATCGTCATCGGTGCCATGGGCGTGGGATTTCTGCTGTCGTTCATCGTGCCCAGCACCACGGCGCGGGTGGCCTGCCTGGTGCCCATCATGATGGGCTTCATCCTGGCCTTCCAGGTGGACCGGCGCAGCCGCTTCGCCGGCCTGCTGGTCATCACCGCTGCGCAGACCGCCAGCGTGTGGAACGTGGGCATCAAGACCTCCGCCGCGCAGAACATGGTGGCCATCGGCTTCATCGAAAAGCAATTGCAGGCCAGCATCACCTGGCTCGAATGGTTCATCGCCGGAGCGCCATTCTCCGCGCTGCTGAGCATTGCCGTCTATTTCATCATGACGCGCATGATGAAGCCCGAGATGAAGGAGATCGCGGGCGGCCAGGCCACGATACGGCGGCAGCTCGACCTGATCGGCAAGATGAGCGCTAGAGAGTGGAAGCTGCTGGCCATCGTGCTGGCGCTGCTGGGCTTCTGGGCCACCGAAAAGGTGCTGCACGACTTCGACACCTCGTCCACCACCATCGCGGCCATCGCCCTGATGCTGCTGCCGCGCCTGGGCGTCATGGACTGGAAGGAGTCCCAGCGCGGCTTTCCCTGGGGCACGGTGGTGCTGTTCGCGGTCGGCATCAGCATCGGCACGGCCCTGCTCAAGACCCAGGCCGCCGGGTGGCTGGCCCACCTCATCGTGCAGAACCTGGGCCTGCAACAGGCCAGCGCGTTCGCCATCCTGATGCTGCTGTCGCTGTTCCTGATCGTGATCCACCTGGGGTTCGCGAGCGCCACGGCGCTGGCATCCACCATGATCCCCATCATCATGAGCGTGCTCCTGGCGGTGCAGACCCCGGGCATCAACGTGGTCGGCATGACCATGCTGCTGCAGTTCGTGGTGAGCTTTGGCTTCATCCTGCCCGTCAACGCGCCGCAGAACATGATTGCCTATGGCACCGGCACCTTCGATGCCGGCGACTTCGTGCGCACCGGCATCGCCATCACGCTGGCGGCCACCGCGCTGCTGGTGATTTTCTCGCTGACCTATTGGCCGTGGATGGGGTACATGACCAAGGCGGTCTGACGATGCAGGCCGTACTCAAAACGGCCTGTACTCGGCCGTGACGTCGATGGGCTCCGGCATCGCCTGCGGCAATCCGCCATGGGGGCGCGGCACCTGGCTTTCCAGTGTCCTGATGCGGTGCGTGAGCACCTCGATGCGCTGCAGTCCGTCCATCAGCAGCACCACCGTGAAGATGTCCAGGTCATAGGTGACGCGCAGCTTGACCGCTGCCCGCAGCGGGACGAGGCACTGCGCGCTGAAGTGCAGCTCCTCCTGCTCCGGGGCCAGCGGCGCGATGGCGCCATAGTCGACCAGCTCCGCCAGCTCCTGCGCGGTCAGACCGCTCGCTCGGGACAGGTCGGACAGGCTGACGCTGGCGCGCTGGTCCAGCCAGTGCCATTCATGTGCTTGTGGGGCCATGGGCATGCTCCAGGGTGGTTGCTTCACGGGGGTTGAAATCCGATGCACCGGCCAGTTCCTGGAACAGCTCCCGCTCGCGGGCAGAAAGCGTCTTCGGAATGTCCAGGTGCACCACGGCATAGAAGTCTCCGCGCCCGCCATGGCCATTGGCCAGGCCTTGCCCGCGCACCCTGAGCTTGCGGGCGTGGCAGGTGCCCGCAGGCACCGTCAGCAGCATGGGGTTGCCCAGGGTGGGAATCTCCACCTGCGCACCCAGGGCCGCCTCCCAGGGGCTGAGCGCCAGGTGGAAGTACAGGTCGTGCTGCTGCACCTGGAACAGCGGGTGCGGTGCCAGGGCAATGTGCAGGTAGATGTCCCCATTGTTGCCGCCCTGGTGCCCTTTGCCACCTTGCCCACGCAGGCGCAGCTTCTGGCCATCGCGCATGCCCGCCGGTATCGTCACTTCCAGCGCACGCCCGGCCCCACCGTCGTCAAGCTCCAGGGTGAGCTTGGCTCCCTGGTGCGCCTGCTCCAGGCTGATGCGCGCCGTGGTGTCGAAATCGCGGCCCGGCACCGGCCCGCCATCACTCTGGCGGCCCGACCGCCCGTGCCCCATGGCCGCCAGCAGGTCGGCCAGGTCCATGTCCGCGAAGGTGGGGCCGTTGCCGCCGGCAGGGCGTTCCCAGGCGGGCGGCGGCTGGAACTCCTCGCCGGGGACGTGCTTGCCGATGTGGTCGTAGGCACTGCGCTTTTCCGGGTCCTTGAGGGTCACGTAGGCTTCTGCCAGCTCCTTGAATTTCGCCTCGGCATCGGCGTCCTTGGAGAGATCCGGATGGTACTGGCGGGCCAGCTTTCGATAGGCTTTCTTGATCTGCTCCAGCGTGGCGTCGCGCGGCACCCCCAACGTGGTGTAGTAGTCCTTGTATTTCATGGGGCGCAGCGGGCCATGGGGTCATGGGTCATGTCACCGCAATCGGATGGGCCGGCATCCTCTGGCTGCGCTCATGGCGGCTCTCGCAGCCCACGCAGCGCAGTGCCTGGGGTTCAAGGCTCAGCCGCTGGAACGGGATGGCCCCCATGCAGTCGATGCACAGCCCATACTCCCTGGCGTGGATGCGTTGCAGCGCACTGACCACCGCATCGAACTCCTTGCTGTGCATGTCGGACAGGACCCCTTCCACCGTGCTGTCTCCCGCCTGCCGCGGTGCGTCATCCGCATCCTGCGCCAGGGCCTGGTGGGCAGAATCCCCCTGCGACAGATCTTGCCTGTGCAATGCCTGCAACACCTGCATTTCGGTGCGGCGCGCCTGAAGGAGGTTGGTAAGGGTTGCGCGTTGGTGGCGTGAAAGGTGTGCAATCGTGTTCATTTCATGCTCCGATGCGGGTCCATCGTCCTGCATAGCCAAGGGTCGGATGCTGTGCGCGCTGCCGCATGCACCGGGCTTTCTGATTGCGACGCAGCGATCAGTACGCCAGGCTCAGCTTGTCCACAACGCTGCTCACTCCCGGCGTACCCCACGCCGAATTGGTGGCGATGGCACGGTCTGCCCAGCTATTGACGGTTCCTGCCAGCGTGACCTCGGCTCCATGCAGCCTGACCGTGATCTTTCTTGCGTCGGAGATCGACGAGCGCATCAACGCTGCCTCGATGTCCGACCGGACTGCGCTTGCCGTCAACCATGGCTTGAGTGCGATCTTGTCGCTCACACCGATGACGCCGGTGAGGTGCCTCACCGCAGCAGCCGCTGCGCGACGCTGGTAGTGCCAGTCAACCGTGCCCGTCAACGAGATCCAGCCGTTTTCCACGAGCACTTTGACGGCATTGGTGGGGACCGATGAGGTCAAATCGAGGACTTGTTGGGCCGCACCGGCAATCGCCGCGTCAGACCGCTGGCTATCGTCTGGCAGCTGCACCTTGAGTTCCGTTGCCATGGCATGGACCCCCGATACGCGCTGTGCCGCGCGTTCTGCGTTGCACTTCTCTATGTAGGAGTCCACCTGGCCTGCCAGCGTGACCACGCCGTCCTTCACTTCCACCCCGATGTGCTCGGCTCGAATGGAGGGCTCCCATTGCAGTTCCGCGCTCACGTCCCGCTGCAGTTGGCTATCGGTTTTCATGCGCTGCTTTCAATTCGTTGAGTGGGCATTGAGCTTGCCACCATCTGGGGCTTGCGGTCTGTGCGGTGGCGAACCCCCGGGCCACGCGGAAAAGCGTGCCTGTGAGCGATTCGTGGTCGCCGCTCCACGGCAGCCGACGGAGGTGCGTTGCCGAACAGACGGGGCATTCCGAAGTACCTACAAACGTGTTGAGTGGCGCATCCGAATTGCTTTCGCCCACTGGAAGCCAACACACGAGGAAATCACCATGAAGATTCAACTATCCCCCCTGGCCATGGCGGCCCTGGCTGCATGTGGCGCGCTTTGCATGGCCACACCCGCCTGGCCGCAGGTCGCAGGCGCAACCACGACGCTGGATGCCACGGTAACGGAGTCGGTACAGCTTGCAAGGGGCTGGAGCGTCAAGCGGACGCTCATGGGAAAGACCATCTACAACGATGCAGGAAAGAAGGTGGGCAAGGTGGACGACCTGATCATTTCTCCCGAAAGGAACGTCTCGTACATCATCGTCAGCGCCGGAGGCTTTGTGGGCATTGGGCGGCACGACGTCGCGATCCCCGTCTCCCGGATCCAAGACCACGCCGGTAAATTGGTGATGGCCGGCGCGACGAAAGACTCTATCCGCTCCATGCCCGAATTCAGGTATGCCAACGACACAAGCAAACGCGACCAGTTTCTCGCCGATGCGGACAAGGACATTGCCAGGGGCAGAGCGGCCGTAGCGGATCTGGAACGGAAAGCCGGCGTTGCTGCAACGGACGCCAAGGCCAAGATCAACCAGGACATATCCGCCCTTCAGGATGATGTGCAATCGGCACAGGACAGTCTGACCGAGATGAAGCAGGCCACCGCAGCCCGATGGAAGGATTTCGAAGCGCGCGTCAGCGCGGCGACAGCACGCCTGCGCAAGTCCATTGATTCGGCCGCCGGATGAGGGGCGGCTGAACCATCCATCTGCGATGGCGCGTGCCTTGCTGGGGCGGGGTAGCCAAGGCGCAGCGTGCCGGCACTGCCCAGCCGCGTAGGACATGGACTGCGGGAGGGCGCGCTGTCCAGGGCGCAGTGCATCCATCCTTGAAGGGCCACCATGCTGGGCCAGGCTGGCCGCCGGAAGCCGCTCGGCCAGCCTGGCCTATGGCATGCAATGGCGGGGCAGCGAAATGGTGAAGACGCAGCCTGAGCCCGGAACATCGCGCACCGTCAGGGTGCCATGGTCAGCCTCGATGCTTTGGCGGGCAATGGACAAGCCCAGCCCCAGGCCGGCTCGGCTGTCGTCGTTCTGCCGGAACGGAATGAACATCCTGGCGGCACCGCCTGCGGGCAGCCCACCGCAGTGGTCCTCGACATCCATGTGGACATGCTCGCCGAACGCATGGGCGGTCAGGGTCACCACAGTGTTCTCGTGCGTGAACTTGAACGCGTTCTGCAGCAGGTTGGCCAGCGCGGCATGCAGCAGCTCGCGGTTGGCCTTGACCGCCAGCGCAGGGTCCACGGCACGGACCTCCAGGGCCGCGCCTTTGAGGCCCTCGTCCAGGCGAGCGGCCAGTTCGACGTCGGATATGAACGCTGCGACGGAAAAAAACTGGCGCTGGCCATGTCCCTCGCCGCGCACCTCGGCCGTTGCCCTGCTGATCAGCAGCCCAAGCGTGGACAGGCTGCGCTTGAGCACCGCGCCGGTGGCGCCGTTGATGGCCATGTTGCCCAGCTCCAGCGCTCGCACGGCCAGGGTGGCCGTGCCCAGGGAGTTGCGTAGCTCATGCACCAGAAATCCGAGCCGCTGCTTCTCGCCCGCGAGCTGTTGCGCGGACAGCTGTGCGTCGCGCTGCAGGCTGAACTCTGTCACGGCATCGGCAATGGCGTTGTCCAGGCACCGGTTCAAGGTGCGAAACTCCACCACGGCAAAGGGAGCATTCTGCTCGAACGCCAGGTCGGTGATGGCCTGGCACAGGTCGCCGTAGTCGTGAACCACCTGGTCAACGGTGTAGCCCAACTGCAGCAGCTCCTTGCCATGCGCGGTGGCACTCACGCCGATTTCGGACAATGCCAGCGCGTCGCCGCCCGACGGGCCCGAGATGGCTGTGCTCGTCGCGGCATCGTCATCGTTCTCCGCTGCGAGTGTGCGGGTAAGCTGGTCCAGGAACAGGGGAACGCCATGGGCCAGTTGCTGGTCGGTGGCCTGGCGCTGGGGGCGCTCGGCCACCTTGCGCTTGCACCGCGCGATCAATTCGTTGCGGTTGCTGGACAGGAAACGGTGCATGGAAACCTCCGGATCAAGCAAGGTGTGGATGGATTGGCCCGCGCCGCGCATCCCGGGCCCTCAGGGCAGGGGTGGTGATTCGTGCTCTTTGACTTTTTTTGCGCGGTACATGGCCGCATCCGCGCAGACCAACAGGTCATCGAGCCGCAGGCCATCGTCCGGGTAGACGCACACGCCAATGCTGGCGGAGACCACCAGCCGTTCGGTTCCCAGGGCCATCGGCACGGCGATGGCCGCCGCCACCTTGTTCGACACGAGGATGGCATCCGCGATTTCCGCAATGTCCGCCAGCAGGATCACGAACTCGTCCCCGCCGTAGCGGCTGACCGTGTCCACGTCCCTGATGGACGCCTCCATGCAGCGGGCGGCTTGCTGCAGCACCAGGTCCCCGGTCGCGTGGCCCAGGGTGTCGTTGATGGACTTGAACTTGTCCAGGTCGATGAACAACAGGCCCAGGCGCGTATGGTGCCGCCTGGCGTGGGCCATGGCCTTGTGGAAGCGGTCGTGCAGCAGGGCACGGTTGGCCAACTGGGTGAGCCCGTCGAGCTCCGCCGCGCGCGACAGCTCGCTCAGCTCCTGCGTGGCCTGCTCGGTATCCGCCTGGCTCTGCAAGGCCGTGATGACCAGGTGCGCATTGGCTTCCACCAGGTTCTGGCTGGTGCCGGCTTCGGCCAGCGCCTTGGCGTCCTGCAGCTCCGTGTGCAGGTCTGCCAGCAGGTGGCGCGCGTTGTCGATCTGCAGCAGCAGCTCGGTCAGCTCCTGCGAGGCCGTGCGCAGGTCGGTCGCAACCAGTGCGAGGGCCTGGGCCATCGGTGCGGCCTGTTCGGCCGGCGCGGCTGGCAGCGTGTCAGGCGGCGGCATTGGCAGGCATTCCGCGTTCGCGCACCGTGGCCGCTGCATGCTGGCGCGTGGGGCGCCCGCCCAGCAGTCCTTCATGGCCGGCCAGCCGCTCGCCGATGCGCAGGCCATCGTCACCGATGCTGAACAGCCGCATTTCATCGGAATGCGCGCTCGCTCGGATCTTCACGACCGCGATCAGGCGGCGCAGGCGGCTGTCGATCTCGGTGTAGCGCTGTACGATGATGGCATCGGTCAGGAAAGCAGTGCCATAGGGGCTGAAGCGCAGGTCGGTGTAGCGGTCTTCCAGCTCCGACGTCATGAGCACCGTGACCCCGGTGCTGGCCAGCGCGGTGACCATGCGCGACAGCGACTCGCGAAAGTCGTCCCTGAACGTGGGCGCCAGCGCCAGCTCGAAGCCCGAGAGCGAGTCGATGACGACCCGGGTGGCGTTCAGCCGCGCGATCTCGGCGGTAAGCAGGTGCACGATCTCGTCGATGGACAGGTCGGGCGCGCGGCTGTCCACGATGCCGACCTTGCCTTGTTCGATGAGCGCTGCCACCACCGGGTTGCGCGAGCCGCTGGGATGCTGCTCGAAGGCGGCGATCACCCCGGTTTCTCCCTGCCGGGCGCCTTCGGCCAGGAAGGCGCCCGCCAGGATGCTCTTGCCCGAGCCGGAAGGCCCGGCCACCAGCACCGAGTAGCCGCGCGGCAGGCCCCCGCCCAGCATGGTATCGAGTTCCTGCACGCCGATGGACAGGCGGCTGGCCTGGCCCGCCTGCAGCGGTGGCGCATTGCGGCTTTGCAACTCCTGCCCCACGGGCGCGAAGACGCGGATGCCACCGTGGTCGATGCGGAAGGTGTGCAGGCCCGGCAGCGTGGACTGGCCGCGCATCTTGAGTATCTCCAGCTTTCGCACCATGGAGTTGCGCTGCACGCTCTGCCGCAGCCAGAACAAGCCATCGGCCACGGTGCACACCGGGTTGGCGTCCTTTTCATTGAAATACTCGCCGATCAGAAAGGTGGTGGCCTGCCAGCTCGTCATCAGCATGCCCAGCTGGTGCACGAACAGTTGCAGCTCGGACTGGGACTTGCCCAGCACCTGGTTGGAAAGGACCACGGAACGGAATGAGTCCACAAAGACCAGCGCCGGGTTCTGCTTTTGCACCTCCTCGGTAATGCGCCACAGCACGGTGTCCAGATCGCCCTCCACCGTGGCATCGGACAGATTGATGAACCGTATCGCGTTGTTCACCTTCTCGCTGTCGAAGAACCCGAACTGCTGCTGGTAGCGCAGCATTTTCAGCGGCGGCTCGCCCAGCACCGTGAAATACAGGGCCGGATGCTCGGGCGTCGCCAGCGCAAACATGATCTGGTGCGCCAGCGTGGTCTTGCCGGCACCAGGCTGGCCGGCAATCAGGTTGAAGGAGAACTCCGACAGTCCGCCACCCAGCACCTCGTCCAGGCCGGGAACGCCGGTCGCAAGCTGCCTGATCGTCACTTTGCTCGTCATGTCTTGGAGTCCTGCGCGGGCGGGCCGCTGAAGAGGGGTGACCATTCGGAGCCCAGCAGCCGCTGGGCGAGGGCGCTTCCAATCAGGCTGTCCAGCAGCCCGCGGAAGGTTTGCAGCGAAGCGTCGGTGGCGGCAGCCGCGACCTCCGGAGCTTGTTGCGCGAGCACGCGCCGCAGGCGCTTGAAGTTCACCGGGTCGTCGCTCTCCTGCGCCTGCACCAGGCAGGGATGGAGGCCGCCCGCCAGGCTCAAGGTCCGGCGGTACAGGGCGGCCACTCCCCGTTGCCCCAGGATGGGGGTCAGGATCTCGACAATGCTTTCCCAGCGGGCCACGGCGGCCTCGGCAACGCGCTGGGCCCGCTCTGCGGCTTGTTTTTCCGGTTCGGTAGGCTGCTGCATACGGCGGGGCTTTCACGGATGTCCTGGCTTGCCGGCGCGCGGCTTTATTTTTCAAGGAAGGCCGCCATCGCTGCACGGCGGTCTCCGCACGGTGGCATTGCTGCAGCGCTGTGTCCGTGCGCTGTCGCACACAAGGGCCACGCAGCGCAAACTCCATGGCCCCAAGGCGTTTGCCTGGCGGCAAAGGAATGCTCGCGTGCGGTCACTATGTGCGATACCGTACAGACCAGGGCGGGCCGATCAGCCACCCTCGTGTTCTTCCATGCGCAGGCTTGTGCATACCTGCTTGAGCCTGCCGCCCGCCGAATCCACCGATGAACGGAGTGCCCGTGACCTTGCCGCCCCATGCTGCCCTGCGCAACCAGTTGCTGGCGGCCCTGCCCAGGGACGAGTGGCTGCGTTGGTTGCCGGAGCTTGAGCCGGTGAAACTGCCGCTGGGAGAGGTGCTCTATGAGTCGGGGGGCAAGACACCGTACGTGTACTTTCCCACCAATGCCATCGTCTCGTTGCTCTACGTGCTGGAGGACGGAGCTTCGGCGGAAATCGCCGTGGTGGGGTTCGAAGGCGTGGTGGGCATCTCCATTTTCATGGGCG
This sequence comes from Acidovorax sp., assembly GCF_046339755.1. Classification (GTDB taxonomy): domain Bacteria; phylum Pseudomonadota; class Gammaproteobacteria; order Burkholderiales; family Burkholderiaceae_C; genus Acidovorax. The sequence continues at coordinate 59,001 of NZ_JBKDTZ010000145.1, read as the reverse complement.
GCGGCTCCACCCCGAGCCGCGCCGTGGTGCAAAGCGCGGGCTCGGGCTTTCGGCTGCGGGCCGACGTGGTCAAGGAGGAGTTCGCGCGTTCGGGCCCGGTCATGCACCTGATGCTGCGCTACACCCAGGCCCTGATCACCCAGATGGCGCAGACGGCCGTGTGCAACCGCCACCATTCGCTGGACCAGCAACTGTGCCGCTGGCTGCTGTTGAGCCTGGACCGCCTGCAGGGCAACCAGCTGGTGATGACGCAGGAACTGATCGCCAACATGCTGGGCGTGCGGCGCGAGGGCGTGACCGAGGCTGCGCTCAAGCTGCAAAAGTCCGCGCTGATCAGCTACTCGCGGGGGCACATCAGCGTGCTGGACCGCCCTGGGCTCGAAGCACGCACCTGCGAATGCTATGCCGTCGTCAAAAGGGAGTACGACCGGCTGCTGCCCGGCACCACTGCCACCTGAGGGCCTGCGGCTATGTGCGCTGCCAGACAGTCAACCGCCGCTGCGGCTCCCACACTGGCCATCTGCCCACTGTCCGAAGCCCCGGCTCGCACAGGGGCGGGCGGTACCTACCCCTTTCAGGTGCCGAACGACCCGAGACCCAAGGCCATGGCATCCACCGAAAACCAACTGATAGAGCGCCTTCCCCAGGCCGCACGCGAGAAGCTGCTGGCGCAGTGCGAGTCGTTCGAACTCACCCTGTCGGCGGAACTGAGCGCGCCAGGCAGCCCTCTGAGCCATGCCTATTTTCCGCGCGAGGGGTTTGTCTCGCTGGTGGTGGGGGTAGACCGGCACCCCTCGCTGGAGGTGGGCATGGTAGGGCGCGAGGCCATGCTCGGGGCCGAGCTCATTCTGGGTGCCGCTGGCACCCCCTGGCGGGCACTGGTGCAGGGCGCAGGTGCCAGTTGGCGCATCGGCGCCGCCGCGCTGCGCATGGAGACGACCACCAACCCCGCATTGCTGCGGCTGCTGCAGGCCAGCGTGCTGGTACGGCTGCACCAGCAGGCGATGGCCTCTGCATGCGAGCGCTACCACACCATCCGCCCGCGCCTGGCGCGCTGGCTGCTGATGAGCCAGGACCGCGCGGGCACGAACTGCTTTCACGTCACCCAGGAGTTTCTGGCTTTGATGCTGGGCGTGCGCCGCGTGGGCGTCACGGTGGCTGCCGGTGAGCTGCAGAACAGCGGCCTCATCTCTTACCGCCGGGGCGAGATGACGGTACTGGACCGCAGGGGAATGCAGGCCCAGGCCTGCAGCTGCTATGCCGCCGACAAGGCCATCTACACCGAACTGATGGGGGTGGCAGCGTGACAGCAGCCGGGGCGGCATCCCGCCGGGTCAGCGCTTGACCGGCTGTTCATCATGCACGGATGCGATGCCCAAGGCGCCATGCACCATGGCCCGGATTCCGGTGGCGTGGCTTGCTCTGGCGCTGTCTGCGAGGCGGCTGGCTTTACCGGTTTCGCTTCCAGGCGGAGCCTGCAAGGGGGTAGGCTCTGATCCGCCGGGGCGCTCGGCCTGCCCAAGTGTTCCGTTGCGCAGGAAGCCCGCCCTGGCTGCCTCGACATCGAGAACGTCGCGCTGCGCGGCATCGGATGCCTGGTCCTGCGCGCGCGTGGACAGGATGCTTTCGACCCTGATGACGCCGGGCATATTGGCCACGACGAACAGCGCCAGCTGTGCCTGTGTTGGGTCATCCATCGGCCCGCTGAGCAGCACGGCGCCTTTGGCCACATCCACGGTGATACGCGTGCTGCCCACCACCGGGGAAAGACGCAGGGAGGCCTCGATGCGGGCCTTGAGCACCCCATCGCCCTGCGCAACCTCGACGGGGGCAATGTCTGGCGGCACCAGTGCCGTACCATGGCCCCACTGGAAACCAGGAACGGCCACCAGAAGAAGCACTCCAACCATGGCGCCTGCCAGGCAGGCGCCCACTCGGAAAACGGTGGTGTTCAACATGGCAAAGGCCCTCGCGGCAGCGGCTGCCAGCGGCAACCATGGGGCCAGTGTCACACTGGCTCACACCAGCGTCCGTTCGCGAGCGCGCGCAGCGCGCAAGGGCGCCTGTGCCGGCACGCGTCAAAATGCCGGCAACTGATAGCGGCCATACAAAGTGACCCCCAGCACCAGCAGAAAGTACGCCGCCACCGCGCCGGTCACCCCGAACTCCGTGGCCTGCTGCATGGGCGTGCGCTGGTGTTCCAGCGGCCCGATCGCCAGCGCGAACAGCAGGGCCGGCATGATGAAGTACCGCCCCTGCACGCCCGAGATGACCGGCACGGGATGGTCGTTCCAGGTGACCGCAATGGCAAAGAAGGCCAGCAGCGTGCTGATGATGGCGCAGCCCGCCAGAACGGCGCGCAGCAGGGTGTACTGCCGCTCCTCGCGCTGCGCATAGACCGTGACCAGCAGCGCCAGCATGGCCAGCACGGCCCAGATGCCCCGCATCGCGGGCTTGGGGATGAAGGTGTCGAGCCAGCCCAGGATGCCGATGAACGAGTAGGCAAGAAAGGGCCCCTTGTCCGGATGCGCCAGCGTGCTGCCGACCAGGCCCAGGAAGTACAGCGGATCCTCCAGGTAGATCCGCACGAGCTGCAGCGTGGAGTGCGATCGCACGAGGCGCCCATCCACCGTGGTCAGCAGCACGAACAGCGTCCAGCCCAGGCTGACCGCGCACAGCAGCACGAAGCCGGCGAGCCGGGGCCACGAAAAGCGCTGGCACAGCAGCAGCAGCGGGATCGCCAGCAGCGGCAGCAGGTTGGTGCGCGAAGTGACCAGCACGAAGGTAAGGAGCACGATCAGCGCAAACCGCCAGCGGTTGGGCGGCGTGGCGCCGCCCCGGTCCTGCGCCTGGTACTCCGCGATGGCCAGACCCCCGAGCACCAGCGTGATGGCAACGCACAGGCCATCGATGGTCGGCGACAGGATCTGGAACACCGACATCGGCATCAGCACCAGCGCGCGCACCAGCAGGTTGGGCGGCAGCAGGTGCCAGGCCCAGGCCAGCAGGGCCAGCACGGTGAATGTCACCATGGCGCGCGTGAAGTCGTAGCTGGCCCGCATCGACCAGTCCATATGGCGCGACACCGCAAGGCCAATGGCATGCGGCAGGTAGATCAGCGGTATGTAATAGGCCGTGCCGGCCACGTCCACGAACTCCCTTCCATTGGCCCACCCGTGCTGCGAGGCCTGCTCCATGAGCCAGGCGGGAGAAAGCCCTTCCTTGTTGGCACCCGCGATCCTGGCCATCCATTTCGCAAAATACACGAGGTGCTGGTCTGCATAACCACCGCTGTAACCCGGTGCCTGCGGCGCGGGTTTTTCCAGCATCAATTGGCCGTTTCCGATCATATCGGCACGGAAAAGGTGAACCACCTCGTCCGGGGATTGAAAGGCGGGAATCAGGCGCGCCATTGCACAGGCCAGAAGAAAGGCCAGGCACAGTAATCCGACTTGTAACGAGCGCCACGTCGCGCGGCCAGGCCTTGCGGCCTGAGGTAATCGGGGGGCGCCCAATGGGGTTGCTTGCATTGCTTATCTCCCTGCTCTATTTGGATAGTTGGTTCTTGTGCTTCGATAAACCGCCGCCATGCCCGATGCAACGCCTGCGCCTTTCAGCCGGCCATGGCCATCCCCGCCTCCATCACCGTGGAAGAAAAAAGGGCTGCGGAAATTCAGGGCGATGGATATCCATCGCCGGGTGCGATCAGAAATGGAAGAGGGCGAAAACGGCACCCCGACAGGGATGCATCAGGCCATTGAAAAGTAAACCATTGTGTAGCGCGGCCGGGTAATTAGCGGTGATTCCCGTCACGTCCTGGTGGTGCCCGGACCGTGCGCGCTGTGGCAGGCGCGGGCAGGGCCGCGCGCAAACGGCTCAGTCCGCCACGCCATGCAGCGGCTGCTGCGTGACCTTGGCATACGCCAGCACCGCGATGAGCTTGTGCAGCAAGGTCCGGTCATCGCTCTCCAGCGGGTGGGCCAGCAGCGGCACCAGGTGCGAGAGCGCCTGCTCGACCTCCTGCGCCGAGAACGTCTGGTCCTCGTAGAGGCCGAAGATCCGGTGCAGGAAAAAGGAATCGGCATGCGCAAGCAGGCGCAGGATCGCCGGCAGCTCATGGTGGTCGATGCTGCCCACATGGTGGGCCGGGTTCCTGACCTGGGGGCCGTTGCCGGCAATGAAGTCAAATGCCATGGTGCGCAGTGGGTGGAGGTTGCGGGTGGAGAAGAAAAAGCGGTGAATCTCCGTGGCTCAAAGCCTGTCTGCCCAGGCTTGGGCGTGTCCGAAGCTCGGCTGCCTCTGGCGGACGCAGCGAGGCGCGAAGCGGCTCAGGGGCTGCACCATCTGTCAGTCTGCAGGGCGCTTGCCCGCGTGGTACATCGCCATGGCGCAGGCGATGGCCGAAGGCCAGTAGAACAGCGCCAGTGCAATGACCGTGGCCACCCACCCCAGGTAGATGCACCAGAACTCGCACCGCCCCTTCAAGCTGGCCTGCCGCCACGTCACGACGGACAGCAGCACCAGCATGGCCGGCAACACCGCCAGCAGGATGTAGCGCACCCTCTCCGAGGGCGAGACTTCGGCGTCGGTGAAGGCATAGCTCAGGAAGGCACCGGCGCTGCGCAGGAAGGACTCGCCGGAAAAGGCCTCTGGCGACAGAAGAACGAGCCAGACGCCCAGGGGAAGGGTGGCGCTCAGGGCGAACTCCAGGCTGGCGATTCGCAGTTCGGAGAGCTTCATGGGTGCGGGTCGAATGGTGTTCGGTTCCAACGGTGAGCAGGCGCGCCTGGGCGCAGGCGCCTGCACGTGTTCAGGTGGCGAAGGCCTCGGCTGGCGGAGCGGGTGGGGGCGGCGGCTGCTGTCGCCGCACCTGCAGCATCAGCCAGGTCAGCAGCGGCAGCATGAAGAGCAACTTGGCGCAATCCAGCACGGTGGACGCCAGCACCAGCGGCCTCATGGATGTCAGCATGGACAGCAGGTGCCACAGGCTGGGCGCCAGCAGGGCTGCGCAGGCCAGCCCGAACGCCAGCGCCACGGACAGCCGCGGCGCCCACCAGTCGGGCCGCGGCATCCACAGCCACGCAGGCGAGGCCGCGAAGTTCAAGGGTCTTGCAGTGGTACATGTCGTTACCTTCCATGGCGGGCACAGTCCAGGCCCGGCACGCAGCGCAGGCCCCCGCTCACGTTGCCGCAAGGCCTTCGACAGTGCATGGTGGCGGGCGGGGCAGCCAGAGGGACGGCGGGGGTGATCGACAGCATGGACAGAGTGCGCCAGCGCAAGGGCCAAAGTGGATGTGCGGGCCATTGTGGCGAGATTCGGGCCGCAAGGGCAGCACGCAAATGGGTGATGCGGCGACCCTTCGGGGACCGTGTGCAACCCACCGCAGACACCGTATGCCCGCGCCTTTCTGCCGCGATCCTGCCCTTGCGCAACTGCGCCAGGCCCTGGCTGAGCGGGCCGCTGGACACTTTTGGATACCAATCAATCCACCGAGTAGCTCTGTTGGAGCCAGCGATCCTGGAGCGCCTGCGCGAGCAGGCATTTCTGGCAGAGCAGATCGCGCGGCTCCAAGCGCTCGGCAATGCAAGGCTGCTGTCCGCTGTACCGAGGGCCATCGACGCGCGTGGCTACCTCTGCGACCTGACGGGCGTGGTACTGGACTGGGGCGGCGCTGCCGCCAGTGCCCGGCGCGCGCCGTGTGGAAGCTGTCGCACCCAGGCTTCGGGCCAGGTCCGCTGTGCCCCGATAGCCTGCCTGCTTACCCGCTGACCTGCCTGTGGCCTGCTACCTTGCTCCCCGCACCCTGGGCACCGCGATCCGCCACACCACCAGGCCCCCGGCTGCGAACGACGCCGCAACCGCCGTGGATGCCAGCACCCCGGCCCCCAGGGCAAGCAGACCTGCGCCCACCAGGGCCGCCGGCAGGCCTGTTGCCACCGGCCAGCGCAGCAGGCCCAGCCGTGCCAGCAGGTAGAACAGCGCCGCATGGAGTATCGCGACCGCCAGGTACAGCACAGGCCAGGCCATCAGGGTTGTGGAGATGGTGCGCGTGTAGCCGTCGTCGGGTGTGCCGTCGGGCAGCAGCAAGGGCAGCGAGGCGAACTCGATCACCACGGCCAGCAAGGGCACCAGCAGCGCCACGGCCGATCCTGCCAGCACGGCCTGGGTGAAACGGGCAAGAAAGGGGCGGGGCAGTGCTGGCATGGCTGCGAGGCGGCGAATGTTCCGTGGATGGTGCACGATTGTTGCGTGCCGTCTCGCCATCCCTATGAAGTGGGTGTGAAGTTTTTGCCGAAGGCCGGTTCAGTGGACTGGCCGGCACATCCACGTCACCGGCGCCTCAGGCTGCGGCACTGCCACCCCAGGGCAGGCCTCGCCTACGCCCGCCGGTAGTGCGAGCGGAAGACCGCGATACCGTGCCGCACGCGCCGCGTGATGTCGGTGGGGCTCAGCAACGCCGCGGCACCCAGCCGCACTTGCAGGCCGATCAATCCCAGCCAGAGCCCTGACAGGTCGGCAGCCGCCTGGCTCGTGTCGCATATCGACAGCTCCCGCCTGGCGTCTGGCGACTCCAGGAGCTGCATCAGCAGGGCGTGCCAACGGCCCGGGCCTGCATCGAAGAACCGGTTGGGCAGTGTCGGGTCGTTGCGCGCACCGTGTGCGATGAGCCGGTCCCACCCGGCGATGTCCTTGTCGAGGCCAAAGCGTACATAGCGCTCGCCAAACAACTCCAGCCGCTCGGTGAACCCAAGGTCCTCGTGAACGATGCTGTCGGCAATGATGGCGGCCGATTCCCTTTGGATGACCGCTTCGATCAGCTCGTTCTTGTCGGCAAAGTTCGCGTACAGAGTCGCTTTCGCCACGCCCGCGCTGGCCACCACCTCGTCGGTCGTGACCTCCACGCCGCGTTCGAGGAACAGCCGTCGGGCGGCGTCCAGAATGGCTTGCCGCTTGGCTCCGTCCTTGGGGCGCCCTCGCTTGCCGACAGGTTCGGTCATCGCTTGGCCAGGTAGATCGCCGCCAGCAGCAGCCCGCCAGCGACGGTGATGTGTTCCAGCGCAATGTGGAACTCGGCGGTCTTGCGGGGCTCGTCGAACGTCCAGAACGCATGCCCAAAGGGAATGGTCAGCAGCGTGAACACCGCCAGTCCCATGGCGCCCACCCACCCAAGGCCCTGGAAATTGGTGATGACCAGGGCAGAGCCCAGGATCTGGGTCGCAATGGTCGCCACTGCGAATGCCATGGGAACGGGGAGTTTTTCGTTGACCATTTCCTGCACGATGGCGCTGAAGTTGAACACCCCATACAAGCCCGCCATCCAGAACAACTTGTTGAGGACGGTGCGTGCCAGAAGTGCGCTGAGGGGGCTGTCGACGATAGCAGATGCAAGGGTTGTCATGGCGATAGGCAAGTTGATTTAACAGACTGTAAAGTCTAGCAATTAATTTGCAGACTGAATAGTATGGAAAATTGCCGTTGTGGCCCCAGGGCATTTCCATCCGCTACGCCTTGCTCCGCCATGGCAGAGGCTATGCCAGCGCCTGGGCCAGAAAGTCGAGCAGGGCAGTCACGCGGCGGCTTGGGAATCCACCCTGGTGCACGGCGTACAGATCCACCGGCCCGGCGTCGAAATCCTCCAGCACCCGCTCCAGCGTACCGTCCTCAAGCTCCTTCTTCACGTCGCAGGAATTCTTGAAGGTCACCCCGATGCCCTGGTTGGCCCAGTACCTGAGCAGGTCGCCATCGCTGCCTTGGCGGTCGCCCCGCACCTTGACGTGAAACAGGCGGCCGTCCTCCCGGAACGGCCAGGCCACCAGCGGCGCGCCGGGGCGCGCCAGCACCAGGCAGTTGTGGTCGGCCAGTTCGCTGGGGTGGCGCGGGCGGCCCCTGCTGTCCCAGTAGGCCGGGGTGGCACAGACCAGGCGCCTGCCAGGCATCAGCAGCCGCGCGCGGTAGCCCGAATCCGGCAAGGGGCCATAGCGCAGGGCCACATCGATGTGGTCTTCGATCAAATCGAGGTTGCTGTCGCTCAGCAGCAGGGTGAGCGACACCTCGCCATGCTGGGCCTGGAAGGCGTCCAGCAGCGGCAGCAACTGCGCCCGGCCGAAGTCGTTGGTCGACGTCAGTCGAATGGGGCCTGAAAGCACGCGGTCCTGCCCCAGCCCGCTCAGGCTTGCATCCCACTCGGCAACGATGCGCCGTGCATCGCCAAGCAGCACTTCGCCCTCATGCGTGAGCGCGAGCTGGCGGGTCGAGCGCGCCATGAGCCGCGTCTGGAATTCCAGCTCCAACTGGTTCACCGCCAGGCTCACCGTGGACACGGCAATCGACCGCTGCCGGGCGACGGACGAAAAACTACCACTCTCGGCCACCGCCACGTACAGGCGCAGCGCATCGATGCGATCCATTTTTTGATTTTCTCAAAAAGTAATTTGCAAGTTGGATGGATTGTGCGCCAGAAGGCAGGTAAATACCATGGATGCACCTTCTACCCATAGCGCCCCTGGCGTCCACAACATGCACATCCAATTCAAAAACCGCAAGGTTCTGGTGACCGGCTCGACCCACGGCATCGGCCTGGCCACTGCACGCGGCTTTCTCGATGCCGGGGCCACGGTGGTCATCAATGGCCGCACCCAGGAGGGCGTAGACGCGGCGCTCGAGCGGCTGGGGGGCAACGCGCGGGCCTCTGGCTTCGTGGGCGACCTGTCCCAGCCACAGGCTGCCGATCGCCTTCGGCAAGAACATGCGGATTTCGACATCCTGGTGAACAACCTGGGGGTGTTCGGACCCCAGGACTTCTTTGAAACACCCGACAGCGAGTGGGACCGCTTCTTCCAGACCAACGTGATGTCCGGCGTGCGGCTGTCCCGGCAGTATGCGCAGGGGATGGTGCAGCGCGGCTGGGGCCGCATCGTCTTCATATCGTCCGAGTCCGCGCTCAACATTCCGTCGGACATGGTGCATTACGGCTTCACCAAGACGGCGCAACTGGCCGTGTCCCGCGGCCTGGCCAAGCGCCTGGCCGGCACGGGGGTCACGGTCAATGCCGTCCTGCCAGGGCCGACCCTGTCGGAGGGGGTTGCAGAGATGTTCCAGGCCGAAGTGCAGCGCACCGGCGCCTCCCTCGAACAGGTCGCGGCCGACTTCATTGCGACCCACCGGTCCTCTTCCATCATCCGCCGCGCAGCCCATGTGGACGAGGTGGCCAACATGGTGATCTACGTCAGCTCCGAGCAGGCCTCGGCCACGACAGGTGCTGCACTGCGCGTCGACGGCGGTGTCGTCGACAGCATTGTCTAGCTCCCACCCCTTTCTCACGCCATCGAAGCGGCGCACCGGGCGCGCTTCGGTATTCCTTCGTCCTTTCAATGGAGAAAACCATGTCTGAAGCCGTCATCCGCGCCATCGAAGCCCAGCGCACCACCAACCTGTTCGATCCCACCCACCGCCTCCAGGACGCGGAGATCACTGAACTCGTGCGGCTCGCCACCTTGGCGCCCAGCTCCTTCAACCTGCAGAACTGGCGCTTCATCGCCGTGCGAACCCCCGACGCGCAGGCCCGCCTGCGCAAGATCTCCTGGGACCAGGCGAAGATCACCGACGCGGCGGTGACCTTCATCGTCGTCGGCAAGATGCCCGACTTCCAGAGCCTCGCCGAGCGCCTGGCTCCGGCGGTGTCTGCGGGCTTCTTTCCGGCCGACATGGTGCCGGGCTGGCAGGGGGCCGCCAAAAGCCTCTACGACGGGCAGCCCCAGCGCTCCCGCGACGAAGCCGTGCGCACCGCCACCTTCGGCGCCGCGACACTCATCCAGGCGGCCCAGGCCAAAGGCTTGGGCACGGCCCCGATGATCGGCTTCGATGCCGAGGCGGTTGCCCGCGAGTTCGGCCTGCAGGCGGATGAGGTACCTGTGCTGCTGCTGGCCGTCGGCAAGGCCATGCCGACCAACTGGCCGCGCAAGCCCCGGCAGGCGGTGGATCAAGTGCTGCACCTGGTTTGAATCCCCTTCGCGCGCAGAAGTGCCGACCTTCTTTCTCCGCGCGCCGTTGCAAGGGCCGTGCAGGGTGGCCTGGATTGCCGCCGGGGCAAACGCTGCCTGTTACGAAGACTTGCACGAATGAGGGCGCCTGCGCCACGCGTGAACGGCTCTGTGGGGCCTATCCTTCCTGACTCGAAAGGGAGGGAACACAATGATCCAGAAGAATGCAATCGCAGCCGCCATTGCCATCACCGCCGCCATCGCCGGCTCACTGCCGCAGGCCCATGCGCAAACGGCTGCAGCCGTGCGCGACGTCGCTGTCGTGGCCGAGGCCGACGGCCCGCAGGCCGCGCGCCTCGGTGCCTTGGTGACCGAGGGCATCCGCAAGAGCAGCTCCATGCGCTACAAGGAGCCTGCGGCCAAGGCGCAGCTCACCGTGCGCATCGCCACCATGTCGGCGCAGGACGCGGGCTCCATCGTCTATTCAGCAAGCTGGGTTTCCACCGGCAAGGACACCCTGATCGACCGGCAACTGGCCACCTGCGATGTGGAGCGCATCGCGGCGTGCGCCGAGGCGGTGGTGGCCAAGACGGATACGGTGCGCCAGTCGCTGGCTGGCAAGCAGTAGGGCGGCCAAGGGCGTCGCCGAGCCGGTACTGGCGAAAACGCTCCAGCACCGCAGGCGGCCTGGCACTGGTGATGCAGATGTTGGTGTACAGCAGGATCATGGGGTGATCTCTGCGCGCATCTGGTCGTCAGGCTGCTGGCGCTCCAGCACAAAGCCTAGCTCGGCCTGACTGGAAAAGGCGTGCAGTGTCCATGGAGGGCCCCTTTCGGACGGTGACTATCCATGGTGGCTACCAAAAGCCGGCTCGTCAAAGCGACGGCTATTCCAGCCCCCGCCCCATCAACACCTGCACCCTTGGCACCCCCTCGGTCTGCCCCGCCTGCACGGCCCGCACCAACGCCCGCGCCACGTCGGCGCCCGGGCGGGCGCGGTAGTTGGCGGGGATGATCGGGTCGAGCAGCTTGAAGGCCCGGATGGACAGCGACTCGGCCGCGCGTGGCGCCTGGCCCAGTGCCTGGCGCTCGCCCAGCAGCAGGGAGGGGCGCGCGATCACCAGCGTGGCGAAGCCCAGGCTCTTGAGCACCTGCTCGACCTCGCCCTTGACGCGGTTGTAGAAGATGCGGGAGTGGGCGTCGGCGCCCATGGCGGTGACCACGCCGCAGCGGGTGGCACCGGCTGCCAGCGCGGTGCGTGCCGTGGCGACCACGGCATCCAGGTCCACGGCGCGAAAGGCCTGCTGGCTGCCGGCGGCCTTGATGGTGGTGCCCAGGGTGATGTACACGTCGTCCACGTGCTCGGGCAGGCCCGGCACGATAGGCTTGGTGCACAGCGTGGCGAAGTCCACGGCATGCAGGTGCAGCCGTGGATGGGGTGGCAGGTCCGGCGCGCGCCGGCCCTGGGCATGCAGCACATGCACCTCGGGCGGCGCACCACCCCCCGCCGCCGGGGAATTACCTTCCGTAACCGCCGCGAGAACCGCCCGGCCCACGAGACCCGTTGCCCCGGCCACCACCGCCACCACCATAGCCGCCACCTCCAGAGTTGTTGCCACCACGATAACCGCCGCCGCCACGGCGGCCACCGCCGCCCATGCTGTCCACGCTGGTGCGCATCGGATCAGGCTGGCCGCCTGCACCGCCGCCGGCATGGCCGGAGCTGCGGTGGCCTGGATTGGCGTGGCCCATGTGGGTGCCCAGGTGGGCATTGGGGCGTGGTGGCTGGTCGTCGTAGCGGTTGCCGCCACCACCACCTTCGTAGCCACCACCACCGCCGCCGGAGCGACCGCGCGCCGGGGCCTGGCCGCCGGCGCGTGCACCGCCGCCCTGGCCGCCGCCACCGCCAGCGCGTGCGCCGCGCGGACCATTGCCGCCGCCACCGCCATTGGCCGAAGCACCACCGCCGGAGCGGCCGCCACGGCCACCGCCGCCGCCACCTCCACCATTGCCGCCACCGGCGCGGGGGCCGCGGTCACCGCCACCACCGCCGCCAGCACCCTGGCCGGCCTTGTTGGTGCGGATGCGTTCCATCATTTCGCTGCGGGCGGCCTTGGCGGCAGCCTGCATCACGTCACGGCTCGGGGGCTTGCCGGCGCCGCCCCAGATGGTCTGGCGGCCCATGGCGATGGGCTCGGCCTTCTCGCCGGGTTCGGGGCCGAAGCCTTCGATGACCTGCACGGGGATCTGCTGCTTGGTGAAGCGCTCGATCTCCATCATGAAGCCTTCTTCGTCCATGCACACCAGGCTCACGGCTTCGCCGCTGTTGCCGGCGCGGCCCGTGCGGCCGATGCGGTGCACGTAGTCTTCCGAGACGTTGGGGATTTCGTAGTTCACGACGTGCGGCAGCTCGTCGATGTCGATGCCGCGGGCCGCGATGTCGGTGGCCACCAGGGCGCGGATGTCACCGCTCTTGAAGCCGGCCAGGGCCTGCGTGCGGGCGCTCTGGCTCGTGTTGCCGTGCAGGGCCATGGCATTCACGCCGTTCTTGGTCAGGAACTCGGCCACGTTGTTGGCGCCGAACTTGGTGCGGGTGAACACCAGCACCTGGCTCCAGTTGTGCTGCTGGATGATGTGCAGCAGCACCTGCTTCTTCTTGCCGCGGCCCACGGGGTGGATCACCTGGGTGATGCGCTGCACGGTGGTGTTGCGCGGCGTGACCTGGATGCTCTGGGGGTTCTTGAGCAGGGTGTTGGCCAGCTCGCGGATCTCGTCGCTGAAGGGGGCCGAGAACAGCAGGCTCTGCTTGTCGCGCGGCACCAGGGCCAGCACCTTCTTCACGTCGTGGATGAAGCCCATGTCCAGCATGCGGTCGGCTTCGTCGAGCACCAGCACTTCCACCGTGGACAGGTCCAGGAAGCCCTGCTGCTGCAGATCCAGCAGGCGGCCGGGGGTGGCCACCAGGATGTCCACGCCGCGCTTGATGCGGTCGATCTGCGGGTTCATGCCCACGCCGCCGAAGACGACGGTGGAGTTGATGTCCAGGTACTTGCCGTATTCGCGCACGGACTCTTCCACCTGGGCGGCCAGTTCGCGGGTGGGGGTCAGCACCAGGGCGCGGATGCCCTTGCCGCCGAACTTGTTCTTGGGCACCTTGCCCAGCGAGAGGCGGTGCAGCATGGGCAGGGTGAACGCGGCGGTCTTGCCAGTGCCGGTCTGGGCGCCGGCCAGAAGGTCATGGCCTTCCATCACGGCGGGGATGGCCTGGGCCTGAATGGGCGTGGGCGTCTCGTAGCCCGTTTCGTGTACAGCCTTCAGGATGGCAGGAGCCAGGTTCAGTTCGTCAAATGTCATGTCGTTGAATGCGCCCGTCCGGGGCGCCGGGTATCGGCCTGTCGTGCAACCGGGGAGGTTGCCGAGCCAGTCTCAAGCCGATGAGGTTCAAGGGTGGGAGCCCAGAAGTTGCTTCTTTCGTCCCCAGCAGTGTGCTGATGCGGCAGGCAACTGGAGCCCGCCGCGGAGCGTATTGTCGCATGGCCTGATAATCTCCCCCTGCACGCAATCATTTTTTGCAAAACAAACTCTCCTTGCAGGTTGGAACCCAATGGCCCAATACGTTTATTCGATGAACCGCGTCTCCAAGACTGTGCCGCCCAAGCGGCAGATCTTGAAGGACATCTCCCTGAGCTTCTTCCCCGGCGCCAAGATCGGCGTGCTGGGCCTGAACGGCTCGGGCAAATCCACCCTGCTCAAGATCATGGCCGGTGTGGACAAGGAAATCGAAGGCGAAGCCATCCCCATGCCCGGGATCAAGATCGGCTACCTGCCCCAGGAACCACAGCTCAACAACGAGCACACCGTGCGCGAGAGCGTGGAAGAGGCCATGGGCGAAGTCTTCGCCGCCAAGGCCAAGCTTGAAGAGGTGTACGCCGCCTATGCCGAGCCCGATGCCGACTTCGACGCCCTGGCCGCCGAACAGGCCCGCCTGGAAGCCGTGATCGCCACCGCCGGCACCGACTCCGAGCACCAGCTCGAGATCGCCGCCGACGCACTGCGCCTGCCCCCATGGGAGGCCAAGGTCGGCCTGCTGTCCGGCGGTGAAAAGCGCCGCATCGCGCTGTGCCGGCTGCTGCTGTCCAAGCCCGACATGCTGCTGCTCGACGAACCCACCAACCACTTGGACGCCGAGTCCGTGGACTGGCTCGAGCAGTTCCTGCACCGCTTTCCCGGCACCGTGGTGGCCATCACCCACGATCGCTACTTCCTGGACAACGCGGCCGAGTGGATCCTGGAACTCGACCGCGGCTACGGCCACCCCTACAAGGGCAACTACAGCACCTGGCTGGACCAGAAGCAGGCCCGCCTGGAGTCCGAGAACAAGGGCGAGGAAGCCCGCGCCAAGGCCCTGAAGAAGGAACTGGAGTGGGTGCGCCAGAACGCCAAGGGCCGCCAGGCCAAGAGCAAGGCGCGTATCGCCCGCTTCGAGGAACTGAGCGACTACGAATACCAAAAGCGCAACGAGACGCAGGAAATCTTCATCCCCGTGGCCGACCGCCTGGGCACCCAGGTGATCGAGTTCCACAACGTCACCAAGTCCTTCGGCGACCGCGTGCTCATCGACAACCTGTCCATGACCATCCCGGCCGGCGCCATCGTAGGCATCATCGGCCCCAACGGTGCCGGTAAATCCACCCTGTTCAAGCTGATCGCCGGCCGCGAGCAGCCCGACAGCGGCGAAGTCGTGATCGGCGCCACGGTGAAGATGGCCTTCGTGGACCAGCACCGCGATGCCCTGTCGGACGACAAGACCGTGTGGGAAGACATCTCCGGCGGCCTGGACATGATCAACATCGGCAAGTTCACCATGGCCAGCCGGGCCTATGCCGGGCGCTTCAACTTCAACGGCGGCGACCAGCAAAAGAAGGTGGGCATGCTGTCCGGTGGTGAACGCGGCCGCCTGCACCTGGCCAAGACCCTGATCGCCGGCGGCAACGTGCTGCTGCTCGACGAACCCTCGAACGACCTGGACGTGGAAACCCTGCGTGCGCTGGAAGACGCGCTGCTGGAGTACGCCGGCACAGTGTTGGTAATCAGCCACGATCGCTGGTTCCTGGACCGCATCGCCACCCACATCCTGGCCGCCGAAGGCGACAGCCAGTGGACCTTCTTCGACGGCAACTACCAGGAGTACGAGGCCGACAAGAAGAAGCGCCTGGGCGAAGAGGGCGCCAAGCCCAAGCGGATGCGCTACAAGGCGTTGAAGTAGGCTCCCCCTGAGGCGCTGCGCGCCTCGGTGCCTCCGCCAGAGGCGGCAGCCCTTCGGGCACGTCCAAGCCTGCGCAGGCAGGCTTGGAGCCGCGGCCCTCAGCCCCCTGAGGGGGACGCTCCCAGCGCGGCGGGGCGGCCCTTGCGCGGGAGCGCTGGCCTTGGGCGCGCCGGTTTACCCGCCGTGGCGAGGCGGCCCTTGCATGGGGCGCTGGCCTGGGACGCGCCGGTTTTGGTCGCTGCCATTCCTGAATCCCGCCTTCTTTCGTGGGGGGGTAAGGATATGTAAAGACGCTGCCTGCCGCCGGTGACTCTGTGGCCACCGGCCGGCGGGGATTTGTGCACAGGGTCTTCAGGTCAAGTAGGATTGCAGCTGGAAACGATTTTTCGGTTTTCCCCTTTCCGCTTGCCCTCATCCGACCCATGTCCCAGTCCGCGTCCCGATCGAGAACCGTTTTCCGTGCCTGCGTGGTCAACGCCGTGCGTGGTGGCGAGGCGCTCATGGAAAAGCTGGTCGCGGTCACCCGCAGCGCGCTGACCGCCGAAGAGAGCACCGTCCGCAACATCCAGCAGCGCAACCTGGCCAGTGACAGCCTGCGCCTCTTGGGCCAGCACGAGGCGGCCCTGGTCAAGGGCTATTCCATGGCCCTGCTGGAAATATTCGCCGAAGGCCCGGCCGCCGCGCCCGGCAGCAAGGCGCGGCCTGCCGACGACATGGGCATGGACTTCGGCGAGCTCTCGCTCATGGACGAGAGCGAGGTGCAGAACCAGGTGGAGCTGGCCCGTGCCCAGCAACTGGCCGCGCACGCCACCGAGGCGGTGCTGGCCGAGCTCAACACCCTGGTCAGCTCGGCCCAGGGCCTGCGCAGCGTGCAGCCCGAGCGCAACCCGCTGCGGCCCGAAAGCTATATCCGCGCCCTCCAGCAGGTGGTGGGCGAGACCGGCGTGAACGCCGAGGTGCGCGGGCTGTGGATGCAGCACATGCGCGACCTGCTGGGCAAACTGCTGGTCGACGAATACAAGGGCATGGTCAAAAGCCTGCGCGACAACGGCGTGGAGCCCGTGGGCTACGCCGTCGTCGGTGCACCCGGTGGCCGTACCGGCTACGGCGGCCTGCAGGGCGGCGGCCACAGTGGCAATGGTGGCGGCTATGTCGGCCATGGCCACGGCGGCCCCATGGCCGGCCCCAGCGGCTATGGCAGCCCGGGCTACGGCAATACTGGATATGGCAACACCGGCTATGGCCGGGGCGGCTATGGCGGCGGCAACAACAACAACTGGAGTGGCGACCCCAACAACAACTGGAGCGGCGAGCCCCAGATGCCCCCCATGATGTCGCCGCAGGCCGCAGCCGCCGAAGAGGCGCTGCTCACCGTGGGCATCCTGCGCCAGATGCTGGCCGGCGGCGACCCGTTCGACCCGCGCTCCTATGGCGGCGGTGGTGGCATGCCTGGCATGGCCGGCGTGGTTCCCTCGCAGCCCGCCAGCATGCATTCGGGCCTGGGCGGCAGCAGCGGCTACAACAACCCGGCGGTTGCGGCAGCGGCCGAGGCCATCGAGGACATGGCCCAGCTCGAGCGCCTGGTCGGCCGCCTGGCTGGCGGGCCGCAGGTCGCCGCCGTGGCGGCCGTGCCCCAGGTGGTGCCCCAGGCCGGCTGGGCTTCCACCGTGCCCGGCACCGCACCGCAGCAGCTGTACACCGTGCCGGGCCGGCCCTACCAGCAGATCTATACCGTGCCCGTGGTGGCCCCGCACGACCCGCCGGCCATGGCCGCCGAAGTGGTGGGCCGCATGATGGAGAACATCGCCCGCGATTCGCGCCTGCTGCCGTCGGTGCAGCGTGCCGTGCAGAACCTGGAGCCCGCGCTCAAGCACCTGGTGCGCCGCGACCAGAGCTTCTTCACCGAGCCCGGGCACCCTGCGCGCGTGCTGCTCGACGAGATGACCCAGCGCAGCCTGGCCTTCCCCGACGAGAAGGCCCCCGGCTTCGCCCGCTTCAGCCGCCTGCTCAACGAATCCGTGGGTTACCTGGCCGGCATCGAGATCAAGGACGCCACGCCGTTCGAGACCGTGCTCAAGGCCCTGCAGGCCGCCTGGAACTCGCAGGCGCAAAAGGCCAAGGCCCGCCAGGTCGAGAAGGACAAGGCCCAGCTGCAGGCCGAGCAGCGCCAGATGCTGGCCGGCAAGATCGCCGCCGACATCCGAAAGCTCCCCGACCTGGAGCGCGTGCCCGCCGACGTGCTCGACTTCGCCGCCGGCCCCTGGGCCGAGGTGGTGGCCCTGGCCCAGGTCTCGCAGGCCGATGGCGGCGAGGACGACCCCGGCGGCTACCTGGCCCTGGTGCCCGTGCTGCTGTGGAGCGCCCAGCCCGAGCTCACCCGCACCGAGCCCGACCGCCTGTCCGAAGCCATCCCCGGCCTGCTCGTCAAGCTGCGCGAGGGCCTGCAGACCATCGAGCACCCGGCCGCCAAGACCAGTGCCTTCCTGGAGCGCCTGGTGGGCCTGCACCAGGATGCCTTCGAGCGCGCCAACTTCGCCAAGATTACCCTCGACCCCGAGGACTCCCGCGCGCCGGACTCGCGCGACCCCATGGACTCCGTGGCAGCGGTCGCTGGCTACGACGACAGCGCCCAGGCCCCCGTGGACAGCGCTGCCCCGGCGGTGGCGCCAGCGGCCCCGGCCGAGCCGTATGCCGAATTTGTCGTGGGCGCATGGGTCGAGCTCATCACCAACGGCCGCGCCGTGCGCACCCAGCTCACCTGGACCAGCCCGCACGGCACGCTGTTCCTCTTTACCGCACCGGACAACAGCACCCAGTCCATGACGCGCCGCATGCGCGACAAGCTGGCCGATGAGGGCTCCCTGCGCGTGGTGCCCGCTCCCAAGGCCCGGCCCCCCGCCCCGGCCGCCACGCGCGCAGGCGGCATCGCCACCACCCGCGGCAGCCTGCCCGCGCCGCTGGAAACCGCGCGCGGCAAGCTCGGCGGCGCGCCCAGCAGCAAGCAGGCGCCGCTGTCATCGGGCAAGCCGTCGTCGTCCAAGGGGCGGTAGGCCTTCAGAACCTGTTTGTGATCTCCCAGGGGGCGCGGCGGTCTTGGCGGGTGGTGTGCAAGGCGCGGTAACTCGGCTATTGGAAAGCGCCGCAACGCCGCAGACTGGCCGCCAAAGCCGCTGCCCTTCGGGTTGGAGCGAAATCGGGCCGATGTATCCGGAATGTTTGGCGCCCCGGCTGCTTGCATGGGCACCAGCCCCAGCGGCGCCGGAAGAACGCTTGGGTTATTGCCCGAAGCCAGCCTGCCGCAGGCTGCTTATCCGGCCTGACTCTCCTTCCGGGTCGCCTCGGGTATCAGCGCATCGTCGCATTCCTGGTGGCCTTTCACGGGCAGCAGCAGGTACTGGTGCTGCTGGCCCGCCAAGTGGCCCAGCACGACGGCGCAGCGCATCTTGCTGGCCGTCTGCGCCATCTTTTCGTCCGCAAACTCCAGGGTGGCTTCGAAGCCCGACATCAGCAGACCCGGTTGCTGAAAAGCCTGCACCACGTCCGGCCTCTCGGTGCTCACAAGCGACTGCAGGCGGACCTTGATGTCCGGGGAGGCGACGCCCATCACCATCTTGCGGCCGGTGCCCAGGGTCGGCGTCCAGCCTTTCACCCGCATGTGGCGGCCTTCGACGGTGATCGAGTCGATCGAGCCCCCGTAGCCATGCGCCACGCGCGGGGGCGGGGCGTCGATGGGGAAGGCATGCGTGGCATTGGCCAGGTGGGCTTGCAGTATGGACTCCTGCTCTTCGGTCGGCCGGCTGTCCAGCGGCACCAGGCACAGGCAGCCTTCGTCCCATACGCGGACGCGGGCGCGCTCGGCCGCATCGGCCGGTTCCCTGCGCACCAGCGCCGGCTCGGGGTGGGTCTTGCCAGGCTCCAGGCGCTTGAGCGCCGCGTACGCATACATGATCTGGATGCTGGTGGAGGTCGCGGAGACGAGTTCGTAAGGCACCAGCAATTGGCCGGGCGGCGGGTTCAGCGCAAAGGCATAGTGGGTGTCGAACATGGTGTTGGCGGCACGGTCCTCCTCGCGCTGCGCCAGGGACTGCATCCCCACTGCCGCGGCAAAGACGAGCCAGGCCGCGGCGTGCCATCGCCCCAGGGCGGCGGGCCACTTCAGGCTCCACAGAGCGCACAGGGCCACCCAGGGCGCCCACAGGTAGCGCGTATGGCCGACCGGGTCCACGCCAGGCTGCACCACGAAAAGCAGCGGAAAGACCACCACCACGGCGACGGCGCCCACCCCCACCAGCATGGCCAGGCGCCCGCGTGCCGGCTGTGCGGCCAGGCCAGCCACCAGGCATGCCAGGCACAGCAAGGCCGCGGTGATGCCCAGCACCCCGTCGCCCACCAGACCGCTGACGAGCAAGTGCAGCAGCTTGGCTGCGAATGCGGGCAGATCCGGCCAACTCCCCAGTGCGCTGCCGTGGTACCCCCCCATGCCGGAAAACACGCCGATGCGCAGCACGGCATAGGCCCCGGCCACGGCCAGCGTGGGCAGCGCGAAACGCCAGCGCGCCATGTTCCAGGACGGGTCCCACGCCGAAGGCGGGCCCGAAACGGGAGGCGGGCCCGAGACGGCAGGCGCACCGGCAGCCCCAGGCGGCGAACGCCCAGGCAGCGGCAGCAGCAGCGTCAACGCGACCCAGGGGACATAGATCTCCTTGCACAGCGCGGACAGCAGGTAGAACGCCGCGGCCAGCAAGGCCCAGCGCCACTGGGCCCGCTGCACGGCATGCACATAGGCCCACAGGCCCAGGCAGGCGAACAGCAGCCCGTCCAGGTAATGCCCCACCATCAGCTGCTGCGCCATGTGGGCCGACGGGGCGCCCAGCAGCAGCAGGGCCGCAGGCAGCAGCGCCTGCCAGCGCCCCAGCCAGTGGCGCAGCAGCAGGTACAAGCCGCCCGCTGCGCCGGCCAGGGACAGCAGGTGGTGCAGGTAGTAGGGAAACGGGTCCAGGCCGAACAGGGCATGGTTGACCTGGTACATGAACAGATTCCAAGGCGCCACCTGGTTGCCCGACGCCACCCGGGTCACCTGCGGGTCGAAGAACACCGACCACGGGCTGTACATGCTGACGTTGAACAGGTGCAGGCCATCGTCCCAGCGCCAGTAGCCCTGCAGGGCGCTGCTGTGCAGCGCGAAGCTCAGCAGGCACAGGGTGCCCAGCACTGCCAGATTGCGCCTCCAGGGACTTGGTGGGGGTGTGGCCTGATTCTGCATTTTTATCCTGTTACATGCGCCGGGTGGCTGGGGGCATCAGCACGCCGGCGCACTGCTGCGGTCGGCCCGTGATCGGCAGCAGCAGAAACTGGTGCTCCTGCCCCGGCAGTTGCCCGGGCACGATGGCGCACAGCGCGGTGCTGGCGGCCTGCGCGGCCTGGGCGCTCGAAAAATCCAGCGTGGCCTGAAAGCCCGACCCCAGCATGTCGGGGCGTTGGTGCGCGCCGGCCACGTCTGGGCGCTGCACGCCGGTGATGGTGACCTGGGGCGTCTCGGCAAAGCCCGTGAAGAACAGCTTGCGCCCCGGCCCGGTGGTCGGCGTCCAGCCCGCCACGCGCACCTGCCGGTCGGCCACGGTGAGGGTATCGATGGCACCACCCCATGCGTTGGCAAGGTAGGGCAGGGGGCGCCGCACGGGTACGCCAAACGCCTGGCTCGCAAGCTGCGACTGCAGCGCCGCCTGCTGGTCTGCGGGCGCCAGGCTGGCCAGGGGAGCAAAGCAGCGGCAGCCGTCCTGCCAGACCTGGATGCGGGCGCGCTCGGCCGCATCCGCAGGCTCCTGGCGCAGCAGCGCCGGCGCCGGGTGCGCCGTGAGGGGCTCCATCCGCTGGCGCGCCGCGTAGGCGCTCATGGCCACGGCGCTCAGGTAGCCGGGCGAGTTGAACTCGGCGGGCAGCAGCACCTGGCCGGCCGGGGGCTGGAGCACGAAACCATAGTGCGCGTCGAGCATGGCCTCGATCGGGCGGTCGTGCTGGCGCTGCGCCAAGGACTGCTGCGCCGCCGCCGCGACGAAAACCAGCAGGGCCGCCGTGTGCCAGCGCGCCAGCCGCTGCGGCCAGGGCAGGCACCACAGCACGCACAGGGCCACCCAGGGAATGAACAGGATGCGCCCGTGCAGCATCCACTGAAAACCCGGGCGCGCCACGAACAGCAGCGGAAACACCACCACCGTGGCCGCAGCCGCCAGGCCCACCGCGGCGCGCAGCCGCTGCCCCGGTGCGGACTGCGACGCCAGCGTGGCGGCCACGCAGGCCAGGCACAGGGCCGTTGCGACCCAGCCCAGCACGCCCGCGCCCAGCAGGCCTTCGGTCAGCATGCGGGCGACGGTCTGCAGCACGCCGGGCACGTCCTGCCAGCCCTTGAGCGAGCTGTCGTGGTAACCGCCCGCGCCCGCGAACACCTGGATGCGCACCACCGCGTAGCCCAGCGCCACGGCCAGCGAGGGCAGGGCAAAGCGCCAGCGCGCCACCATGCCAGGCGGCGAGCCCGCGGGCAGCGGCACGAACAGCGTCAGCGCGATCCACGGCACGTACACCTCCTTGCACAGCGTGGACATCAGGTACAGGGCCGCGGCCAGCACCGCCCAGCGCCATTGCCCGCGGCGCACGGCATGCACGTGGGCCCACAGTGCCAGGCAGGCAAACGCCAGCCCGTCCACGTAGTGCCCCACCATCAGCTGCTGGGCCATGTGCACGCTTGGAGCCCCCAGCAGCACCAGGGCGGCGGGGAGCAGCGCCCTCCAGAGGCTGAGCCAGTGGCGCAGCAGCAGGTACAGCGCGGCTGCAGCCAGGGCCAGCGACAGCAGGTGGTGCAGGTAGAACGGCATCGGCCGCATGCCGAACAGGGCGATGTTCACCTGGTAGATGAACAGGTTCCACGGCGCCAGCTGGTTGCCCGAGACCGCACGCGTCACCTCAGGGTCCAGGAACACGGACCACGGCGTGTACTGCGTCACGTTGAACAGGTGCGTGCCATCGTCCCAGCGCCAGTGGGCCTGCAGCGCGCTGCCATGCAGCAGCAGCGTCAGGGCGCAGAGCAGGGCCAGGGCCAGCAGGCCCATGCGCCATGCCGGTGGGGGCAGGCTCTGAGAAGGGGTCATCGATAGGTGAAAGTCCGGTGGCCGATGAAGCTGAAGGCCGGCACGAACACCACCACCAGCGCGATGCCCAGCGCATAGTGGCCGCCCGCGCGCTCCACCAGCCAGGCAATGGCCATGCTCATCAGGCCGGCCGTGCAGGCCACCAGCGCAAAGCGCCCGGCCGTCGCAGCGCCCAGGCGGGCGCCAAAACTGAAGCGCGTGTTGGCCACATAGGACAGCAGCGTGGCCACCACGAAGGCCACGCCATTGGCCACGGGCGCGCGCGTGCCCAGCCACTCGATCAGCAGCGTGGCCACGCACACGTGGGTGAGGGTGGACAGCACGCCCACGGCAGCAAAGCTGATGGCAGAACGCGCAAGGCTCACGCACGCACCCCCAGCACCGCAATCACCGAGGTGCCGAACGGCAGGCCCATGCGCGCCACCAGCGGGCGCTCGGCGCCGAACAGGGCGCGCAGCGTGGTGTTGAGCCAGGGCGCGGGCAAGGCCGTGTCGGCATCGCCGCCCTTGCGCCCGGTGAGCTTGGCCGCCAGCCGGGCCAGCGCGATCAGCGGGAACAGCACGGTATTGAAATAGCCCGCACGGTGCACCGCCAGGCCGGCCCGCTCTGCCTTGGCGCGCAGCCGGCCGGCGGTGTAGCGCCGGTGGTGGTGGTGGTCCACGTCGTGGTCCGACCAGAGCCACTGGTAGGCCGGCACCGTGACCAGCAGCCGGCCGCCGGGCTTGAGCAGGCGGGCGATGCGGGCCAGGGCCGCATCGTCCTGCTCCACATGCTCGAGCACGTCGAGCAGGCAGACCAGGTCGAAGCTGCCATCGGCAAAGGGCACGGGCTCGGGCAGGCCGCCGGCCTCCACCGGGCACAGGCCCAGGCTGGCCGCGGCAGCGCGGGCCTCGGGCGCGTACTCCATGGCGCTCAGCGTGCCGTGGCGCGCCAGCATGGCCAGGTTGCCGCCGGGGCCGCAGCCGATCTCCAGCACCCGCGGCTGGCCGGCAGGCAGGGCTAGGCCGTCGATGACGGCCGAGAGAATGTCGCGCCGCGCGGCAAACCACCAGTGGGTCTGCTGCACCGCGGCCATCTGGGCAAGGAGTTCAGGGCGCATGGTGGTGTTGCTTCGGTGTGTCTTGCTGCGCCGGAGATCCGTCCTCGCGCACGATGTAGATGGGGCGGCCCTTGGATTCCATGTAGATGCGTCCCAGGTACTCCCCCAGCACGCCCAGGCCGATGAGCTGCAGCCCGCCCAGGAACAGCACCACCGTGATCATCGAGGCATAGCCCGGCGCATCGCGCCCGAACAGCAGCACCTGGCCCACGATGAAGAGCCCATAGCAGAACGCCAGCAGCGCAACCACCAGGCCCAGGTAGGTCCACACGCGCAGCGGCACGGTGGAAAACGAGGTCAGCCCCTCCAGCGCCAGGTTCCACAGGCCCCAGCCCGAGAATTTCGTGTCTCCGGCCGCGCGCGCCGGCCGGGTATAGGGAATCGTCGCCTGGCGAAACCCCACCCAGGCGAACAGGCCCTTCATGAAACGGCGCCGCTCCGGCAGGCCCTAGAGCGCAACCACCACCTGGCGGTCCATCAGCCGAAAATCCCCCACGTTGGGTGGTATCGGCGAGTCGGAAATGCGGTTGTGCAGGCGGTAGAACCACTCCGACGTCTTGCGCTTGAGCACATGGTCGGCGCTGCGGTCCGTGCGCTGGGCCAGCACCACGTCAAAGCCCTGCTGCCACAGGCGCACCATCTCCAGGATGAGCTCGGGCGGGTCTTGCAGGTCCGCATCGATGGGCACCACCGCCGCGCCCCGCGCATGGTCGATGCCCGCGGTCAGCGCCGCCTCCTTGCCGAAGTTGCGCGACAGGTCGATCACCCGCAGCCCGGGCACCGTGGCGGTGAGCGCCTGCAGCCGCGCCAGCGTGCCGTCGCGGCTGCCATCGTTCACGCACACGATCTCGAAGGCCATGTTCGTCTGCGCCAGCACCGGCAGCAACTGCGCAAAAAACAGGTCCAGCGTGGCCTCTTCGTTGAACATGGGGCAGACCACGGACAACAGGGCAGGGGCGCCGCTGCGATCAACCGCAGGCCGGCTTGGCGAAGGGAAAGAAAATGTGGTGTCGTTCAATGGGACTTCAGGGGTAGCATGCCCAGGGTGTCACAAAGTGTTGCGGGCGGTGCAGTGCGCGAATCTTTGAAGATACACCATGCGGCATGCTGGCTGCAGCAAGCGGCACAGGTCATGCGTGACGGTGATCACCCCCACCTTCCGAGTAGGGCCTGTTCACACTGTTTTCGGGGTCGCGAAGGCCCTTGCCGGCGTGCCAGTCCAGGCGCGTGACGCAGCGTGTGCCCTTGCTCACGCAAGGAGCGCAACGACAGGTGGCGCGCCGGCAAGGGCCTTGCATTCAGCCCCCAGGCCGGGGCGCGACTCGGTTCTGTGGTGCTCGTTCTCGACCTTTGCGCGCAACCGGGTCAAGTTTGCGGGGCTGCGGCGCGACCCGGCCTATGCCCACCTGCAGTGGGTCGAGATCACCAGGCCGGCGCAGGCGCGGGAGTTCATCGGGCGGCTTGCGCGCTCTGAGCAGTGCGCAAGGCGAGGCGCCGCGCTGCCTCATATCGAATCATCATTGTGCTGCGCCCACACCGGCGCTGCCGCCTCGTGCGACTCGACCCCGCGAAAGAACGCATCGCCCATGATTTTGCGGAGGTTCTGAAAGTTCAAGACTATTGCGAATCGATTTTCCAGGGGCCATCTACCTTTAGAGGGTCCAATGGTCTGCCAATGGGCCAACAGCGCCTTCTGCGACGAACACAGCCCACGCTGGAATCGACCGCTTCACAGACGCAACCACCAGGCCCCACTACGGGCACCACCTCCATCCCCGAGGTGAATTTTGCGCTACCCGGGGCAGCACTACGACAAAGAGAGCGACCCTGGATGCGGCAGCTGAATGCGCCCAAGGGTATCGTGATCGCCGTGCCAGGCAAGGCGTGAGGACGCCGCGCACTGTTGTGCGCAAGGACGAGCAACGCCGCATGGCGCGGCGAGCGCGGTGCCATCGGGTGCATAGCGCCTTGTCAATCGCCCAACCGGCGTGCCCGGCGGCTCCATAGATCGCTTGCATGCGTGGCCTGTCCGGAGGACACTGGCGCGGTCAACTGCCGGATCAAGGGTTTGGCACTACAACTACTTCAGGAGCTGCAGTGCGGAGTGGGGGCGGTATACGCAGGCGGATCCGATTGGGTTGGATGGTGGGTTCAATCGGTTTGGGTATGTGAATGGAAATTCGCTCAAATATTCAGACCCTCGGGGGCTCCAAATTTCAAGGAGAGACCCGCGGACCTGGGTCATCTGGCCAATTCTCTTTTGCGCGGCAAATCCAAAAGCTTGCGAGGAGATGGCGAAGCAATGCGTAGATGTCGTCAAAGATGGCTGGAATTGGATGCTTAGTCAGGGAGGGGGATCAGCACCTCCTCTGCCGAATGATCTAGTCGGAGATCAGAGTGACCCGCGAGCAGGACCTAATCGAGGTGGGGGGAAACATACCAGTGGACCTCTTCGGCCGGATCGTGGCGGAAACGGGGACTTTCTTCATGATTTGGATGTTTTGACTGGAGGAGCGCGTCCTTGGCGGCCTGGAGACAAGGCTCCACCGGGAAGTTTGGTAGGGGATAATGGTATATTTGGTCGGCCAAGCAATAGCGGTGGCGGACAGAGTATTGGCATACCGGCAAATGGAAGTAGACCTCATGAAACCCTACATTATCCCTGAGCTAAATTCGGCAGGAAAGAAGGTGTATAAATTTCAACTGGAAGGCTATTTTAATGATCTATGGAGTTCCCTTAATGGTGCAAGATTGTTGTCTTATTGGTTGCCGGAGGGTCATACTCTGCATTCTGCTTGGCAGTTGATTTTTCTATTTGACAATGGTGTGGCTTTTGAGTTTTCCTCGGCTTGTAGTGTCGTGGTGGGATGGGATGAGGTCGGTAGCCTAAATATTTCCGCAAAAATTGCTAAGGGCACGCTTGTTCTTGAAGGGGGGCATAATTTCGCTTCGACATTTAATGTTCGAAAAATAGAGCGAGTGGTTTATGAGGATAATGAAGTTGTTGTTCATACGGGGATCGTCTTTTTGGATGAGGGGGGTGACGAAATTTATGTTTGCTCTGGAGTATCTCCTGGCTCTGTTTCGGTGTGGGCACCATTTTCTGATTTTGAGAATTTTAGGCCCCAATTTTCCTTGAATCAGTGTAAAAGGGAGCTTTTATAGCTGGGGAACCGAGGGGGCAATAGCATTCTCGGCCATCAAGCAATGTCAAACTGCCCTGTCTCCCCTGCAGAATTCACCCCGCTTGCCCCGTAGGCTGCGCTGCAGGCGCTTCCTCTGCCACACCCCCCCGCCTGCACCCGCACGATGGGTGGAGGGGCAGGTCTTGCCTTTTGCCCCCAGACGATTAGTTAGCTTGGCAATGGGCCTACCTACGGCGCCTTTGGCGACGAACAGCCCCCTGAGCCCCAAACGTTTCACCGACACAACCACCAGTCCCACCACGGGCAGCACCACCATCCCCGAGGTGACCTTCAACCTGCGCTACCCGGGGCAGTACTACGACAAAGAGAGCGACCCTGGATGCGGCAGTTGAATGCGCCCGAGGGTGCCGTGATCGGCGTGCCAGGCAAGGCGTGAGGACGCGGCGCACCGTTGTGCGCAAGGACGAGCAACGCAGCCTGCGGCGAGCGCGGTGCCGTCGGGTGCATAGCGCCTTGTCAATCGCCCAACCGGGGTGCCCGGCGTACCCATAGATCGCTTGCATGCATGGCCTGCCCAGAGGACACTGGCGCGGTCAACTGCCGGATCCAGGGTTAGGCACTACAACTACTTCAGGAGCTACAGTGCGGAGCGGGGGCGGTACACGCAGGCCGATCCGATTGGGCTGGATGGTGGGTTCAATCGGTTTGGGTATGTGGGAGGCAACCCGCTTCTGAGCATGGACCCTCAAGGCCTTTTCCCAGTAGTTGCGGTTGTTGGAATCGTAGGCACAGGAGTTGGAGCGTACTCCACTCTGTCCGCTGTTAAACAGTGTGAAAGAACTTGTGAACTTACACAAGGTGATTCAGTTAAAGCCTGCGGCGACCCCGAAAGACAGGATATTCTTGATGGGGATAGACTGCGCCGAGTTGCGAACTGTAAGGCTAAATGTACGTTGACGAATGTTATTTTGGATGTTTTTACGAATTACATCATGATAAAATAGAGGGTGGCTTTTGATGAATAAAAAATGGAGTTTAGTGGCATCGACTGCGCAAGGCGTGTTGTTGGCAATTCTTTTGCTTGAAGCTTTTGGTGCGGGCTTGGTGGCTGTTAATTGGTGGATATATCGCGATGGGCTATTGCTGGGGGCGATGGATAAATTTTTTGCTGCGATTGTGATACTTTTTATGACAATAATTCCTATTTTTGGGGTTGTTGTTTTAAGTGCTTTGAGGGGTGTTGTAAAATTCAATTTTATTGGAATCTCATTATTTTCATTATTTTCTTTGTTTTTTTATTCATTTCTTGTTATTTTTTCTTTTTTCTTTGTTGATTTTCCGTGGGCTATGGATATTATTTTGGGAAAGAGCTTTGATTTGATGATTGGTCTTTTGTCTTTTTTTGTACTACTTGTTTGGTCCTTAATTGTGCGCCGCAATAAGTCGGTGGAGTGATTTGCAAAAAATGCTAAGGCCCATGAGGCTAGCGAGATAGGCGAAGTGATAGTTGATCTACTGGCTCTGCCCACTGAGATTGATCGGGCTATTCAACGAGCCAAAGAGTCTGGCTTTCCGAAGTTGTCGAAGGCGAGAGGAAAGTGGGTTTAGCTGCGCATCCATCTCCTTGAATATCTCGGGTGCTGGCAGGGCCTGTTTCCAGGGCATCCTCGATCTCGCGCAGGCGTAGCCATGGCGCGCGCATCGGGTGCCTTCACCATCAGGGGGCGCCATGTCCCCAAGCGTGGAACAGGCGACTATTTCACGAAACGGTGCCCGGGCGCAGGCGCTGGAGGCTCTGCCCGCCCAGGGGGTGCGCTACAACACATGCTTGATCCAAGCCAGCGACGATCAGCGCTGAAACCCAACCCAATCCACTCGACCAGTTGTTTTGCCAGGTGCCCCATGATCCCCGCACACCACCGCCTCATCCCCCTGAGCACAGCCATCGCCGAGTTTGGCCTGGAGGCGTTGTTCCATCGCGATGGCCGCTTCGATGCGATGCAAGACACGATGGTCCACCCGTTCGGTTCGCCCCATGCGGACGGCCCGCTGATGGCCTTGGTGTTCGATGGCGACACCCGCCTGGACGAGCCCTTCGACGCCATGGCCGCTGGCGCCAAGCGGCGCGGCCACATGGACGGCACCGCCACGCCCCTGGAGGAGCTGCTGGAGCGTGCCTGCACCGTGGTCGTCAACGGCGACCTGCAGGCGCCGCGCATCGACACACGCGGCTGCCAGGCGCTGTTCGTGTTCGGCAGCGTGCGCTGCGGCGCGTTCGAGTTCTGGCAGGGCGACCTGGCCTGGATCACGGGCGACCTGGTTGCTTCGCGCGCTGTGCTGGCCACGGCCAGCCATGACGACCCGGACAGGGCCGACTACGAGGGCCGCAGCTATGCCTGCGTGCAGGGCCGAGTGCAGGCCCCGCGTGTGCAGACCTGGTTCATGCACCTGGGCCACCTGAACTGGCGCGAAGGCAGCGGTGCGGAACTGCGCGAAGACGAGGCCTATGTAGGCCGCGAGCACCTGTGGAAGACCGACCCGGTCTGGCTGCGCAGCAATGGCATCGACAATGCCTTGGGTGTGCCGGGGTGACCTCCCGCCGGCCGGTCCCGGCCGGCTTCGCCCGCCAACGCATTGTCGGCAGGAGAGGGGCCGCCAAGCCCATCAGCTGGCGGACTGCACCTTGTCGGAGACCAATGCGGCAGGGTCTGGCACCGGCGCATCCCCCGCCTGCACCCGCACCAACTTCTTGCGCACCATCTGGATATGGTTGCGCTGCGCACTTGGCGGGTCGATTGCGGCGCCGTTGGCTCCGGCGTCACTGTCAATCGCCCAACTGGGTTGCGGTGCAGCCGAATGCCTTCCTTGCACCTGTGGCCTTGCTGGAGGACACTGGCGCAATCAACCTCCGATCCGCTTGCGCAAGACGGGAGGATTCTGTCCAAAACATGAAAAATCCCGTTGGTGAGGTCCCTTGAAATCGCTCTCTTTATTGCGCCAGCTTCAGTTCTGCATTGGATTCATCGGAACGCTGGCACTGATGCCAGTGCTCTATGGTATACAAGCCATTTGGGGCGGCTTCGATCATTCAGAGTCTTATATTTGGCTGGATATAATAATGACTTTTATCGTGCCACTTCTATCTGGTGTGTCATTTGCCTTGACTGGCTTGGTCGCCTTTCCAGTGCTGAAATGCCTTCAGCGTCGAGATATAGTTCGGGATATTTTGTAAAAATATTCTATGAAAGCCATCGTGAATCGCAATTCAAGGAACATTGCTGCTGCCCTGTTTATGGTCGGTGGTGCGCTGGTTGGGGCCGCAGCCATGGCTTGGCTGATCCCCGTAAGAGAGCATAATTTTTTGGATTTAAGAGTAGGCCTGGCAATTGGTGCATTCGTTGGATATGTGGGGTTTCGAATCGTTGCTCATCTCGTTAATGGGCGCAGCAAACATGAATAGCCCAGGCGACGGAATGAACTCTCATTTCGAAGAGCTTTTGGAGCAGCTTTATGCGATATGGCTGAGAGCCATGGCGTCCGCACATGGCCTAGGCAGCAACAAGATTGACATGGAGTTCATCGAGCAATTCTATGACTCGCAAATAGCGCCTGCCGCTGAGGCCTCGGGCAGCAGGCTGTTGATCCAACTGGACTGGATTCTGTATGGTGCGGTATGTTCTGTCTTGAAAGCAGCGCACGTCGTTTGTCTGGATGAAATTCGCAAGGATCGCTTGAAAGAGCGATTTCACCATCTGCTGCTGACCGTCGGGATCCCGCAATTGAAAAGAGAAACAGAGGCGGATGGATCGTTCGATCTTGAGGAGCTTGCTGCCTATCTGGGGCGCAGCGGACTGGCTGAAATAAAATAAGCCAACGCAGATTGGAATTGCGAATCTATTTTGGGGTCATGTGCTTTTGGTCATTGTGTAGCGGCCCGTTGATCGCCAATACGTATGAAAAAACTACTGCTCGGCATGCTTGTTATTGCGCTTTGCGCGCTATATGGCTGTGATCAATCCGACACCGCGGCACCGAGCAAACACACACCTGCGGCTCCCGCCCGGACCGCATCGGTGTCAGACCCCAGTCACGCGCCAACGGCGTCCAGCATCAGCGAAGCGCGCTTGCTGGACGATCTTCGATCCCAGGATTTCGATCGCGTTGTCCGAACCATGAATGATGTCAAAGGTGCTCGGTATGCAGGCCATTTGACGCCCATCTTTATCGACTTCTGGAATGGGACGGACTTGCACGGAGTCGATAAGAATTTCCTGAACCACCCGCGGATTCGGCTCGAAATCGCGGATGTGCTCGCACAGCAGGAAAAGAACGGGTACCAGGGGTTGGACAAAGCCGCTTTCGCCCAGTACGCGCGTGGCTTGATTTCCTCCAACGACACGCAGGTCGCAAACCAGGCCATGCTGGTGCTCGGCATCGCGGGCAGTGCTGCCGACATGTCACTGCTGGAGAGCTTGGCAGAGAACATTGCAGAGAGCCGGTTTCGCGCGGCAGTCATCGCCTTGCTGCACAACTGCAACACCACCAGCGCGCTTCTTGAAAAACTCAAGGCCAGCTTGACCGAGACCTGGCGCAAGGATTTTCTGGCGGAGACCCGTGAAAAGTTCGGCTCGTTTCAGGCATGCACCTCTCGCTAGCCCGCATGTGTCTGCCAGAGTCCATTCGCGGATGCTACGCGGGGCTCGCTTGGCGGCCTGTTCGAGATGAATTCATGCACTTGATTGGCAATCATGACGCAACGGGACTTTAGATTTCTCGCAGCGTTGCTGGGGTGCATCGCTGCAAGCCTTTTCTTCTTTTCGTGGGCCATGCAAACGCTTTGGATCGCGTCATTCCATGATCGGGGCAGTGCTGGGTACGCTGTGTGGTTTTACAGTCAGACTGCAGCCGGCTTTCTTTTGGCCCTGGGTGGAGTTGGGATCGTTTGGACGTGGTGGCAAGGGCTGCCAAGCAGCAGGCGCCTGAAATAAATGCTGTGCATGGCCGATATGATGACGAAGCCGGGAGAGTGTCAGAAAACCCTGCCGAGGTAGCATCTCAATGCACTGAGGCACCGCATCCGAAGCAGCAGCTCCCGTCAATTTTGATCTTGAAACCATCGATGAAATTCAATACTGCCACGCGCTCGCGTCAATGCAATGCGGCGCTGCTTTTACTGTCTGCGCTATTGTCCGTTTCTGCTTTTGCCCAAAGTCAGCCACCCGCCAAGAAAGCCGTGAAGGCCGTGCCAAAGCCTGCTGAGAAAGTGGCTGAGCCTGCTGCTCCGGTGGAGGCTCGCGCAGAAGCCCCGGTTGCGCCACCCGCAGCCATGCCAAAGCCTTTTGCGCCGGTGTTTTTTGACCCCGCAGCCCCTGTTCTTCAATACGTTCAAAATGAACCCAGGAAGGTTTACGACTGGGTGGTGGAGCAACTGGTGTCGGTCCCTGGCAAGCCCGACAAGTTTTCCAGCCTGGACGAACGCAGCGCCTACGACGCTGCGCTTGCTGCTCGAATGGGAGGGCTCGGAACTATTCCCATCATCGGCCGCTGCATTCTGGACTACAACATTGCCTATGAGACGTACGAAGTCAAAGCGCTTGCCGCGCCCGTGAAAAGCGATATCGACGGCTCCCATAGCAAGCCCGAGGCGCTGAATCTGCGTCGGGTGACGCTGGGCAAGGCGAATGAAAAAACCGATTCGTACGAGGCCAGCAATGCCTATGGCGCCATCACCAAGGTCTTGCGAAATACCAGTGACAACTATGCCCTGGTGCTCTCGGGAATCCCTGGCAATGAGCCGTCGTCGGCCTTGGCGCGGGGTGCCAGCTCTTCCGTGCTCTCGGGCTATCTGCACGACTTCTACTACTACCGGCAGTCCGTGAAGATGCCGAGGGATATGGCCCGGTCGCTGGAAAAGGACATTGGCTGTCTGTATGTCGCATCGCTCGCCGCGCCGTGGGTAGTGACGTACCAGGAGCGCACAAGTCCCACGCGCAGCGATCCGATCGACGAAACCGACAACTACTTCGCGCTTTACGGCAAGCTCGACATGGTCGCTGTGATCAACAAGGCCACCGGAGAAATCTATTCGAAGGTGGAACGGGGTCGATAGCGGCAGCGCTCCCTCCACATGGGCGATGGTTGCCTGGTCGGGCATCTTCTGTCAGCCCGCCTGCTCTGCAGGTTGGGGCGCCGCAGGCACTTCCTCCACCCCACCCCCCGCCTGCACCCGCATCAACTTCCTGCGCACCATCTGGATATGGTTGCGCAGCGCATACAGCTCGTCCGCATACGACAGCGGCACGCTGATCTTCTCGACCTGCGCCTCCAGCGCATCCAGGTCCTTGAGCATCGTGTCGGCATGGCCGGCGGGGTTGGTGGTCTCCAGCCGGTCCTCGATCTCGCGCAGGCGCCCATACCAGCGGAACACGCGCGAGCGCACGCGGAACTGGTACAGCGGCGGCACGATGCGCGACAGGGGCAGCAGCACGGCGATCAACAGGCCCATCACCAGCCACATGCGGTCGATGAGGTTGGCGATCCAGAACGGCAGATAGCGCTGCATCATGGGCACGGGCTCGTTGATGGCGCGTTCGCCCTCCTTGGCGATGGGCAGCTCGCTGTGGCGGGTGCTGGGGAACTCGCGCGCGCGGTTGAACCAACTGGCGCCGCCGTGCAGCTTTTGCGCGTTCTGTGCAAACAGCGTGAGCAGGGCAGGGTGGGTGCCGTCGCGGGCCAGCAGCGAGGTGGTGGTGGCCACCAGGCGCGCGTCCAGCGGCGGGATGTTGCTGGCCAGGTCCACCACGCCGCGCGGCAGGGTCACGGGCGTCAGATACGGAAAGCGCCGCGCGTAGGCCTCGTGCTGGGCAAAGTCCATCAGGTGCACGCCGGGGGTCTGCAGCAGCATCTGCACCATCAGCGATTCGGGGGCCGAGGCGAACACCAGGGCATCGAGCTTGCCGTCGAGAAAAGCCACGGCGGCCGGCGTCTGCTCCAGCTGCGACAGGCGCACCTGTTTGGGCTCCACGCGGTTGGCCTCCAGCAGCTGCTCCATCAGGCGCGGCACGCCGCTGCCTTCGGACCCCACGTTCACGCGCAGGCCGCGCAGCTGGCGCAGGCTGTCCAGCCGGCCCGCAGCGTTCACGCGCAGGGCCGAGTCGGCGCGGTAGAACAGCCAGATCGGCTCCACGAACAGGCTGCCCAGCGACGCCAGGTTGTCCGGGTCATCGGGCAGCAGCTCGGCCGTGCCGCCCTGCACAAAGGCCAGGTCGGCCTCGCCATCGCGCAGCAGCTGCAAATTGTGCGATGAGCCCGCACTGGGCTTGAGCACCACCTCGATGCCATCGGCCGCCAGCGCCTTCTGGTAGCGCTTGCCGAACTCTTCGTACGCGCTCTGCGCGGGGCCGGTGGCCAGCGTGACGGTCTTGGGCGGATTGGGGTTGAGCCACCAGTAGGCGCCAATCAGCAGGCCCACAGCCAGAAACGCCAGCGGGCCGGCCGAGACGATCAGGTCGCGCAGCGTGAGGAAGGTGTTGCGTAGGGCCTGGGGCATGAAGAACGGGTCGGGTATTGGGAGAACAGAATGAGGCAGCGTCGGCCGGGGTACGGGTAGCCCGCATGGTTTGCTTGCCTGCTGCCGACGAGCCCTGTGATTATCTGTGCATGCGCCAGTGGCACCTGCGCACCGGAGAGTCGAAAGGTATCCGTTGGTATGGTCGCTGGGTGGGCCGAGCCGACGCGTTACCATGTGCCGCATGTTCGCCTTCATGCGCAGCACCTTGGTGTTCAGCCGCCCAACGCCTGCGGCATTGGCCGCAGTGGCGGCCATTGGTGTCTACCAGCGCTATGTTTCCCCATACAAGGGCTTTTGCTGTGCCCACCGCGCGCGCACCGGGCATGCATCGTGCTCGCAGTTTGCGAGGCGTGCCATCGAGCGCTGTGGCCTGCTGGTAGGCTTGAGGCTGTTGCGGCGCAGGTTGGTGGCCTGTGCTGCGTCCTGGCAGGCCCTGATGGCCAGCGAGCCGCAGGCGCCTGGTAGCGAGCCCCTGAACGAACCCTGCCCGCTGTTCACCCTGCGCAATGCCAAGTGCTGCGGCGGTACCTCGCTGTCCTCCTGCTGGCCATTCACGTAGGCCGTAGGGGCGCAGCCGGTTGCCGGTTGCGCCGGGGGGCTTGGCGTGCAAATGCGCTTGCCATGGCAAACTTGGGCCACCACCTTGGGCAGTGTTAACAAAAGATGACCATCCTGACCCGCGAGAACCTGCGCAACGGCACGCTGCGCAGCCGCATGGCCATGCCCGAGGGCTCGGCCTGGTCCAACGAGCGCATAGACGCCTCTTTTGCCGAGACCTGGGCCAGCCGGCCGCAGGGGCCCACCTGGGTGTTTGGCTACGGCTCGCTGATCTGGAACCCGCTGATGCCCTTCACGCAACAGCACACGGCCACGCTGCACGGCTGGCACCGCAGTTTTTGCCTGCGTTCCATTTCGGGCCGGGGCAGCCCCGAGCGGCCGGGGCGGGTGCTGTCGCTCATGCCGGGCGGCTTCGTGCAGGGCGTGGCGCTGCAGCTGCCCGATGCCGAGGCGCAGGACGAGGTGCGCATGCTCTGGACGCGCGAGATGACCGGCGGTGGCTACCTGCCCCGCTGGCAGGCGGTGCAATTGGAGGATGGGCGCAGCGTCACGGCCATCACCTTTGTGGCCAACCCCGAGCACCCCCAGCACGAGCACGACGCCTGTGCCCAGACAGTCGCCCGCCTGGTGGCGGTGGCCAAGGGCGCGTTCGGGCCCAACATCGACTACGTGCTGTCGCTGCACCAGGCGCTGCACGAACGCGGCCTGCATGACCCGTATGTGGACGCCATCGTGCAGGACATCGAGTCGTCGGCCACGGGCGGTTGAGCCACGGCCGGGCTGCCTGGGGCTGCCTGGGGCTGCCTGGGGCGGCCGGTGGCCGGCGCCGCAAGGTAGACTCCGGCCCCATCGACTACCGAAGCCCATGCCCATTCTTGCCGCCATTCCCCGCCGCACCCTGCTGGTCTCCGTCAACCCCGATGGCAGTTGGTCCGGCGCAGACGAGGGCACGCCCGGCGCCGAGGATGCGGACCTGCGCTTCGAGATCAGCGGCGAAGAGGGCCGGGGCGTGCTGCTGGCCTATGCCTCGCTCGATGGCCGCCTGGCCGCCGCCGACCACGGGGGTGCTACGCAGGGCGAGGCCCAGGCCTTTGCGGCCGATGCCTTTGGCATCGAGGCGCAGGAGTGGGGCGGCTGAAGGCCGTGGGCCGCCGCCAACCGGGTTGACAAGACAATACGCCCTGTACTTTTTCCTTACCCAGCAGACTTTGCGATGACCGAGCCCATCGACCCCCACGACCTTGTTGAAACCACCCAACCTGCGGATCTGAGCGGGTACGCGGAAACCACGCAACCCGCGCACCTCGCCGACGATGGGGGGCCCGCAGGGCAGGACCACGACGCCCCGGCGGAGGTGGTACGCCTGATCGCCGCGCTGACGGCCATACCGGGCGTGACCCAGGCACAGCTGGACAACAGCTACCTGCCCGACGTGGCGCTGGCCGACCTGTCGCTGCCCAACGGCCCGCATGCCGACCTGCCGATCGCCGCACTGCGCCGCTCCAATGGCGCGCTGGCGAACGAAGTGCTGCTGTCGCTGGAATTCCGCATCCAGCGCAACGAGGCCGGTCTGCGTGCGGCCGAGTTCCTCTCGTGGTGGGTGCGCGAGCAGTCGCGCCTGGGCGAGAACATGCAGCTGCGCACCCTGGGCCAGCCCCCCATGGTGGCGGGCGAGCAGCAACTGGGCCGCTCCCTGCGCTTCACCATCGACTGGTTCTACACCGACACTTCGGAGGACATGGTCAACGTGCTCAGCGCCGTGGGCGGCAAGGCGCTGGCACTGGAGCTGGCGACCGAGATGTACAAGGATGCGTTCTAGCCGCCGTGCACCCTCGGTGTGCCGGCGGCAAGCCCGTGTGCGGGCTGCCGCATGATCATCCACCCCACCGAACTCATCGCCCTGGGCCTGTGGCTGCTGGCGCCCGCGCTGGCGCTGGGCCTGCTGGTGCTGTATGCCGTGCATGCCCGCTTCGGGGCCCGCATGGGCCTGCGCCCCTGGCGGGCGGCCAGCCTGCTGGTGGTGTTCGGCATTTCCCTGGCAGCGGTACTGCTGGTGTATGCGCCTGCAGAAACGGCGCGGTCCTTGGGGCTGCGCGACATCCGCATCCTGGGCTGGCAGACCTTCTGGGCGCCGGTGGGCTTTGTGGCCGAGTTGCTGGCGCTGCCTATGGCGCTGTGGCTGGGGCGGGGGCGCTGACGCCTGTTCTCCGAGCGCGGCCCGCAAGCAGCCCGTAGACGCTCAGGCCCGGTGCCTGGATCGCGGCCATCACCTCTGTGCCGAACCCCCTAAGCGGCTCGGTTGTCAGGGTGGGCCAGCCATTGCCCCATTGGACAGGGGCCTTGTCGGTGCGGCGGCTGCTGCGCAGCGTCACCAGGCAAGAGCCGGGTCAATCGCGGTCCGGCGCGCCCAGCGGAAAATGCGGCCGGAAGTACCGCGCCTCTTCCACCGCACGCGCGAATGAAGGGCGCGCCAGCAGCCGCGCACGGTAGGCTCGCAGCACTGGGCAGGTTTCGGGAATCGGGTGCGTCCAGTCCGCATAGAACAGCGAGGGCGCCGCTGCGCAGTCGGCCAAGGTGAAATGCTCGCCGCAGGCCCAGGTGCTGCCGGCCAACCGGCCTTCGAGCCAGGCGTAGGCGCGGTCGAGCTTTTCCACGGCCAGGGCCATGCCATCCTTGCGCTTGATTGCATCGCCCGTGAGCGCGCCGTTCACCGCCAGCTGCATGGCGTTCATCACATGCAGGTCGAAAAAGCGGTCCATGAAGCGCACGTCCAGCGCCTCCACCGGGTCGCTTGGGATCAGCCGCACGGGGCCCGGATACTTGATCTGCAGGTATTCGATGATGATGCTGGTCTCCACCACATCGCGCGCCCCATCCACCAGCAGCGGAAACTGGCGCAGCGGCCACTTGGCCTGCCACTGTGCCGCATGCTGCGGCGCATCGGGCCCCAGCACGCGAAACTCGAAAGGCGTGGCGTTTTCGTACAGCGCGATCAGCACCTTCTGCGTGTACGACGAGAAGGGGTGGCCGTAGAGCACGGGCAGCGGGGCTTGCGAGGGGGCCGGGGCGGGCTGGCTCATGCGGGGGTGCTCCTGGGTTTGAAGGCGGATGGGCATCGTACCGCCTGGGGCGGTATTGCCGTCAATCACCGTCGCCATGCAGTGAAAAGCTTTCTCAAACACACCGCCGTCGCCGCCTTGATCATGTTTCCGCTGGCGCAGGCTCTGGTGCACTGGGCGGCGAGTGAAATGAATCTGCGCGTGGACTTCCCGGGCTGGGGCGGCTTTCACGCCGTTTTCGTGCTGCGCCTCATGGTCTCGTGCTGGCTTTGCATGGCGGCCCATGGCTTGTACTTCATCGTCCAGCGGCTGCGGGGCCGCAGTGCCGATGTGCTGGGCTGACGTCTTCTGTCCTTGAGCCATTCCCGCAGTTGCGGCCCGTCGGTAGACTGCGCACATGCCCCGCCAGTCCAACCCCCGTGCCGCGGCCGACCCGCACGCCGTCCTCCCGCCCGCCGACCACCCCGCCTTCGACCTGCCGCGCGCCGCCAATGCCGGCATGCGCCCACTGCAGCCGCTGGATGGGGCGCTGCTGCTCATGCACTTCGCCTTCCGCGGGCTGGTGGTCAAGGCCGATGAATTCCTGGCCGGGAAGGGCCTCTCGCGCGTGCACCACCGGCTGCTGTACGCGGTGGCGCGGGCCGAGGGTATCTCGGTCGGGCAGCTCGTCGAGCTCCTGGGCGTGAGCAAGCAGGCGCTGCACCGGCCGCTCAAGTTCCTGCAGGACGAGGGCTACCTCGTTGCGCAGCGCGACCCGGTGCAGCATCGCACCAAGCGCCTGTCGCTCACCGAGCGCGGCCGCGAGGTGGAGGCGACTGCATCGCGCCATGAACGCGAGGCGATGGAAGCCGCGATGCGCAGCGTGCCCGCCAGCGGGCAGGCGGCGTGGACCGAGGTGATGACTGCCTTGGCGCGCATGGCCTGAGAGGCTGATAGTCTTTCATCCGTGCCCGCCTTGCACGCCAAAACACCCCGGCTCGTCGTTACAAATGCTCGCCATAGCCCGAGCTATGGCTGTGCTTTGCGCCTAGATCCATTGCGTTTTGACGCGCCATTCGGACACGGCCGCCAAAAAACGCTCAGCCTCTGAGCACTTCAGGTCAACCCGCCTTGATCATCAGCGTGGCCGATGCCATGGCATGCAGCTTGCCATCCGCCCCGCGGATCTCCGCACTGCAGATGCCCAGGCTGCGCGTCTGCTCCACCAGCCGGCCTATGGCGGTGTAGGCCGCGCCCTCGGCCAGGGGCCGCACGTACTTCACGTTCAGGTCCACGGTCGAATACTGCGCACCCTGGCCCAAGGCCGAGAGCAGGGCCAGCGCGGCCGCGCCATCCAGGCAGGTGGCCGCGCTCCACCGTGGTCAGCCGCATCGGCATGGTGGTGGCAATGCCCGAGGGCGGGATGCGGCCGGCCTGCATGGCTTGCAGGATCTGCAGGCCGGTGGGGCCGGAGGCGGTGTGGGTCGCAGGCTGGCTGGCTTCGGTCAATATTATTGACTTGAAGATGTGCGCACGCAAGGCATGCCGCGCGGGGCCCCATGCCGTGGGGCGGATGACCGCTCAGCCATATTTCGCTGGCGCAAAGCGGGGGCGGTTTCGATAATCGCGCTGCGGCCAACGCAATTCGGGCGCCGCCGCCATGAGTCCAAAATCCAAAAAAGGGGTGTTTCCATGCGTTCACGATCCATTCCCAGGCCTGCGCGCCTGGCGCTCGCCTGTGCCTTGTGGGCCGCTGCCTGCGGCCTCGCCGGGGCGGCCACCACCTGGTCGCCAGACCGCCCCACCGAGCTGCGCATCGGCAGCCTGGTGGTGGGGGACAATCGCTACGAGAATGTCGTCATCAACATCGCCGGTGTGGTGGGCTTCAGCGCCACGGGGCCCAACCGCACCTACGACAGCTTCAACCCCTCCAACGGGCAGATCACCATCGCATCGCTCACGGTGGGCGGCCAGACCTTCTACGACGTGGTCGTGACCCTGGGCGGCCTGGTCAGCGTGGCGGGCGCCGCGCCGCTGGCAGCCCTGGTACCCAACGACCCCCTGTTCAGCCGCCAGTGGCACCTGCGCAATACCGGCCAGAGCGGCGCCGGCGGCCCCGCCGCCCTGGCTGGCGAGGACCTCAACGTGGGCAAGGCCTGGCAGCTTTCCACCGGCACGGGCGTGCAGATCGCGGTGGTCGACGACGGCCTCGATATCTTCCACGAAGACCTGCGCGTGGTGGCCGGCAAGAGCTGGGACTACCGCACCAATGCCTATGGCGACCCCTCGTCCTCCACCAGCTCGCACGGCACCAGCTGCGGTGGCCTGGCTGCGGCCATCGGCAACAACAACCTGGGCGTGACGGGCGTGGCCTTCAACGCGCGCCTGGTGGGCTACAACCTGCTGTCGGCCACCACCGGCGCCTTTGGCGCCGATGCCGTGAACAGGGACCTGGCCAGCAACCACATCTACACCAACAGCTACGGCGCGGCCGACAGCAACGGCCTTCTGGCGCCGGCCGACGAGCTGTGGCGCGACGCCATCCGCACCGGCATCACCACCGGCCGCGGCGGCAAGGTCGCCATCTACACCTGGGCGGCCGGCAACGGCGCGCCCGAGGACCGCTCGGACTACGACGGCCAGGCCAACTTCCAGGGCGTGCTGGCCATCGGTGCGCTCAACGACCAGGGCCAGCGCTCCTCCTACTCCGAGCCCGGCTCCAACGTGCTGGTCACGGCCTATGGCGGGGAGTTCTGCGGCACGCAGACCACCACCACCACCGACGTGTCGGGTGCGCCCGGCTACAACGACGGCAACAAGCCCGAGGACATCACCGGCAGCCCCAATTACACGCGCTGCATGAACGGCACCTCGGCCGCCACACCCCAGGCGGCCGGTGTGGCCGCGCTGCTGCTGGAGGCCAACCCCGCACTCACCTGGCGCGACGTGCGCGCCATTTTCGCCCGCACCGCGCGCAAGACCGACCCCGCCAACGCCGGCTGGGTGACCAACGGCGGCGGCCTGCACGTGAACCACGAGTATGGTTACGGCGCCATCGACGCGCTGGCCCCCGTGCGTGCCGCTCCCGGCTGGGCCCCGCTGCCCGCGCAGAAGACCGCCACGCAGGCCGCCACGCTGGGCAGCCCGCTGGCCATTGCCGACAACGGCACCGCAGCCACCAGCAGCCTCACGCTGCAGGGCAGCGGCATCGGCAAGCTGGAGTTCGTGGACCTGTCCATCACCTCCAACCACACCAACGTCGGCGACCTGGAGATCACGCTCACCAGCCCCGCGGGCACACGCAGCACCGTGTCGGTGGTGCATGACTGCAAGGACACCGCGGGCGGCGCCGTCACCTGCGGCACTGCGCTGGAATCGGGCTTCACCTTCGGCATCGTGCGCCTGATGGGCGAGGCCGCCGACGGCAACTGGACCCTGTCCGTGCGCGATGGCCGCACGGGCGAGACCGGCAGCGTCTCGGCCTGGAGCATCAAGGCCTATGGCTACTGATGGGCTGAACAACAACAACAGCGCCGCACACCTGCCCGCACGCACGCCACCCCATTCCACCGCATACCTGCCGAGGCCTCACACCATGAAGCGCATCACCATCATCTCTCCCTTGCGCCTTGCCGCAGCGGCGCTGGCCGCCAGCGCCATCGCCACGGGCGCCCTGGCCGCCACCACCGCCCATTACTTCGACGGCAGCGCCCAGCGCACCATCACGCTGGACACCAGCCAGGTGGCCATCATCACCCCCATCCCCGAGGCCGGCGGTGTGCAGTCCCGCAGCATCGCAGCAAGTGGCAGCAACAGCCCCGCGCCCCTGGTGCATTTGCAGCCTGCATCCGCGCCCATGGCCCGGTCGGCCGACACGCACGTCTCCCCCGTCTACCGCGAAGGCACATCCCCCGCAGGGCGGCTCATGGCCCTGCCCGGCGGCGTGGTCGTGAAGTTCAAGCCCGACTGGAGCGACGCCCAGGTGCGTGCCTGGGCGCAGGCCAAGGGACTCACGGTGGCCCAGCGCCTGGGCACCACGGACAACTGGTACCTCATTGCCACTGCCCCCGGCAGCGCCGCGCTGGAGCTGGCCA
This sequence comes from Acidovorax sp., assembly GCF_046339755.1. GTDB lineage: Bacteria > Pseudomonadota > Gammaproteobacteria > Burkholderiales > Burkholderiaceae_C > Acidovorax. Next base: position 17,107 of record NZ_JBKDTZ010000145.1, on the reverse strand, counting down.
ACCGCCTCCAGGCGGGCGGCGAGGTGCTGGCCGCCACGCCCAACTGGTGGAAGCAGACCGCGGCGCGGTGATCGGCGGCGCTTGCTGGTGCCAGGGTGCGGCGCGCGCTGGCCTTGCGCAAGCCGCGCGCGCCGCCCTTCCATGACCCACGTACTCGAGCGCCCGTTCTTCAACCTGTCCGTGGTGCGCGCGCCGCTGGCTGAGCTGATCGATCAGTTCGCCAGCCTGCCACCCCTGGTGGCGTCGCGGGCCGAGGTAACGGCGCTGGCATTTCCTGCGCAGCCCTATGGCAGGGCTCCTGGCGGCTTGCCGCTGCTGCTGTGGTCGCCTGCCTGCAGCCCGGGGCTCACGGCCGTCATGCCCAGCGTCGGTTCGGGTGATTATTTCGTGCTCGAGTACGCTTGCAAGCGCTTTGGCCACGATGGCGTGGCCGTGCGCAGCACCACGCAGGCGGCCGAGGAGCCCATCAACGAGTTCATCACCTATGCCGACAACCGCATGCAGCGCGCCGTGCGCGCGATGCAGGACTCGCCGCGCTGGGACTTCTACCAGGAGGGGGCGCCACTCCCTTTTGAAGCGGTCCATGCCTACACCGCCCGGCGGGTGCGCGACCGGCTGCAGCGCGAGGCGGTGCTGGACTATCTGCAGGCCTGGGGCGTGCCGGTGCGGGATGAAGCGTTCTGGCACAGTGCCGGGGATGCGGTGACGCTGGTGCGGAGCCTATTGAAGCCAACGGCCACCACCTGAAAGACGTATTGGATCATGGACCTGCTGGTCGGCCTTTTCTCCGCGTTGGTTGCCTTGTGCCATTGGCGCCTGGTGGTCTGCTTGGCCGCTGGTTTGCTGGCTGCCGTGGTGCTTGCCCAGCAAATTTCCTGGTTCACCGGGGGCATGGGCCTTTGGATGGTGCTTTTGGCACTCAGTATCGGAATGCTGTGGCATGGCGATGCTTTTGCAGGCGCCACACCTGCTGCGGTTTCTTCGGCTGCCGTTGCCGGGGAGCGCCCCCGAGGGGAACGCATCTCAAGGCCTTTCGCGGCGCTGGGGCTGTGCCTGACCGGCATGGTGTGGGGCGGCTTGCTCGGCATGGGAGCGGGTTCGCTATGGGCCGGTGCGGCTGTCCTGGCTGCAGCGACATTCGCGGTAGGCCTGTTTTGGGCATGGAGGTCTCCGCGTCCGGTGCCATGGGGCTACATGGCATTTGCGGGCTGCGCTTTGTTGTCCGGGCCGGGGGGGATATGGGTGTTGGCGGAGATCGCGGGGCGGGGGTGACGGGCGTTGCTTTCATCTGGCGGCAGAGCCATGCGAGTTTCGCCATGAAAAACGGGACCCTGAGGCCCCGCCGTTCACTGGCGCTGCGGCCTTGGCTGTCTACTGCTTGCTCTTGCGCCGCTGCTTCTCGTAAGCCACGCACTCCGGCACCGACAGCAGGTCGTTGCTGTCCGCATCGGCCGCGTCGAAGTAGGCCATGCGGGTTTCCACGACCTCCTTGAACGACAGCTTGCCGTCGCCGTCCTTGTCGGCGGCGGCCAGGCGCCTGGTGCGGCCCTTGCCCATGCCGGGCACCTGGGCCAGTTCGGCCAGCACCACGTGGCCGCTGGCGTCCGGGCCCAGGCTGTGCCAGCTCTGCACGATGTCCTGGTGGAACTCGTCGAGCGAGACATTGCCGTCGTGGTCCCGGTCGGCGGCAGCGCAGATGGCCTGCAGCCGCTCGTCCAGCGAGCGCTTGCCGGCCGGGCGTTGCTGCTGGGCACCGGGGGCGGGCTTGGCAGGCGGGGCGGCGCCCGGCGTGCTGGCGGTCGTCTGCGCGGTGGCGGGCATCGCCAGCGCCAGGCCGCAGGCGGCGGCGCAGAGCAGGGGGATGGCTCGGCTCATCTGTGTCATGGGTGGTCCTTTGGGCTGTGTTCCAGAATCATCAATGTGCTTTGGAGCGTGTGAAAAATCTCAGCGAAGCGGTTCTGGCTAGGCGCTGCGTCGCAGGCAGTACGGGTAGTACGACAAGACGCAGCAACGACGCCAGAAGAGATTTTTCACATGCTCTCAGAACCACCAGCGCTGGCTGGGGCTGCGGTTGCACTGATACACCATGGTCGGGTTGCCCGGCCGCAAGCGGCCGTCCACCACGTCCAGGCACTTGCCATTGAGCTGGCTCACGATCTGGCCGCCGCGCGTCGTCCATTGCTGGCTGCGCGAGCCCGAGCAGGACCACAGCACCACGCGGGCGCCGTCGCGCGGGTCGCCGCGCTCCACGTCCAGGCAGAAATCGCGCACGCGGATCTCGCCGCCGCGGCCCACGCGAAAGCGCTGCGAATCCGTGCCGTTGCATTCATACACCTGCAGCGCATTGCCGGGGCGGAAGTTGCCCTTGCTCACGTCCAGGCACAGGCGGCCGTCCACGCGGATCTCGCCGCCCCGGCCACCACCGCCGCCATTGCCATAGTCCGGGTAGCCGGGCCTGCGGTCGTCGTCGCGGTTGTGCTGGTTGGCCAGCAGCGCAATGCCGGCAATCGCTGCCACGGCCGCCACGGCGGCGCCGGCGTTGTTGGAGCTGTTGTTGTTGCCGCCGCCCTGCGCATAGCTGCGCGTGATGCGAAAACGCCCGCCGCAGCCATCGTTGGTCCACAGCTCGCGGTTGGTGAGGTCATAGCCCCAGCTGCGGTTGAAGCGGCAGGCGCCCTGCACCTGCTCGGCCAGGTCCACCTGGGTCACGTCGTCCGCCAGGCGGGCCGAGGTGTAGCCGCCATTGGAGCGCAGCTCCACGATCTGGTCCGGTGGCTGCTGTGCCTGCACCGCCGGGTGCGTCTGGGCAAGCATCAGCGGCACGCACAGCAGCCAGGCCTTGCGCCGCATGCGGGTCGGGTGTTGGGTCATGGTCTCGTTCCTCCTAGTTGCAATGGTCGCGACGGTATGCAATCCATCTCTTAGCCGGCATTATGTGCGCGTGGCATGTCGCTTCGGTTCAAGCCAGGGGCTGATTTCGTAAGCAACTATGATCCACCGCGCTTCCTGCGAGATCGAGATGTCCGCCATGCTTGTAACTGCCGCCGCCCTGATCTGGTTGACCGGGCTTGCCCATTCCGTGCTGGGCGAGCGCTATCTGCTCATGCGCCTGTTCAGGCGCGAGGAGGTTCTGCCCCGGCTGCTGGGCAGCACCGCCTTCACCGCAGGCACGCTGCGCTTCGTGTGGCACCTCCTCACGGTTGTGTGGTGGGGCCTGGCCTATGTGGTGCTGTCGCTGGGCAACGGACCGTTGTCACGGGATCACCTGTTGCTGGCCATCGGCGTCACCGCGCTGGTGTCCGCCGTGTTTCCCCTGTACTTCACACGGGGCAAGCACCTGTCGTGGGTGGCGTTGCTGGCCGTGGGGTCCTTGCTCCTGGCTAGCCGAACCGCAGCGCCATGATGCCGGCGACGATGGTGCATACCCCCATGGCCTTGCCCGCGCCAAACGGCTCGCGCAGCCACAGCGTGCCCAGCAGTGCGGCGAACAGCACCGAGGTCTCGCGCAGCGCTGCCACCACGGCCACGGGTGCGCGCGTCATGGCCCACAGGGCGATGGCATAGCTGCCCAAAGAGGCCAGCGTGCCCAGGCTGGCAATGCGCCAGCGCCCGGCCATGTAGGCCAGTGCGGCGCGGCGCCCCCGCGGCCCGCGCTGGTACAGCACCACCAGCAGGTAGGGAATGCCGTCGAACAGGAACAGCGCCGCCACATAGGCGCCCGCGTCGCCTGCGGCGCGCACGCCCAGGCCGTCGATCACGGTGTAGGCCGCGATAATGAGCGCATTCACGAGTGCGAAGCGCAGCGCCCGGCCGCGCTGCCCTTGCGGCGCCGCGCTGGCGCGCGACAGCCCCAGCAGCAGCACACCCGCGCAGATGCCCGCCACGCCGGCCCAGGCCAGGAGCGACAGCGATTCGCCCAGCAACTGGTGGCTGCCCAGCGCCACCAGCAGCGGTGCGCAGCCGCGCATCACGGGGTAAGTGAGGCCCAGGTCGCCATGGCGGTAGGCACCCGCCAGCGCCAGGTAGTAGCCGATGTGGATCACGCTGGAGGCGGCGATGTACGGCCAGGCCGCGGCCGCCGGCAGCCCCGTGGCCAGCAGCAGCGGTGCGGCGATGAAGACCCCCAGGCTGTGGATCAGCGCGGTGTCGAGCTCCTTGTCTGCGGCCGACTTGATGAGCGCATTCCAGCTGGCGTGCAGCAGCGCGCCGAACAGCACGGCCGCCACCACGGGCGCGGCCAGCGTCACGCGGGAGTGCTTTCCAGCATGCAGCGGCGTGCGCGTGCCAGGTAGTGGGCCATGGGCGGGGTGGTGAAGTCGGTCTGCTTGGCCAGGTCGTCCCACAGGCGCACGCGCACCGCCTCATGGGCGTGGGGGCTGCTCAGGAACTCCTGCGCCTGCTCGGGCGTGAACACGCCGCCCTGCAACTGCAGGCTGCGCCGGGAGTCCTCGGACAACGCCGCCAGGTAGTGCGGCTGCACGGCGCACAGGTAGCGCTTGGCATCCACGTGCCAGCGGATCGCGTCCAGCACCCGGTCCGAAAACAGGCCGCGCAGAAAGGGCAGGGCGTAGAACTGGTGCAGGTCGTCGATGCCGCGCAGCGTGGGCGACTCGCCCTGCTCATTGAGCAGGTGGCCCAGGTCGTGCAGCAGCGCGGCGGTGACCAGCTCGTCGTCGGCACCGGACTGCTCGGCCAGGTGCGCGCACTGCAGTGCATGCTCAAGCTGCGTGACCGGCTCGCCGCTGTACTGCGCACCGCCCTTGCGGGCGAACAGTTTGCCGATATCGTCCAGTGTCAGTGCCATGGCGTGCTCCTCGTATGGGGTCAGGCCGCGACGGTGCGCCGGGTACCTGGGGTGGCGGCGGCTGCAGCCAACTGCGGATTGCCGTGCCGGGCCTCGTAGTTCAGGCGTGTGCGCTCGCGGCTGTTCATCACATGGTCGTGCATGGCCTGGCCGGCGGCCTCGGCATCGCCCGCGGCAAGGGCCTTGACGATGGCCTTGTGCTCGCGCGAGTACACGGCCATGGATTCCTCGGTGAGGTTCTGGCGGCGGAACAGCGACAGCTCGTTGACCAGCTTGCGGTAGGTGGCCACCAGCTTGGCATTGCCCGCCAGCTCCAGCAGCCGGTCGTGGAACTGCAGGTTGAAGCGGTGGTAGTCCTGCGCGTTGCCGCCCTTGACGGCCTGATCCATGGCATCGACCAACTGGCGCAGCTCGCGCACCTCGGTGGCGGTGGCCGTCTGCGCGAGCTTGCGGCCCACGTACAGGTCCATCACGGCACGCACCTCGAAGATCTCCAGCGCCTCCTCGATCGGCACGGCGCGCACGAACACGCCGCGGTTCTTCTCGGTGCGTACCAGGCCCGCCTCTTCGAGCAGGCGAAACGCCTCGCGCACCGGCCCGCGCGATACGCCCAACTGGTCGGCCAGCGTGGCCTCGGTGAGCTTGGCGCCGGGCAGCAGGGCGCCGTCCAGAATCATGCGTTCGATCTCGTTTTGCACCAGCTTGGGCAGCGAATTGCCCTGAAGCTGTGCAATGGTGGTGCGGGTGCTGGAGGAGGGTGTCGCCATGGGATGCAATGGTACGTTGCAGAGTGCAGATTGTCTACAATCTGCGATATGCAATAGACAATCAACCGGGTTGGCCTGCATTTTGCATCAGCAATGTGTCATGAAGATGACTTGTCGCGTCGGCATATTCGCCGTTTTTCTGACCCGGAGTTCTTCCATGCAAATTGCAAAACACCTCATCGCCGCAGCCCTCGGGCTGGTTGTTGCCGCTGCCGCCCATGCGCAAAAGACCGAACTCGTGGTCTACACCGCGCTCGAGACGGACCAGCTCAAGGCCTACCAGGAGGCCTTCAACAAGGTGCACCCCGACATCTCCATCAAGTGGGTGCGCGACTCCACCGGCGTCATCACCGCCAAGCTGCTCGCCGAAAAGGCCAACCCCCAGGCCGACGCGATCTGGGGCGTGGCCGCCTCCAGCCTGGCCCTGTTCGACAAGAGCGGCATGCTCGAGCCCTATGCGCCTCTGAACCTCGACGCGCTGATGCCCCAGTACCGCGACAAGAAGAAGGTGCCCGCCTGGTGGGGCATGGACGTGTTCGGCGCCGTGGTGTGCTTCAACACCGTCGAGGCCAAGAAGAAGAACATTGCCCTGCCCACCACCTGGAAGGACCTGCTCAAGCCCGAGTTCAAAGGCCAGGTAGTGATGCCCAACCCGGCTTCGTCGGGCACCGGCTATTTCGACGTGGCGGCATGGCTGCAGCTGTGGGGCGATGACAACGGCAAGGGCGGCGGCTGGAAGTACATGGACGCGCTGCACGAGAACATCGCCCAGTACACGCACTCGGGCTCCAAGCCCTGCAACATGGCGGCGGCCGGCGAGTTCGTGGCCGGCATCTCCTTCGAGTACCGTGGCTACACAAACAAGGCCAAGGGCGCGCCGATCGAACTGGTGTTCCCCAAGGAAGGCCTGGGCTGGGACCTAGAGGGCTTTGCCGTCTACAAGGGCACCAAGAAGCTCGACGCCGCCAAGAAGCTGGCCGACTGGGCCTCGTCCAAGGACGCCATGGTCCTGTACGGCAAGAACTTCGCCATCACCGCGCAGCCCGGCGTGGCGCCCAAGCTGGCCCACATCCCGGCCGACTACGAGGCGCGCCTGATCAAGATGGACTTCGAGCAGTCGGCCACCAGCCGCGAGCGCGTGCTGGCCGAATGGACGCGCCGCTACGACACCAAGAGCGAAGCGAAGAAGTGATGTTTGCCCCCCGAGAGGCCATGGAGGGCCGCGGCGGCGAGCCGCTGCCGGCAAAGGCGACCATGCACACCACCACCACCCCTGACAGCGGCACCTACCTGGAACTGCAGGGCGTGCACAAGCGCTATGGCGGCTTCACCGCACTGCAAAGCATCGACCTGGCGATTGCGCGCGGCGAGTTCGTGTGCTTCCTGGGCCCCTCGGGCTGCGGCAAGACCACGCTGCTGCGCACCATCGCCGGGCTGGAGACGCAGACCGCCGGCCGCATCCTGCAGTCCGGGCGCGACATTTCCGTGCTGCCGCCCGCGCAGCGCGACTACGGCATTGTGTTCCAGTCCTACGCGCTGTTCCCCAACCTCAGCATTGCCGACAACGTCGCCTACGGCCTGGTCAACCGGCGCCAGCCGCGCGCGCAGATCGCTGCGCGCGTGGATGAGCTGCTGGCGCTGGTGGGCCTGCCCGGCAGCGGCACCAAGTACCCGGCGCAGATGTCCGGTGGCCAGCAGCAGCGCGTGGCGCTGGCGCGGGCACTGGCCACATCGCCGGGGCTGCTGCTGCTGGACGAGCCGCTCTCGGCGCTCGACGCCATCGTGCGCGTGCGCCTGCGCAACGAGATCCGCGCGCTGCAGCGCGAGCTGGGCGTGACCACGGTGATGGTCACGCACGACCAGGAGGAGGCCCTGTCCGTGGCCGACCGCATCGTGGTCATGAACCACGGTGTGATCGAGCAGGTGGGCACGCCCGCGCAGGTCTACCGTGAGCCGGCCTCGCCCTTCGTGGCGCAGTTCATCGGCAAGGTCAACCGGCTACAGGCCGTGGCCGAAGGCGACCACTGGTTTCGCTGCGGCAACAAGCGCCTGCAGTGCGCGCCTGGCGCGGGCGCCGATTTCCGGGCCGGCCGGCCGGTGGAGCTGTTCCTCAGGCCCGAGGACCGCGTGGTCGGCGCGCTGGCCGACGAAACCCCGGGCCTGTGCATGGGCCGCGTGCTGCGCATCGAGTTCCTGGGCGGCAACTGCCTGGCCGAAGTCGATGTCGATGGCCTGCCCGGCCAGCCGCTGCAGCTGCAGTACTCGCTCAACCAGATGGACGAATTCGGCGTGCGCGAAGGCGCGACACTGCGCTTTGCGCTGCGCATGGACCGGCTGCGCGTGTTCGCGGCCCAGGGCGCAGGGGAGGGCGCATGAACGCCATGGTTCTGCCCGTGGCCGCGCCCCCGCTGCGCCAGCGCCTGCACTGGAGCGACCGCATCGCCCACGCGGGCCTCTTGGCCGTGGTGCTGCTGCTCTGCCTGGGCCTGCTGGCGCCGCTGGTGGCCATTCTGTCGCAGTCGCTGCAGGGCAATGGGGCCAACGCCGGCCTCTCGGCATTCACCGCCTACCTGGCTTCTCCCGCACTGCTGGGCAGCCTGTGGAACAGCGTCTGGGTGTCGCTGCTGGTCACGGCCATCGTGGTGCCGCTGGCCTTCACCTTTGCCTACGCGCTCACGCGCAGCTGCATGCCGGGCAAAGGCCTGCTGCGCACCACCATGCTGCTGCCGCTGCTGGCGCCCTCGCTGCTGTCGGCCATCTCCATGATCTACTGGTTCGGCAACCAGGGCATTGCCAAGGACTTCTGGCAGGGGTTGGGCTTCACCGGCATCTACGGCGCGCCGGGCATTGAGCTGGCGCAGAGCTTCGCCACCTTTCCGCATGAGCTTATGATCCTGGTCACGGCGCTGTCGCTGGCCGATGCGCGGCTGTACGAGGCCGCCGACGCCATGGGCACGGGCATGGTGCGCAAGTTCTTCACCATCACGCTGCCAGGCGCCAAGTACGGGCTGATCTCGGCCGCGCTGGTCTGTTTCACCCTGGTCATCACCGACTTCGGCATCCCCAAGGTGGTGGGTGGCAATTTCAACGTGCTGGCCACCGACGTGTTCAAGCTCGTCATCGGCCAACAGGATTTTCAGCGCGGTGCCGTGGTGGCCCTGTTGCTGCTGCTGCCCGCGGTGCTGACCTTTGGCGTTGATGCGCTGGTGCAGCGCAAGCAGACCGCCACGCTCACTGCGCGTGCCGTGGCCCTGGTGCCCCGGCGCCGGCGCGGCTTCGACACGCTGATGCTGCTGTACTGCCTGGCCATCGCGGCGCTGGTGCTGGCCATGTTCGGCATGGCGGTGTTCGCCTCCTTCGCCAAGTTCTGGCCCTACAACCTGGCGCCCAGCCTCAACCACTATGTCGCAGGCCTGGTGGATGCGGGCGTGTCCACCGCGCTGTTCAACAGCCTGAAGCTCGCCGCCGGCACCGCCGTGGTGGGCACCGTGGTGGTCTTCGTGGGGGCCTACCTGCTGGAGAAGACGCGCGGCATGGACGCGCTGCGCCCCGTGGTGCGCCTGCTGGCCACGCTGCCCATGGCCGTGCCGGGCCTGGTGCTGGGCCTCGGGTACATCTTCTTCTTCAACGCGCCGGGCAACCCGCTCAATGGGTTGTACCAGACCCTGCCGCTCATGGTGCTGTGCACCGTGGTGCACTTCTACACCACGGGCCATATCACCATGGTCACCGCGCTCAAGTCCATCGACGCGGAGTTCGACGCCGTCTCGGCCTCGCTCAAGGTGCCGCAGTACAAGACCTTCTGGCGTGTGACCCTGCCGATCTGCCTGCCCGTGCTGCTCGATGTGTCGCGCTACTTCTTCATCAACGCCATGACCACCATCTCGGCCGTGGTGTTCCTGTACTCGCCCGACACGCGCCTGGCCTCGCTGGCCATCCTCAACCTCGACGAAGCCGGCGACACCGGCCCTGCCGCCGCCATGGCCGTGCTCATCGCCGCCACCTCGGCCGTGGTCACGCTGGCGTACCTGGGCCTGGGCAAGCTCGTCGACAAGCGCACGCAGGCCTGGCGCGCTCCGGCAAGATGACGATGACACACCGCCTTGCCATCTTCGACCTCGACAACACCCTGCTCACCGGCGACAGCGAGGTGCTGTGGCTGGCCTGGTTGCGCGAGCAGGGCCTGCTCGATGCCGCCATGGCCGAGCGCAATGCCGACATGGACCGGCGCTACCACGCCGGCACCGTGGCGCCCCATGAGTTCTGCAGCTTCTACGCCGCGCTGTTCGCGGGCCGCACGCCGCAGCAATGGCAGCCGCTGCTGGACGGGTGGTTCCGCCATGTGATCGCCCCGCGCATCCCCGAGGCCGCGCACGCCCTGGTGCAGCGCCACCGCGATGCGGGCGATGTGCTGGTGCTGAGCACCGCATCGAGCCGCATCCTGGCCGAACCCAGCGCGCAGGCGCTGGGCTTTGCGCACCTGATCGCCACCGAACTCGCGCTGCTGCCCGATGGCCGCTTCGCCGGTTGGACGGAGGGCACGCTGAACATGCGCGAAGGCAAGGTGATCCGCCTGCGTGAGTGGCTGGTCGCGCGCCACGACGATGCCGATGCCGCGCTGGCCAGCGCCAGCTTCTACAGCGATTCCATCAATGACCTGCCCCTGCTGCAGGCCGCGGGCCACCCTGTGGTGGTCGACCCCGACCCGCGCCTGCTGGCCGAGGCCCAGGCACGCGCCTGGCCCGTGCTGCGGCTGGCGCGCAATTTTCTTGCCACCGAGACAACATGACGACAAGCAACCCTTCTGAACCCCATTTCGACCTCATCGTGGTCGGCGCCGGCATCGTCGGCCTGGCCCATGCCTACACCGCGGCACAGCGCGGTCTCAAGGTCTGCGTGGTGGAGCGCGATGCCGCCTGCGTGGGCGCATCGATCCGCAACTTCGGCTTCATCACCGTCACCGGCCAGGGCGCGGGCGACACCTGGCGCCGCGCCAAGCGTGCGCGCGAGGTGTGGGGCACTGTCGCCCCGCAGGCCGGCATAGCCGCCGTGCACCACGGCCTGTACCTCAGCGCCTTCCGCCCGCTGGCGCACTCCGTGCTCGAAGCCTTCATGCGCACGGAGATGGCCGAGGGCTGCGAGCTGCTGGACACGGCCGAAGCCGCACGCCGCGCGCCCGCGCTGCAGCTCGATGGCGCCCAGTCCGTGCTCTACAGCCCGCACGAGATGCGCGTGGAATCGCGCACCGCCATTGGCCTGCTGGCGCGCTGGCTGGCCGAAGCCCATGGCGTGCAGTTCCGCTTCGGCGAAGCCGTGCTCGAAGTGGCCACACCGCGCGTGCGCACGTCGCGCGCCGTGCTGCATGCCGAGCGCGTGGCCGTGTGTACCAATACCGAGCTGCATGGCCTGTTCGCCGAGCGCCTGGCGCCACACGACCTGCGCCTGTGCCAGCTGCAGATGCTGCGCGTAATGCCCGAGCCCGGTTTCAAGCTCCCCGGCTCCGTGATGGCCGACCTGAGCCTGGTGCGCTACCACGGCTACAGCCGCCTGCCCGAGGCCGCGCCGCTGCTCACGCAGATTCGCCGCGAAGAGGGCGAATCGCTGGACCACGGCATCCACCTCATCGTGGTGCAGAGCGCTGATGGTTCGCTGGTGGTGGGCGATTCGCACCACTACGGCGCCGCGCCCGAGCCCTTTGCCAGCGAGCGCGTGGACGCGCTCATCCTGCGCCACCTGCGCGAAACCCTGCGCCTGCGGGAGGCCACCGTCACCGCGCGCTGGGTCGGCACCTACCCCTCGTCGGCCAGCACCGACTGCCTGATCGACGCCCCCGACGACGCCACCCGCGTGGTGCTGGTCACCAGTGGCACCGGCGCCAGCACCGCCTTTGGCATTGCAGAAGACGTTTTCGCCGCCTGGTGACGCGCCCCCCATCCATCACAACAGAACCATGAGCAACACCACCCCGTCCGTCCCCGCCGTATCGTCCGCGCGCGATCAATTGAGCGCCGTCGTCTTCGACTGGGCCGGCACCATCCTCGACTTCGGTTCCTGCGCGCCCATGGGCGCCTTCGTGCGCCTGTTCGAGCAGTTCGGCATCACCATCAGCATCGCCCAGGCGCGTGGCCCCATGGGCATGGCCAAGTGGGACCACATCCAGGCCCTGGGCCGGCTGCCCGAGGTCGCCGCGCAGTGGCAGGCCAAGTACGGCCGTGCGTTGACCGACGCCGACGTGGATGAACTGTACGAAGTGTTCACGCCGCTCAACGCCGCCGTGGTGCCCGACTTCTGCGACTTCATCCCCGGCGCGCTCGGCGCCGTGGCCGCCGTGCGCGCACGCGGCCTCAAGGTCGGCTCCACCACCGGCTACAACCGCCCCATCATGGAAGTCGTCAGCGCCATCGCCGCCCGGGGCGGCTATGTGCCCGACAACCTGGTCTGCGCCGGCGACCAGGCCACCGGCCGGCCCACCCCGCTGATGATGTGGCAGTGCTTTGCCGACCTGGGCATCTGCTGGCCCGCCACCGTGGTCAAGGTCGACGACACCGAGGTCGGCGTGCAGGAGGGCCTGGCCGCAGGCACCTGGGCCATTGGCTTGGCCGTCAGCGGCAACGCCATGGGCCTGCCCCTGGCCGAATGGCAGGCGCTCGGCCCGGCCGAGCAGGCCGAGCGCCGCGCGGCGGCCGAGGCGAAGCTGCGCGCTGCCGGCGCGCACTACGTCATCGACTCGGTGGCTGAGTTGCCGCCCGTGCTCGATGCGATTGCCGCGCGGCTGGCGCGCGGGGAGCAGCCGGGCAGGGCGGGGGCCTGAGCCTCCCGCCCTGGGTCAACAAGCCTGGGGCGAATAGACCTGCTCACGCGGCATGAGCAGGCGGGCATCACGCGCCATGGCCAGCGGGCGCTGCGCATGCACAAAGGGCGTCATGTCGATCACTTCGAGCAATTCGCTGGTGGCAAACGCCTTGAGCGTCTGGCCGCGCAGGCCCAGTTGCACGGCCCGGCGCTCCAGCGGCGCGCCCAGCGGGTCGTGGTCGGGGTCCCACTGCAGGCGCACGTCCGATGCCTCCACTGCGGCCTTCCAGTCCTCGCGGCTGGCGTACTGCGCCGGCTGCCAGGTGGATGCCACGGCGTTGGCCAATATGCGGTCGAAGAACGCACGCCGGATGCGCAAGCCCACCACCATCTCCTGCCCGGGCTTGGTGGCCCAACCGCAGCGGTACATCATCCACAGGAAGTTGGGCTTGATCCAGCTCATGCGGTTGAAGCTGTAGGTGGGGCCGCCGAAATGGCCATGCTGCAACGCATACAGCGCCGTCTCGGGCCGGTACGCCTGGTAGACGACGATGCTCTCGTCATCGAAGTGGGCAAGGATGTGCTCACCCGATACGGGCCACCCGGCGTCCTGAAGGCTGTGCAACTCGATTGTCAGCTTCATGCTGTGCCCTCCTGCTGCAGCCGGGTGAGGTATTGCGCACCCACCTGGTCCGTCAGCCACACGCCATTCTCCGAGCGATAGAACACATGACCTTCCTGCTGCATGCGCAGGGCGTCCACCACCAGCACCACGGGCAGCCCATGCCTTGTACCCACGGACACCGCGACATCCTGCCTCTCGGTCAGGTGCACATGGTGGCGACTGCCGCGCAGCAGGCCTTGCTTCAGTATGGATGCGAGAAAGCGCGAGGCCGTGCCGTGGTACAGGCGATCCGGTGGCACCTGCGGCACCAGGCCCAGGTCCACCTGCACCGAGTGCCCTTGGTTGGCGCGGATGCGCAGCCCGTCGTCGCTGAAGGCAAAGCGCTGCTTGTCGTTGCTGGCCACCACCTCGCCGAGCAGGGCAGGGCTGATGCGTTTGCCTGCACGCTCGCAGGCGGCCAGCAGCTCGGCCACCGGCACCCAGCCGCCTTCGCCCAGGCTGATGCCGATGCGGCCGGGCTCGTGGCGCAGCACCAGGCTCAGGAACTTGCTGGTGGACACGATGCGTTTGCTCTGATCGTTGTTGTTGTTCATGGACGGTTTCCTTTCTTCTTGTTGTTGTCATGTACGGTGCCCGGCATGGCGCCATTCACCGTTTGCAACAGCATGCCGCTTGACTTAGTACTGTTGTGAAACTATCATAAGTTCAACAGATAAACTAAGTCAACGGATTTTTCGAAGGGCATCACCATGGCAAGGTTCAAGGCCATCCAGGGCGACATCACCCGGCTGCAGGTGGACGCCATCGTCAATGCCGCCAACACCTCTTTGCTGGGCGGTGGCGGGGTGGACGGCGCCATCCACCGTGCGGCGGGGCCCGAGCTGCTGCAAGCCTGCCGTTCGCTCAATGGCTGCAAGGTGGGCCAGGCCAAGGCCACGCCGGGCTTTCGCCTGCCAGCCCGGTACGTGGTCCATACCGTGGGCCCGGTCTGGTACGGCGGCAACCGCAACGAGGCCGATCTGCTGGCAGCGTGCTACCGCGAATCCATCGCCCTGGCGCTGCAGCACGGCGTGCAGTCCATCGCCTTCCCCTGCATCAGCACGGGCGCCTATGGCTACCCCGCGCAGGCGGCCGCGCAGATCGCGGTGCAGGCCTGCCGCGATGCCGCGGGCGATATGCCGTTGGACATCACCTTCTGCTGCTTCTCTGCGGCCGACCTGGCGCTGTACGAGGCGCTGTTGCGCTGAGAACGTGTTTGCGATCTTTTCGGGGCCGCTCAAGTACCTTGCCGCACTTCGGCGCGCAGGCCCCTGGCGGCCTACAGGCGCCGGGCGCTCACCTGCGAGCACCCGCCACCCTGCACCGTCGCCTCTCCCTCGAACCGCGCGGTAGGCCCCCAGGCCCCGGCCAGGCCCGAATCGCTAACCAGGCCCTGCCAGCTCCAGTGGATGCGCACGGGCGCCTGCTGCGCTGCCTGTGACAGTTCAGCAAAGGCGCGCGACAGCGGGACCACGCCATCGGCGCTGCCCGAGGGCGGCACCCTGACCGAACCCGATGGGCTTGGGGCCGTCGCTGCGGCAGGCCCATGGAGCCGCTGCGCATTCGTGCCCTGGCGTTCTGCCGTGATGCGCAGGCTGCGCGAAGCGGGCGTCCACGGTGCCGTGTCGGCCGACACCCAGACCGTGCGCTCGCTTCGGTTGCGCAGCTCGAACACCAGGTCGATGCCGGCCGTGCCGGTGACGCAGCGGGTGCGCAGCTCCAGGATGTCCGGGGGCACGTTGGTGGCAAAGGCGGTGCCGGCGGACAGGGCCAGCGCGGCGGCGGCTGCAGGCAGCAGCTGCCTTGCCAGGGATAGGGTAGGGGTACGGGCCATGGGTTGGAGGGGGCGCAATGCGGTCGGTGCTGCCGCATTGTGCCGCCTTCCACTCCCTGCGGCCAGGCTGGCCCGGCTGCGCACCCTGCTCAGAAGCTGTGCCGCACCCCCAGGTCCAGGCCCGATGAAGCCTGGTTGGCAGCAGTGGCCGCCCCGTTGAGCGCCGTGGTGGCGCCGCCGCTGTTGCGCACGCGTGCATAGGTGGCGTACAGCGCGGTCCTTTTGGAGAGGTGGTGCACGTAGCCCAGCGAGAGCTTCTTCGTCTCGGGTTCGCTGCCGCCGCCTGCGGCCTGGGTGGCTTGGTACTGGGACCATTGCACCTTCACCTCCCCCGTGCCCACGCGGTAGATGCCGCCCAGTTGCACGCCGCGGCCCACCGTGCCCGTGAGCGTCGCCACCCGGTCGCGGTAGATGCCCCCCATGGCGGTGAAGGGGCCGGCGTCGTAGCGTGCGCCCAGGTTGCTGGAGGTGATGTCCCCCGTGGTCGCGGTGCGTGCATAGCGGGTGCGCGCATGGGCGGCCGACAGGTTCAGCGCCCCTGCGCGATAACCCAGGCGCGCGCCGCTGCCGGTTCCATCGTCTGCTATGGCGCCCGCGTTGCCCGGGTTCTCGCCGCGGTAGTGCTGCAGCTCGCCATACCAGCCGCCCAGCCCGGGCGGCAGAAAGTACATGAGGGCATTGGAAGCGCGCGAGGACACCGGCCCGCCCAGCGATCCCACATTGGTCTGCGACGAACCCACGCCGTTGTTGCCGAACGGGTCGAACTCGAAACGGTTGTAGTACTGCACGGAGTAATCGCGCCCCAGGCGCAGCTCACCCCAGGTGCCTAAAAGGCTCACGGTGGAGCGGCGCCCGAACACCAGGCCACCACCGCCACTGGTCCCGGCGGTCTGGTTACTGGTATTGGTGGTGCCGAAAGTGCCGCTGTCCAGCGTCAGCCCGGCCTCCAGCCAGAAGCCGGCCGACAGCCCGCCGCCCAGGTCCTCCGTGCCGCGCACCCCGATGCGCGACGAGGAGTTGCCGCCCGAGCCCAGCTGCGTGCGGTTGGCGGTGCTGCCCGAGCCGACCTGCACGGTGGCGTCGGCAATGCCGAACAGGGTGACGGAGGACTGGGCGGCCGCCAGGCCGCAGGTGGCCAGCAGTGCCAGCGGGGTCATTGCGTGTTTCATCTTCATGGTGGTGTCTGGGTGGATGGGGAAGGGGGCAGGGCTGCGCCAGCCGGACCTGCTTGCGGAAGGTCGGCGAGGGCGGCGCAGCGCGCCGAGCGGAAAGCTTGTTTGGGGGAAGGGACGAGGACTTTGCTCAGTCCATGCTGACGTTGGCCTTGCGGATCACTTCGGCCCAGCGCTGGGTCTCCAGGCGCACCAGGGCGGCGTACTCCTCGCTGGTGCCGGGCCGGGGCACGGCGCCCTGCACGGCCAGCAGGTCGGCCGTGGCCTTGTCGCGGGCAATGCGGGTGATCTCGGCCGACAGCTTGTCCACGATGGCCTTGGGGGTTGCGGCAGGGGCCAGCACGCCCGACCAGGAATCCACCACGAAATCGGGCACGCCCGCCTCGGCCATGGTCGGCACGTTCGGCAGCGACGGCGAACGCTCCGCCCCGGCAATGGCCAGGGCCCTGAGCTTGCCGCCCTGGATGTGCGGCAGCACGGTGGACAGGTTCACGAACATCAGGTCGATCTGCCCGCCCAGCAGGTCGTTGTTGGCGGGGCCGGCGCCCTTGTAGGGCACATGCTCGAACTCCACCTGGTTGCGCAGTTCGAACATCTCGCCGATCAGGTGGTTCACGCCGCCCGTGCCCGACGAGCCCATGAAGAAGCGCTTGCCCGCCTGGGCCTGGGTGATCAGCTCCTTCACGCTGCGCGCCGGCATCTTGTTGGATACCACCAGCACATTGGGCACCGTGGCGAACAGCGCCACCTGCGCGAAGGCCTTGTTGGCGTCGTACGGAAGGCGCTTGTACAGCAGAGGGTGGAACGACTGGTGCGACGATGCCGCCAGCAGCAGGGTGTGGCCGTCCGGCGGTGCCTTGGCCACGAAATCCGCGCCCAGCGTGCCGCCCGCGCCCGGCTTGTTCTCCACGATGACCTGCTGGCCCAGGGTGCGCGCCAGCCGTTCGGCCAGGATGCGGGCCACGATGTCCACCGTGCCGCCCGAGGCGAAGGGCACGACCAGGCGCACCGGCCGGTCCGGGTAGGTGGAGGCTGCGGCGCCGCTGGCCCAGCAGGCGCTGGCCAAGGCGGCGC
>NZ_JBKDTZ010000144.1:0-25194 GCF_046339755.1 Acidovorax sp. | reverse complement strand
GCGCGGGCCACACCTGGGGCGCGGCGAATGCCAGCGTGGCACTGTCGATGCAGCGGCACCACGGGCTCGAAAGCACCTTGGCCGGCTGCAGCTGGCGCTCCTTGAACCACGCCCCGGTGCGCCGCGCCTGCTCGCGCCCCTCTTCGCTGAGGTTGCGCTGCGTGCTGCAGTCGCCTAGGCGAAACCCCGGTGGATCGAAGGTGCCGGGCGCCAGCGCATGGCGGAATGCGGCCACCACCCCGCCCTTGCGCAGCAGGGCCTCGGCCTCGGTGTCCTGGGCGGCCCAGGCATGCAGCGTGGTCCACGCCAGCCCTGCGCCCAGCAGGGCGCGCCGGCCAACCACCGCCTCAGGCTGCGGGCTGGAAGGCATAGCCATTGCCCGATGCAGCCATGCGCCCGAATGCCGGGAACGGGAAGTGGAAGCCCCCCAGCATGGCATTGCTGGCGGTAATGCGCTGGAACACCTCGCGCCGCACCTTGCGCGCGGCCTCGGCATCCATGTCGAAGGTCACGGCCCAGTCGGGGTTGCGTGCGAACAGGGCCGGCACATTGGTCAGGTCGGCCACGTAAAAGAAGTTCTGGCCGGCGGACTTGAGCTCGAACAGGGTGTGGCCCGGCGTGTGCCCGTAGGCCGCCACGGACTGGATGCCCGGCGCCACTTCGGTGCCCGCGCCGAACTGCACCAGCGTGTCGGCCGGCATGGTTGCAAAAGTGCGGCGCACGTTCTCGAAGGCGCCCTTCATGCCTGCAGGGGCAGCCGCCATGCGGGCATCGTCCATCCAGAAGGCATGCTCGGCAGCCGGCACCAGCACCTTGGCCTTGGGGAAGGTCAGCGCGCCCGCCTTGTTGCGAATGCCGTTGATGTGGTCGCCGTGGTAGTGGCTGATGAGCACGGTGTCGATGTCATCGGCCTTCAGGCCTGCAGCGGCCAGGCTCTCCAGCAGCTTGCCGGTGGTAGGCCCGCCGAACTCGCCCAGGCCCGTGTCGATCAGGATTTTGCGCCCGCCTGCCACCACCAGGAAGGGGGTGTAGGGCACGTCGATGTAGTCCGTGGGCAGGCCCTGCGAGGTGAGCAGCGCGCGCACTTCGGCCAGCGGCGCGTTTTTCACGAACTCCTCGCCCAGCGGGCGGCGCGTGATGCCATCGACCAGCGCCACCACCTCCACATCGCCCACCTTCGTGCGCCGAAAGCCGGGGTTGGGCAGGGTGGGCGTACCGAAGTTGGGCGCGTTCTGCGCCCACACGGGCACGAACGAACCCGCAGCGTACAAGGCAGGGGCGGCAAGCCCAGCACCCAGGAAATGGCGACGTGACAGCATGAAACTCTCCGGTATTGAGTTGAACTGATGGGTTTTCAACTGTAACGGGGAGTGGCACGATGGCACCAGACCCGGTGCAAACCAGTAGGGGCCATGGGGTCTTGCCAGGAGCGGGGTTCAGTCCAGGGTGATGCGCTGCGCCTTGATCAGCTTGTGCCACCGGTCCGTCTCGGTCCGGATCAGGTCTGCATACTGGGCCGGCGTGCTGGCCACGGGCTCGATGCCGAAGTCCACCAGCTTTTGCTTGACCGCGGGCTGGTTGATGGCCGCAGCCACCTGCTTTTGCAGCGAGGCCACCACGTCCGCAGGTGTGCCTGCGGGCGCGACGATGCCCACCTGGGCAGACGCCTCGACATTCTTGAAGCCCAGTTCGGCGAAGGTCGGCACGTCGGGCAGTTGCGGCAGCCGCTTGGCGCTGGCCACGGCCAGCGGACGCACCTTGCCAGCCTTGATGAAGGCGCCACCGGCGGCCAGGTCGACCATCATGGCGGGGATCTGCCCGCCGGCCAGGTCCGTGAGCGCGGGCGCAGCGCCGCGGTAGGGGATGTGGGTCATGAACAGGCCGGCATCGACCTTCAATAGCTCCATCGCCAGGTGGTGCGGGCTGCCCGCGCCTGCCGAGCCGAAGCTCATGGCGCCGGGCTTGGCCTTGGCCTTGGCGACGAAGTCCTTGGCGTCCTTGAAGTCGGCACCCGGGTTGACCACCAGGATCATCGGGAACCTGCCCATCAGCGTCACCGGTACCAGGTCCTTGCTGGGGTTGTAGGTGAGCTTGCTGTACAGCGCGGGGTTGAACACCATGGTGCCGTTGTCGGCCGACAGGATGGTGTAGCCATCGGGCGTGGAGCGGCCCGTCTCGACGGCGGCAATCGCCGTGTTGCCACCGGGCTTGTTGTCGATCAGCACCGGCTGGCCAACCTGCGTCGACAGTTGCTGCCCCACCGTGCGCGCAAGAAAATCGGAGCCGCCGCCCGCCGGGTACGGCACCAGCCAGCGGATGGCCTTGGCCGGGTAGGCAGTTTGCGCGTTGGCCGGGGCAGCCCATGCCAGCAGCGCCGGCAAGGCCAGCATTCCGGCAATCAAGCGTCGATTCTTCAACATTTCCATACCTCGCAGGTTTAATATCTGCGTGATGTTACTCCGCTATGCGTAATGCCACGGGGCAGCGTTTACCCTAGGTTTCCAAGCATGAACACACCTTCCTCCACCGTCCGGGTGGCCGACCGCCGCCAGCGCGTCCAGTCGGCAGAAATGGGCTTGAGCGTCCTGAAGGCGCTGACCCGCCTGGGCGGCGCCGCCAGCCTGACCGCGACCGCCGCCGAGGTCGACGAGAGCCCCGCCAAGGTGCACCGCTACCTGGCCAGCCTGTGCCAGCAGGGCTTTGTCGAGCAGTCGCCCACCAACCAGCACTACTACCTGGCGCAGGAGTCGATTGCCATCGGCCTGGCCGCCCTGCGCCAGTGCGACCCGATCCGCCTGGGCGAAGCGTCGCTGCAGAGGCTGCGCCAAGCGTTGGAGGTGACGGCCTTCCTGGCGGTGATGGGCAACAAGGGCGCCACCGTGCTGCGCATGGAAGAGCCCACTTTGCCCGTGACGGTGAACATCCGCGCGGGCTCTGTGCTCTCCACGCTGTGGTCGGCCACAGGCCGGGTGTTCCTGGGTTTCTCCAACGACCGGCTGGTGATCGACATGGCCGAGCAGGAGCTGGCCGAGGCGTCTGCCGAGCGCCGTGCACAGCTCGACGGCACGCGGCCGGTGGAGCAACTGCGCCAGCAGGTGCGCGCGAGGGGCTGGGCCATGGCCAATGACTCGCTGCTCAAGGGCATCAGCGCACTCGCCGCGCCGGTCTTCGACGCCACCGGCAACGTCTGCGCCTGCCTGACCACGCTGGGGGCCACGGGCGGTTTCGACCTGCGGCCCGATGGCGCCATCTGCCCCGCCTTGCTGCAGGAGGCGCGGCTGATCAGCCGGGCCATGGGCTACCAAGGCAACCCAGGGTAAACCCGAATCTTTGCAACTATATTGCGTAATACATTTACGCAAAAGGAGATTCACGATGACTACCCCCGCCAACGCCTCCCGCTGCCCGGTCGACCATGCGGCGATGGCCGCCGCCCTCAAAAGCCCCACGGGTTGCCCGGTGAGCGCGCGCGCGGCGGCATTCGACCCGTTTGCCCCCAGCTACCAGCAGAACCCGGCCGAGGTGGTGCGCTGGGCGCGCGAGGAGGAGCCGGTCTTCTACAGCCCCGAGCTGGGCTACTGGGTGGTGACGCGCTACGAGGACGTGAAGGCGGTGTTCCGCGACAACCTCCTGTTCTCGCCCTCGGTCGCGCTCGAAAAGATCACGCCCGCCACCGACGAGGTGATGGCCATCCTCAAGAGCTATGGCTTCGCGATGAACCGCACCATGGTCAACGAGGACGAGCCCGACCACATGGCACGCCGGCGCCTGCTGATGGACGCTTTCATGCCCGAGCGGCTGATGGACTACGAGCAGCCCATCCGCGATCTGGCGCGCCAGTACATGGACCGCTTTGTCGACAAGGGCCGCGCGGACCTGGTGGCGGAGATGTTCTACGAGATTCCGCTGACCATCGCGCTGCACTTCCTCGGCGTACCGGACGAAGGGGCCGAGCAGTTGCGCAACTTCGCGGTGGCGCACACCCTGAACACCTGGGGCCGGCCCACGGCGCAGGAGCAGCTGGAGATCGCCCATAACGTGGGCCGCTTCTGGCAGACCGCCCAGGGCATCCTGGACACCATGATGGCCCAGCCCGAGGGCCAGGGCTGGATGTACGACTCGATCCGCCAGCACCACGCGCACCCGGACATCGTGACCGAGTCCTACCTGCGCTCGATGATGATGGCGATTCTGGCCGCCGCGCACGAGACCACGTCCAACGCCACGGCCAATGCCTTCATGACCCTGCTGTCGCACCGCCACGCCTGGGAGGAGATCTGCGCACAACCCGCGCTGATCCCCAATGCGGTGGAGGAGTGCCTGCGCGTGGCCGGCTCCATCATCGCCTGGCGGCGCATGGCCACGCGCGACACCGTGGTCGGCGGCGTGGCGATCCCCCAGGGCGGCAAGCTGCTGCTGTTCCAGGCATCGGCCAACGCCGACGCCAGCCACTTCGAGGACCCGGACCGGGTGGACCTGCACCGCGAAAACGCCGTCGAGCACCTCACCTTCGGCTACGGCGCGCACCAGTGCATGGGCAAGAACATCGGGCGCATGCAGATGCGCATCTTCCTCGAAGAGTTCGTGCGCCGACTGCCGCACATCCGGCTGGTGGAGGGGCAGCAGTTCGATTTCCTGTCGAACACCTCGTTCCGCGGGCCCTCGGCGCTGTGGGTGCAGTGGGACCCCATGCAGAACCCCGAGCGCCAGGCGGACAAGGCACAGGCCGTGCTGGCCAAGTTCCAGATCGGCCCGCCACCCAAGGATGGCATTGCCCGCGCGGTGGTCGTCAAGGACAAGATCGCCGAGGGCGAGGGCCTCTACCGCTTCGTGCTGGCTGCCGCCGGCACCACGCCGCTGCCCACGTGGACGGCAGGCTCGCACATCGACCTGAGCGCCGGCGGCCACCGCCGCAAGTACTCGCTGTGCGGCGCGGGTGCGCACCCGGGCTGCTACGAGATCGTGGTGCAGCGCGAGGAAGGCGGGCGCGGCGGCTCGCGGCACTTCTGCGACACCCTGCAGCCGGGCGATGAACTGCAGCTGGCCGGACCGAAGAACCTGTTTCGCATCGACGAAGCGGGCGCTCACCACGTGCTGCTGGCCGCAGGCATCGGCATCACGCCCATCCTGGCCATGGCGGACCGGCTCAAGGCCCTGGGCCTGTCGTACGAGCTGCACTACGCGGGCCGATCGCGCCAGAACATGGCGCTGCTTGCGCGCGTGCTCAAGGTCCATGCGGGCCACGCCACCCTGCACGTCAAGGCCGAAGGCGCTCGCATGGACCTCCCCGCCCTGCTCCAACATGTGGACGGCGCCACCCGGGTGTATGCCTGCGGGCCCGACCGCCTGATCGCCGAACTGGAAACCCTGGCCGAGCGGTGGCCCGAGAGCGTGCTGCGCTTCGAGCACTTCAGCACCGACAACGCAGCGCTCGACCCCACCAAGGAGCACGCCTTCGTCGCCGAGCTCAAGGACTCGGGCCTCACCATCGAGGTGCCGCGCCACCAGACCCTGCTGCAGGCACTGCAGGCCGCCGGGGTGGACGTGCCCTGCGATTGCGGCGAGGGCCTGTGCGGCGCCTGCGAGGTGCAGGTGGCCAGTGGCGACATCGACCACCGCGACAAGGTGCTCACCAAGACCGAGCGCCAGGCCAACCAGCGCATGATGGCCTGCTGCTCGCGGGCGGCAGGGGAGCGCGTCGTTCTGTTCCTGTGAGGCAAGGCTGGTCCCGTTTGGGGCCCGCCTCCTCAATCCTGGGGATACCGCACCCGGCCAGGCGCCGATAACCTGAAGGCTCCCAGTTTCGACCTTCAGGAGCGCCTTCATGAGCCACCTTTCGACCGAGCCCCGCCGCCGGTTTCTGCAACGCACCGGCGCGCTGGCCGGTGTCCTCACCGCCCCGGCCTGGCTGGCCGCGTGTGCAAGCACCGCATCCACGCCGTCGGACCTGACCCAGCTGACTTCTGCCCAGGCCATTGCGCAGATCAAGAGCGGGCGGCTTTTGGCCGTGGACTATGTGGCCGCGCTGGTGGCGCGCGCCAAGGCGCTGCAGTCGCTCAACGCCCTCATCACCCTCGACGAAGCCGGCGCCCTGGCCGCCGCGCGGCGCATCGACGCGGCGCGCGCCTCGGGCGCCGCGCTCGGCCCGCTGGCGGGCCTGGTGATCGTGGCCAAGGACAACATCAACACGGCCGACCTGCCCACCACCGGCGGCACGCCCGCTCTGCAGGGCTTCAAGCCGCCGCGCACGGCCCCCTCGCTGCAAAAGCTGATCGATGCGGGTGCCATCGTGCTGGGCAAGGCCAACCTGCACGAGTTGGCCTTTGGCATCACCAGCACCAATTTTTCGCCGTTCGCTGGCGCCGTGGGCAACCCGTACGACCCCACGCGCATCCCCGCAGTCTCGTCGGGCGGCACGGCGGCGGCCATTGCCGCGCGCATGGTGGCGGCCGGCCTGGGCACGGACACGGGCGGATCCACCCGCGTGCCCGCCGCCCTGTGCGGCATCGTGGGCCTGCGCCCCTCGGTGGGCAACGGCGGGGCCGAGCGCCGCTACCACGACCCGCTGGCCGTGGTGCCCATCAGCCACACACGCGATACCGTGGGCCCCATGGGCCGCACCGTGGCCGACGTGGCCTTGCTCGACGCGGTGATCACCGGCGATGCCAGCCTGCCCGCCATGCCCCTGGCGCGTGTGCGCCTGGGCCTGCCGCGGCCGCTGTGGTCGGGGCTCGATGCATCGCTGGCCACGGTGGTGAACGCTGCGCTGGCCAAGCTGCGTGCGGCCGGCGCCACACTGGTGGAAGTGGACATGGCGCAGTTGCTGCCGCTCAACGAGAAGATGTCCTTCCAGATCGCGCTGCACGAGCCCGTGGCCGATCTGCCCGCCTACCTGGCGGCCAACAACGCACCCGTGAAGACGGTGGCCGAGGTGGCGACGAAGGTCGCCAGCCCCGATGTGCAGGGTGCCTTCGGTGCGATCAAGGCCGATGCCTTCGGCGCCGCCTACCCCGAGGCCATGGCCGTGCACCGCCCGCAGCTGCAGGCGCTGTATGCCAGCACCTTCGCGCAGGGAAATTTCGATGCCCTGCTGTTCCCGACCACGCCGCTGCCCGCCGTGCCCATGGACCGGGCCAAGGGCTCGTCCACCGTCAAGGTCAACGGCGGCGCGGATGCGGATACGTTCGCCACCTTCATCCGCAACACCGACCCGGGCAGCAATGCCGGCATCCCGGGCCTCTCGGTGCCGGCGGGCCTGACCAGCGCGGGCCTGCCCGTGGGGCTGGAGCTTGACGGCCCGGTGGGCAGCGACCGCTGGTTGCTGGCCATTGGCCTGGAAATCGAGAAAGTGCTGGGCAGCCCGCCGGCGCCCAGGATCTAGTCCTGCGCTGGCGAGAGCACCGCTGCTTCACCCGCCTGCTCTGCCACGGCCGTGACGAACAGCGCGCGCAGCCAGCGGTGGCCCGCATCGGCCTGCGCGCGGGCATGCCAGGCCATGGCCAGGTTGAACGGCGGTATCTCGAACGGCGCGGGCAGTATCTCCAGGATCTGCGCGTAGCGGCGCAGCAGGTGGCTGGGCAGCGTGGCCACGCAGTCGGTGTGCGTGAGCACCAGGGCCACCTGGTTGTAGCTGGGCACGGTGACCACCACCCGCCGGCTGCGTGACAGGGCCGCAAGCAGATCGTCGATCTGGCTGTGCGGGTGGCCCACCTGCGAGACCAGCACATGCGAGAGGCCACAGTATTCGTCGAGCGTGGCGGCCACCTTGCCGCGCGGGTGGCCGATGCGCTGCGCCATCTCGAAGCGGTCGCCCATCAGAAAGCGCGACTTGAGCGCGCCCGGCACCTTGCCCACGTCGCCCAGGTACAGGTCCACCTCGCCGCGCGCCATGCGCTCCACCAGCCCGGAGTCGGCTGCGGGCACGAAGCTCACGCGCAGCTCCGGGTTGCCGATGCCCACGATGCGGCCCAGCGCCGCCAGGCCGAGGATGCTGAACACGCTGTCGTTGGCTGCGATCACGAAAGCGCGGCGCGCGGTGGCGGGGTCGAAGCTGTCGCCCAGCTCCACCGCGCCGCGCAGCTGGTTGAGTGCCTCGCTGAGCCGGGGTTTCAACTCCAGCGCACGGTGCGTGGGCACCATGCCGCGGCCGTTCTCGGCGGGCACGAGCAGAGGGTCTTCGAACAGGTCGCGCAGCTTGGCCAACTGGCCCGACAGGCTGGGCTGGCTGATGTTCAGGCGCCGCGCCGCGCGCGTGACGTTGAGCTCATCAAGCAGCGCATCGAGCGAGATCAACAGCGGCAGATCGGAACGCCGGATATCCATGGTGCCTATACCTCCTATCGGCAATTCCGACTCACGCTGCGGTGCCTGCGCGCCCTATCGTTGCGCACCTTTCCACTGCACTGACTGTGAGCTTCAGATGATCCAATTTTATTACCACCCCACCCCTAACCCGCGCAAGGTCGCGCTGCTGCTGGAGGAACTGGGCCTGCCCTACCAGATGGTGCCCGTCGATACCTCGAAGGGCGAGCAGCACAGCGCCGCCTACCGCGCCATCAACCCCAACGGCAAGGTGCCGGCCCTGGTCGATGGCGATGCGGTGGTGTTCGACAGCGCGGCCATACTGCTGCACCTGACCGAGAAGACAGGGCGCTTTCTCGGTGCGCCCGGTGCCGCAGGCCGTGCCGACATGCTCTCGTGGCTGATGCTGGCCGCCACGGGCCTGGGCCCCTTCACCGGCCAGGCCGTGCACTTCACCCACTACGCACCCGAGCCCAAGCAGTATGCGCTGCACCGCTACCTCTTCGAGGCCGAGCGCCACTGGGCCCTGTTCGATGCACGGCTGGCCACGCGCCGCTACGTACTGGGCGATGAGCACTACAGCATCGTCGACATGTCGCTCTGGGGCTGGTGCGGCGGCCTGGCCTACCTGATGGGCGATGCGGCGTGGGCGAAGTTTCCCAACGTCAAGCACCACTTCGACGAACTCAATGCCCGGCCCGCCGCCATCGCTGCCATGGCGCTGGCCACGAAACACGCCTTCAAGGCCGAGCTCGATGCCGATGCCAAAGCTCAGCTGTTTCCGCATGGCCGTGTGGCCTGACCCCTACCGGTATTTCACCCCTCACCTGTTCAAGACCATGACGATTCGCCGCTCCTTCATTTCCCTGGCCGTTGCCGCATCGCTGCTCGGCCCCGTTTTGGCCATCGCCCAGGCCGCCGCGCCTGCGGCGCCCGCCAGCACACCTCCTGCCACACAGCAGGCCGGCTTCTACCGCTTCAGCGTAGGCGGCGTGCAGGTGGTGGCTCTGTCCGATGGCACCGTGCCCCAGGACCTGCACGCCCTGCTGCACCTGAAGCCCGCGCAGACCGACCAACTGCTCGCGCGCGGCTTCCTCGCCAACCCGGTGGAGGCCTCGATCAATGCCTACCTGGTCTACGCGGGCGACCGGCTGGTGCTGGTCGATACCGGCGCGGGCGCCTTCTTCGGCCCCGGTGCCGGTGGCAAGCTGGTGGCCAGCCTGAAGGCCGTGGGCGTGGAGCCCGGCCAGATCCAGGACGTGCTGATCACCCACATCCACACCGATCACAGCGGCGGGCTGGTGGATGCCCAAGGCGAGCGCGTGTTCCCCAACGCCACCATCCACGTGGGCAAGGCCGACGTCGATTTCTTCCTCGCCCCCGGCAACCAGCAAGGCGTGCGCGGCTACGACAAGGCCTACTTCCAGCAGGGCACCACCGCCCTCGGGCCGTATGTGAAGTCAGGCCAGGTGCGCCCCTTTACCGGCGCGGTGGAGATCGTGCCCGGCATCCGCTCGCGCCCCACCCCGGGCCACACGCCCGGCCACGCCTTCTTCGTGCTGCAGGGCAAGGGCGGCGAGGCGATGGAGTTCATCGGCGACATCCTGCATGTGCAATCGGTGCAGATGCCCCGGCCGGATGTGACCATCGTCTACGACGTGGTGCACCACGACGCCAAGGCACAACGCAAGCAGCAGTTCGCGCGGCTGGCGAAGGAACGGCGCATGGTGGCTGCGGCGCATATTCCGTACCCCGGGGTAGGCTACCTGCGCGATGAGGGCAAGGGGAAGTACGCGTTCGTGCCGGTGGACTACCGGTATCGGGCAGGGGAGTAAAAAAAGGCGATGTCGCAGGGATTGAGTGCTGTGCTCGCGCTGGCAAGGCTTGCGGAGAAAGCCCCCGTTAGAGGGATACCACAGACCTTGGTCATGGCTCTAACATGGCACTTTGCAAACAGCGGGTGGGACATGACAACCTACTCGCTCCAATGGGGTGTCCATGTCCAATTTTCGTTGGGGCTTAATCATCGCGCTGGCCCCTATTGCCGTTCCATTTTTCCTGTGGCCCCTATGGTGGCTGGCCGGCTGTGAACCATCAGCGCATGCGGTGAACTGCAAGAACGCAATGTGGTATGGCCCCATCGCCATGGCCATACTCAGCATTCCGTGGCTTGCTTTTCTATCGATACCCGCCGGATTCATCGTAATGATGTTCGGCCCTATCCCGTCTGGGACGCAAGCACTCCACGACCCGTCCGCAATGCCACGCCAGGAAGCGGCACGTGACAAAGAGAAGGACACTGCTGATTAACCTTCCACAGCCAATTCCGCCGATGGGTCGGCGGCCGGGGTAATGCGCAAGGTCTCGAAGGGCGAGAAACGCAGGACTTGGCCAGAGTCGCTTTAGTGCGGCCGCCCCACCCCCAACAGGCGCCGCACCAACTCCGTCCGGTTATGCACCCCAAACCGCTCGAACAGCCCATCCACATGCGTGCGCACCGTCGAGTAGCCAATCCCCAGCTCGGCCGCGATCTTCTTGTCGGGCCAGCCGGCGCACAGGGCCTGGGCGATCTCGCGGGCGCGGCCATTGAGGCCTTGCCACGGGTCAGGTGATGCAGTCAAAGTTGCGACCGCTGCCATTTCCGCCGTGCGATCACGCAGCCGCCGCAGCGCCCCGGTGAATGCCGGCTGCACCAGCCGCAGCAGGTCCAGCGTATCCCTGTCGAACGGCCCGCGCTGGCGGCCCCGCCAGATGCGCAGGTCACCCAGATTGCGCTCACCGTCCCAGGCAAACAGGTTCACGCCGTGGTGCAGGCCGTCGCGGGCCAAAAAGTCGTTGAAGAACTCGGTCTTCATCAGCTCCTGCTGAGGCAGGATCTGCGTGACCAGGGTGGGCGCGCGGCGCTGGCGCAGTTGGTGGGTGATGGGGTCGCGGTACTGGTAGTACTGCTCGTAGGCCTGCAGGTTGGCGTCGTCCATGTGGATGGCAGCGCGGTCGCCAAAGCGCTGGGCGGCATCGTCCCAGGTGTAGGAGGCAAAGTGGTCGGCCTGCAACAGGTCCAGCAGGTCCTGGCCCACGGCCAGACGCAGCGGTGCACTGGCGGGCAGGTCGGCCGCCTCCAGCCGGCCCATCAGGCGGGACAGTTTCTCGACGCGGGCTTGGCTCAGGTACATGGCGGCGGGGGCGGGCTGCGGACCGGGATGGCCCGCCCGCTACTGTAGGCAGATCCCCTGGTGCATTCAAGAGCCGTGCCAGCCCTTGTCCTCCCGGTTTTCCCTGCCTTCCTCCACCTGTCGCCGTCCACTCAGGGCTGGTGATGCCGGGCGCAGTCCGCAGGCCGCTCCGTCACCGGCACCGGGCAGCGGTTGACCTCGAACGGCGACATGGCCAGCAGTGTGGTGAGCGCGCTCGATGCCATCGTGATCAGCCAGAATGCAAAGAAGGCGACGGTGTAGACACCCTCGCGGGACAAGGCCAGGGGTTGGTCGCCGAACCAGTGCATGTCCTGCGGGTCCACGAAGGCGAAGACCAGCATCTCCAGCACACCCGCCATCAGAAAGGCGGGCCAGGCAATCCACATCAAGCGCTGCAGTCTCATGGGTTTGTCTCCTTGTTACGGTTTTGCCTTCAATCGGCTAACGTCGTTGGGGAGCCTTGCCGTGCTACAGCACTGTCTGCGGCTCCCCGCCTAGTTATCCGATCGAATTCAAAACCGCTTTGCTCGTTGGGTGTTTCGTTGTTTGGAGGCTGCGCCGCTTTCAGCGCGGCCTGTCCTGCTCGGGTGTGGCCGCATGGTTGCGGGCCTTCATGGCGGGGGCCAGGCTGCTGGGGTTGTCCTCCAGCGTCTTGTTGATCTCGATGCCCTGGCGGTAGTAGTCCTCGGCCACCACGGGGTCGGGGCGGGCGATGGCCAGCCACAAGGTGGCAAAGCCCGCCACGACGACGATGGCCGGGCCGGAGATGACCAGCCAGACATGGCCGAACTTCCACCAGGGGGCAGACGAGACGGCCACGGACGATGCGGCGACGGAGGGGGATGGCATGTGATGGCTCCTGAAAAAAATGGGGTCGTCGGGCTGGAAGGCCCGGTCAGCGTGGCACCAGGAACACCGACTTCTCGGTGACATGGCCGCCGCCGCCCAGGGCCTCGATCTCGAACTGCACGGGGTGCGAGCCGGGCGCAGCCGATCCGTAGGGGATCTGCAGGCGCACGGCGACCCAGCGGGACTCGGCGGCGCCAATGTCCACCTCGGCCTCGGACGCCACGGCCAGGCCGTCGAGCCCGCGCGCACCGATGCGGTAGCGCTGGCCGGCCTCGGTGGCGTTCATGATCTGCAGGCGGTAGATGTTCTCCAGCTGGCCGCCCGCGACGATGCGCGAAAGCGCGGCGCGGTCGCGCACCACATCGACCTTGAAAGGCGTGCGCAGCATCAGGCTGGCGGCCAGCCCCGCACACAGCGCCAGCAGGATGGCGCTGTAGATGAGCACGCGAGGGCGCAGCACGCGCCTCAGCATCTGCGCACCATCCCAGCGGACTGCCACGGCGTTCTGGGTGGAGAAGCGGATCAGCCCCCGCCGGTAGTGCACCTTGTCCATCACGGTGTTGCAGGCGTCCACGCACAGGCCGCAGCCGATGCACTCGTACTGCAGGCCGTTGCGGATGTCGATGCCCACGGGGCAGACCTGCACGCACAGCGTGCAGTCGATGCAGTCGCCCAGGCCCTTGGCCTTGTAGTCCACGGTCTTGCTGCGCGGGCCCCGGGGTTCGCCACGCGCAATGTCGTAGCTGACGACCAGGGTGTCCCGGTCGAACATGGCGCTCTGAAAGCGTGCATACGGGCACATGTACTTGCACACCTGCTCGCGCATGTAGCCCGCGTTGCCATAGGTGGCAAAGCCGTAGAACAGCACCCAGAAGATCTGCCAGCTGCCCTGCAGCGCCAGCAACTCGGCACCCAGCGCGCGGATGGGCACGAAGTAGCCCACGAAGGTGAACCCCGTCCACAGCGCCAGGCCCAGCCACAGGGCCTGTTTGGTGGTCTTCTTGCGGACCTTCTCCCAGGTCCAGGGCCCGGCATCCAGGCGCAGGCGGGCGCTGCGCTCGCCCTCCACCTTGTGCTCGATCCACATGAACATCTCGGTATACACCGTCTGCGGGCAGGCAAAGCCGCACCACAGGCGCCCCGCCACCGTGGTGAACAGGAACAGCGACATCGCGCTGACGATGAGCAGGCCGGTGAGGTAGATGAAATCCTGCGGGTACAGCACGAACCCGAACAGATAAAAGCGCCGCGCGCCCAGGTCGAACAGCACCATCTGCCGCTCGCCCCATTGCAGCCAGGGCACGGCATAGAACACCAGTTGGGTGAGGGCCACCATGGCCCAGCGCCAGCGGGCAAAGGTGCCGCTGATGCTGCGCGGGTAGATCTTCTTTTGTGCTTCGTACAGCGACACCACTTCGGCCGCTGCATCGGTGGTGCAGCCGCCGGGGGCTGCGGCAACCGGGGTGATGGGAATGACCTTGCGGGCAGGCCCGCTGGGTGGCTTCATGGCATCGGTTCTCGAAAGGGGATGGCCTTTCGCTCTGCCCGTTCGGGGCATGCGGCCGGCCTGGTGCGCCCTCGGCCCGCCGTGGCGGCAGGGCCAGGGGCGCGGTTTTCAGCGCCTCATTGCGCAGCGGCGGCGGGCGCGGACCCGTTGTTGGACAAGCTCCACACGTAGGAGCCCAGCACCTTGATCTGGGCATCCGTCAGCTTCTCGGCCTGGGCCGGCATCTGGTTGGTCTTGCCGTTGTTGACCATGGCGGTGATGGCGGCCTCGCCCCAGCCGTGCAGCCATACGTCGTCCGTCAGGTTGGGGGCACCCAGGGCCTGATTGCCCTTGCCGTCCATGCCATGGCACGCGGCGCAGGCACCGAACTTGGACTTGCCCAGCGAGGCGCGCAGCGAGTCGTGCGGGCTGCCCGACAGGCTCAGCACATAGTGCGAGACATTGCGCACGTCCTCCGGCGAGCCCACGGCCGCCGCCATGGGCGGCATCACGCCGGTACGGCCCTGTGCGATGGTCTCGCGGATCTTGTCGGGCGTGCCGCCGTGCAGCCAGTCGCCGTCGGCCAGGTTGGGAAAGCCCTTGCTGCCGCGTGCATCCGAGCCGTGGCACTGCGCGCAGTTGTTCATGAACAGGCGCTCGCCGATGGCATGGGCCTGCGGGTCGCGCGCCATGTCCTCGGGCTTCATGTCGGCAAAGCGCGCATACAAGGGGGCCAGCTCGGCCTTGGCCTTGTCCATCTCGTTCTGGTACTCGCCCAGCTGGGTCCAGCCGAGCTTGCCGGCGAAAGTGCCCAGGCCCGGGTAGGCAGCCAGGTAGGCCAGGCCGAAGACGATGGTGATGACGAACAGCCACACCCACCAGCGCGGCAAGGGGTTGTTCATCTCCACCAGGTCCTCGTCCCAGACGTGGCCGGTGGTGTTGTCTGCGTTGGCCATGACCTTCTTGCGGCCGGCCATCCACAGCAGCAGACCGCAGGCGATGATGCCGCCCAGGGTCACGGCGGTCACGAAGACCGACCAGAAATTGCTGGTGAAGTCACTCATGGGGTGCTCTCTCGTTCATGTTGTTGTCGTTGTTGTGCGTGTGGCGGATGCGGCCATTCACTCGTGCTCGAAGGGCACGCGGCCCGCTTCGTCGAAACGGTCCTTGTTGCTGCCCAGGTAGGCCCAGATCCAGATGCCGACAAAGCAGGCCAGCGAGGCCAGCGTGGCAACGATGCGCATGGTGGTGATATCCATTTCAAACTCCTTACTTGAGCGCGCGGCCCATGACCTGCAGGTAGGCCACCAAGGCGTCCATCTCGGTCTTGCCCTTGAGCTCGGCGGCCGCGTCGGCGATCTGTGCGTCGGTGTAGGGCACGCCCACGGTGCGCAGGGCCTTCATGCGGGGCGCGGCCACGGCGGGGTCGACGGGTGTCTTCTCCAGCCAGGGGTAGGCGGGCATGTTCGACTCGGGCACCACATCGCGCGGGTTGTTCAGGTGGATGCGGTGCCACTCGTCGCTGTACTTGCCGCCCACGCGGTGCAGGTCGGGGCCGGTGCGCTTGCTGCCCCACTGGAAGGGGTGGTCGTAGACGAATTCACCGGCCACCGAGTAGTGGCCGTAGCGCAGCGTCTCGGCGCGGAAGGGGCGGATCATCTGCGAGTGGCAGTTGTAGCAGCCCTCGCGGATGTACACGTCGCGCCCGATCAACTGCGTGGCGGTGTAGGGCTCCACGCCCTTGACGGCCTCGGTGGTGGACTTCTGGAAGAACAGGGGCACGATCTCCACCAGGCCGCCCACGGCGATCACCAGCAGAATCAGCACGATCATCAGGAAGTTGTTGGTCTCCACCTTTTCGTGGCTGAAGCCGGTGACGGTGGTCGCGGGATGCGTGTTGTCCGACATGATTGAAAATCTCTCCGTACGGGCCGCTCATGCGTGGGCAGCAGCGTGCACTGCGGGAATGGCCACCCGGACCGAACGGCCGGCGATGGCGGTGGCCCAGGTGTTCCAGGCCATGACCACCATGCCGCCCAGGTACAGCAGGCCGCCCAGCAGGCGCACCACGTAGAAGGGATAGGTGGCCTTGACGCTCTCGACGAAGGTGTAGGTGAGCGTGCCGTCGGGATTCACTGCGCGCCACATCAGGCCCTGCATCACGCCGGCGATCCACATCGCGGCGATGTACAGCACGATGCCGACGGTGGCCATCCAGAAGTGCAGCTCGATGGCCTTGACCGAGTACATCTTGTCGCGGCCGAACAGGCGCGGCACCAGGTAGTACAGCGATCCCATGGAGATCAGGCCCACCCAGCCAAGGGCGCCGGAGTGCACGTGGCCCACGGTCCAGTCGGTGTAGTGGCTCAGGGCGTTGACGGTCTTGATGGACATCATCGGGCCCTCGAAAGTGGACATGCCGTAGAACGACAGCGACACGATCAGAAAGCGCAGGATGGGGTCGTCGCGCAGCTTGTGCCAGGCGCCCGACAGGGTCATCACGCCGTTGATCATGCCGCCCCAGCTGGGCGCCAGCAGGATCAGCGAGAACACCATGCCCACCGATTGCGTCCAGTCGGGCAGCGCGGTGTAGTGCAGGTGGTGCGGGCCGGCCCACATGTAGGTGAAGATCAGTGCCCAAAAGTGCACGATGGACAGGCGGTAGCTGTACACCGGGCGGCCGGCCTGCTTGGGGATGAAGTAGTACATCATCCCCAGGAAGCCCGCGGTCAGGAAGAAGCCCACCGCGTTGTGGCCGTACCACCACTGCACCATGGCGTCCTGCACGCCAGCGTAGGCCGAGTAGCTCTTCATCCAGCCGGCAGGCACCGCAGCACTGTTGACCAGGTGCAGGATGGCCACGGCCAGGATGAAGGCGCCGAAGAACCAGTTGGCCACGTAGATGTGGCGCACCTTGCGCATGCCCACCGTGCCGAAGAACACGATGGCGTAGGACACCCACACCAGCGTGATCAGGATGTCGATGGGCCATTCGAGCTCGGCGTATTCCTTGCCCGTGGTGTAGCCCAGCGGCAGGCTGATGGCCGCCGCCACGATGACCAGCTGCCAGCCCCAGAAGGTGAAGGCCGCCAGCGGCCCCGCGAACAGGCGCACCTGGCAGGTGCGCTGCACCACGTAGTAGCTGGTGGCGAACAGCGCGCAGCCGCCAAAGGCGAAGATGACGGCATTGGTGTGCAGCGGCCGCAGGCGCCCGTTGCTGAGCCACGGAATGCCGAGGTTGAGTTCAGGCCAGGCCAGCTGGGCGGCGATGATGACGCCGACCAACATCCCTACCACCCCCCATACCACTGCCATGATAGAAAACTGCCGCACGACGGTGTCGTTGTAGTGCGCTGCAGCTGTGTTTTGCGTTGAATCCATCGGGCACCTCTTTGTGTTGTAAAGAGTCTCCCGCAGAGGGGCCCGGAGGGTATTGACGCATGTCAATCGTTCCTGAGAATGCGCTCGCCCTCTTGTTCCACGCTCTCGAACTGGCCGCGGTACACGGCCCACCACAGGCCTGCCAGGATCAGCAGCACCAGCACCACGGACAGGGGGATCAGCAGGTACAGGATGTCCATCACACGGTCTCCAGCGCGGCGCGAGCAAGGCCTCGCGCAGGGGCCGGGGTGCCCACCGGCTCCATCAGCTTCTCACCCGGCATGCGCGCCAGGCGCGAGGCGTTGAGCACCACCAGCAGCGAACTCAATGCCATGCCCAGCCCGGCCAGCCAGGCCGGCATGGTGCCGAGCACCGCCAGCGGCACGCACAGCGCGTTGTACAGCGCGGCCCACCACAGGTTCTGGCGCACCACGCGCAGGGTTCTGCGCGCCAGCAGCAGGGCCTCGGGCACCAGCGCCAGGCTGGCGCCCAGCACCACGAAGTCGGCCTGCGCGCGCGCCAGCGGCACCGCGCTGCCGAAGGCAAAGGACACGTGGGCACCTGCAAGCACCGGCCCGTCGTTGAGCCCGTCGCCCACCATGGCCACGTGGCGCCCTTCGGACTGCAGCATCTGCAGCGCGGCCAGCTTGCCGGCCGGCGTGCAGTCGCCCTGCGCCTGGTCGATGCCGGCCTGCCCGGCCACGCGCTGCACCGACGCCATGCGGTCGCCGGAGAGCATGTGCACGGCCACGCCTTCGTGCTGCAGGGCCTGCACCACGGCGCGGGCCTCGGGCCGCAATTGCTCGGCCAGGGTGAAGCGTGCCAGTTCCACGGCCGTGCCCTGCCCGTCGACCTCTTCGGACAGCACCACCTGCAGCGCGGCGCCGTGGGCGCCCTCCTCCCCCGCACCCACGCCCGCATGGCGCGCGGAGCCCAGGCGCAGCCTGCGCGGAGCTGCAGCACCCTGGGCATCTGTCACAAATGCAGTCAGGCCACTGCCGGCCTCTTCGACCACCTGCGTGGCGACCCACCGCCCCGCGTCTGCAGGCGCCGCCGCGCACAGTGCGCGCGATGCCGGATGCACCGACTGGCGCGCCAGCGCGGCGGCCAGCGCCAGCGCATCGCTGTGCGCCAGGCCGGCGATGCTTGTGTGCACCGCCTGCAGCGCCATGCCATCGCGCGTGAGCGTGCCGGTCTTGTCAAAGACAATGGTGTCCACCGCGGCCAACGCCTCCAGGCCCTGCAGGTTGCGCACCAGCAGGCCGTGGCGCGCCAGCGTGCCCGCGGCCGTGAGCATGGCCACCGGCGTGGCCAGCGACAGCGCACACGGGCAGGTGACGATGAGCACCGCCACCGCCACCATGAGCGCATGGCCCGGATCGCTGGGCCACCAGTACGCAGCGGCCAGCACCGCTGCCACCAGCACGGCGGCGAGGAAGGGCCGCGCCACGCGGTCGGCCAGTCGCGCCAGCCGGGGCTTTTGCAGCGATGCGCTTTCCATCAGCGCGACGATCTGCGCAAAGCGCGTGTCGCCGCCCACGCTCTCTACACGCACTTGAACGGGTGCCTGCAGGTTGTAGCTGCCTGCCACCACGCGGCTGCCCAGGGGTCGGTCGACGGGCGTGGACTCGCCCGTAAGCAACGCCTCGTCGGCCTGGGTGTTGCCCTCGGTGATGCGGCCGTCGGCCGGAAAGGCCTCGCCCGGCAACACGCGGATGACATCCCCCACGGCCAGGCGGCGTGTGGCCACGCGGGTGAAGGTAGCCGCGTCGGCATCCCGCCGCTCCACGCTGTCGGGCAGGCGGTTCATCACCGCCTCCAGCGCGCCGGCCGTGCGGTCGCGCAAGCGCAGCTCCAGCCAGCGGCCAGTGAGCAGAAAGAACACGAACATGGTGAGCGAGTCGAAGAACACCTCCCTGCCGAAGATGCCCGCGGGGTCGAAGGTACCCGCCGTGCTCACCGCAAAGGTGATGGCCATGCCCAGCGCCACGGGCAGGTCCATGCTCACGCGGCGCAGCCGCACGTCGCGCAGCGCGCTGGCGAAGAAAGGCCCGCAGGCAAAGCACACCACCGGCAGCGTGATGACCCATGAGGCCCAGCGCAGCAGGGTTTCCATCTCCTGCGACAGGTCGCCCGGCTGCGCCACGTAGGCGGGCCATGCGTACATCATCACCTGCATCATGCAAAAGCCGGCCACCAGCCAGCGCCACAGCGCGCGCCGGCTCTCTTGCTGGCGCGCCGTGCGCGCGAACGCATCCACCGCCGGCAGCGCCTGGTAGCCAGCGCGGGCCACGGCCGCCATCCAGCCCGAGGGCTGCACCTGCGCGGGCTGCCACAGCACGCGTGCGCGGTGGGTGGTGGCACTCACATCGGCCTGCAGCACGCCACGCACGCTGCGCAGCGCCTCTTCGATGGTGAGGGCACAGGCTGCACAGTGCATGCCCGAGAGCACCACATGCGACTCCCAGGCCGGCGCGTCCTGCGGGGCTGCGCCCGGCGGCCATTCGACCGGTGCGCCACCTGCGGCGCATGGACGGCCGAACGACGCCCACTCCTGCGGGTCGTCGAGCAGCGCGGCTTGGTGGTCCTGCCGCTGCTGCCAGGGGCCCACCGGCACGTCTGGCTCTGCGGAGATGGGGGTGGCATTTGACATGGCTCAAGCCTATCGCCGCAGCAGGGTTGGCGGGTTGACCTGGATCAAGGCGAGGAACATCATGGTCCGTACGCTTGCGGTATCTACAAGGAGACGACCATGTACTACCAACGCATCCTGATCGCCACTGACGGCTCCACCCTGTCCGAGAAGGCCGTGGACCATGGCCTGGCACTGGCGGAGCTGTCCGGCGCCACGGCCATCGCTATCAAGGTCGTGCCGCGCTATCCGCGCAGTTACTTCGAGGGCGGCGTGTCCGTGGAGCTGGCCGATGTGAAGCGTA
Organism: Acidovorax sp.; assembly: GCF_046339755.1. GTDB lineage: Bacteria > Pseudomonadota > Gammaproteobacteria > Burkholderiales > Burkholderiaceae_C > Acidovorax. The sequence goes on along the minus strand of NZ_JBKDTZ010000144.1, from coordinate 5,047 downwards.
TCGAGCAGCAGTGGAATGATGCGGCGCAGGCTTTGGTCGATGCCGTGCAGGCGCGGGGCAAGGCCCGGGGCATCACGGTGAAGGCCGTGGTGAGCAAGTCCGATCTGGTGGCCGAGGCGATCATCGCTGCGGCGAAGAAGCACAAGGCGGATTTGATCGTGATGGCTTCGCATGGGCGCAAAGGGGTGAAGAGGATGTTGATGGGGAGTGAAACGCAGCATGTGCTTACTCATTCGCACATTCCGGTGTTGGTGTTGAGATAGCTTGTTGCTGGTGGTTGCCGCATGCCTTTGCAGAAGGCGGGAGCCGGGTCTCGGCCCGGCGGCCGAGGTACCTTTCTTTGTGTCGCCAAAGAAACGTACCCCAAAGAAAGGCGACCCCGCTGCCCGTGTCCCTCCGCTTCGCTACGGGCAACCTGCGATGCTCGTGCCTGGGGTGCACCGCGGAACTCGCTGCGTTCCCCCTGCGGGTGAACTTCGCTCAAACATCCACGGTGAGTCAGACAACGATGCGCGTGTCCTTCGGCACGCGCTCACCCCAGGCCCTGCGCTTCTCGGCACGGTCAGAGGGGGTGGATACCAACACGGGCCATTGCTTCGCTCGGCCTGTGGTCCTTCGCTGCGCTCGGCTCGCCAGAGTGATCGCCCAGCTCGTCGGCAGCGCGCAGCGCGTAACCGACACCCGGCGCGGCTGCGAAGCAGCAGCCGTTTTGACCCCGCTCCCCACCCCTTCTGGCTGCGCCGAGAAGCGCAGGAGCTGGGGTGGGTGCATGTGCCGAAGGACACATGCACTTCGTCGTCTGGCTCGTCGATGCTGTTTGAACGGAGTTCACCCGCAGGGGGAACGCAGTGAGTTCATCGACGCCCACCCCAGATCCGAGCATCGCAGGTTGCCCGCAGCGAAGCGAAGGGACGCAGACAGCAGGGCCGCCTTCTCTTTGGTGACTTTCTCTTGGCGGCCCAAGAGAAAGTTACTGCGCCGCCGGGCGCACATCCCGGCTCCCGCCCTTAGCCAAGGCATGCAGCTGAAAAGGCCCCGAAACTCAACGAGCCGGCGCAGCCACAGAAGCCGCCGGCCCCACCACCACAGGAGTAGCCGCAGCACCACTGGCCCCAGACGCAGGCACCGCTGCCGGCGCAGCCACGGGCGGCGTCACCGTCACCCGCGGCACCCACCGATCCAGCCAATGCGCCCGCCAGGCCAAGAACACAAGCACCACAACAGCCACCAACACCCCCAGCGCCACCCACACAGGACTGCGCGACTCCGCAAACGGATCATCCAGCATGCGCCGCGCATTGACCGGTACCTTGGCCGTCTGCGACAAGGACCCTCCCAACCGGGTGTTCACCCGCATGCGCCCGTTGATCGCCCAGCCGCTGGCATCCAGGATGGGCCCCAGGCTGCGCTGGCGCAGCTTGAGCCAGGCGATCAGCATGCTCGGCCCCGAGATCGCGAGCACGATGCCGATGAGGGCCAGCGGTATCCAGACCCCCAGGGCCACGAACTTGCCGAAGATGCCCACCAGCACTGCGCTGATGCTGCCGAGCGCCACGCCGATGGCGGCCACCGTGCCGACGTCGGTGCGGCGCGGGGTACCGGGCACGGTCACGCTGCTGGCGTTGGTGCCCACGGTCTTGAGATCGCTGCTGGCCAAGGTGCTGGCGGCCGTGCCCAGCGACTTCTGTGCGCGCGCATCGCTGGCCGAGACGCGCTTGGCTACCTGTTCCTCGATCATGCGCACGAACTTCTTGTACGGCGAAAAGAACGCCTGGCGGATGCTCGTGGGGTTCTCGATGATGCGGGTGATGGTGGCATCCCAGTCGTGGCCATCGCGGTCGTAGAACACGCCGTTGCGGCCCACGAAGAGGAAATCCACGTCGCCGGCGGTGAAGGCCGCCACGATGCCCATCTTCTGGCCCTTGCGCGTGCAGTCGCAGTACGCCAGGTAGGTCTTGGCCAGGCCGGCCAGCTTGGCGTGGCGCGCCGCGTCGGGCACCTGCACCACCAGGTCGCAGCTGCGCGCGTCCAGGTACAGGGTGCCGGCCTGGAAAATCGCCCCCCGGCGCTGGTAAAACGCCGAGAACGAAACGAAATTGTTGAGCAGCTCCAGCAGCCCCTGCTTGAAGCGCAGCAGCTTCTCCAGGTCCAGCGCCTGCTTGTTGTGCTCTTCCTCGGCCTCGTCCTCGGCAATGAGCGCCATTACGCGCTGTTCGGCGTCGCCCGCGAGCAGGGCCTCGCGCACCTCTTCGTCCAGGGTATCCAGGCGGGTGGCGGGGCGTTCGGCCAGCCATTGCTGGCAGGGAGCCAGGGCCTTCTGGATCAGTTGCCATTCGTCCTGGGTCAGGCTCTCGGCTTCGCTGCGGGCCAGCAGCGGCTCCACCGTGCGCTCGCGGAAGTTGCGCAGGGCCTTGGCCCAGGCCGGGTTCACGCCGCGCGCGAGGGGCAGGGCGCCGCCGGGCGTGATGGGGGCCAGGGGCAGGGCGGTGATGGCGGGCGAGGCCAGGCCCAGGTCCTTGCCGGACATGGCGCTGTATTCCTCCAGCGAGGGGTTGAGCGCCGTGGCGGCGCGCGGGTCGTACGTGGCCAGGCGCGTGCGCGCAAAGAAGTCCTCGACCTTGGCGGCCACAGCGTTCATGGCCTCGGTGGCGGCCAGCGTGCGCTCGCCCAGGGCCAGACCGGTGGTGGCCTCGCGTGCCTTGGAGGCCCAGGCCCGGAGCTTGTTCAGGTCCGCGAAAAAGGCCTCGGCGCGCTCACGGTCGATGCCGGGCAACTGCTTGTCGGTAGCGGGCGGAATGCTGCCCTGCACGGTGACGATGTGGCCGATGGCCTCGCGTGCCACTGTGTCCTCGCCCGCCGTGTCGGCGGTGATGATGCCGTCGCCGTTGAAGCGCATTGCGCTGAGCTGCTTGCTGCGCTCGACCACGTCGGCCAGCGCAATGGCGGTGGCCTCGGGCCGGCCCGCCATGGACAGCAGGCGCCGGGCCTCGGCGGCCAGCGCGGCGCCCTCTTCGGTGCCGTCGTTGATGGCCTCGATCTCCAGTGCGGCGCCGGGCCGGGCCAGTTCACCGGGATCGTGCAGCCGGGCGCAGGCCCAGGCGCAGGCCTCCAGCAATTCAGGCGGGCGGATGCGGCCGTCCTTGTCGGTGTCGATCAGGTCCAGCGTGCGCTCGTCGAACTCGATGCCGCGCGTGGGGCAGGCCAGGGCCACCCAGAGCTTCTGGTCCAGCTCCGCCAGATGGGCGATGTCTTCGCCGCTCTGGATGATGACCTGGTCCACGCCGCCGGCGCGAAAGAACTGCCAGGCGTGCTGGGGCGGGGGCTGCTCGGGCTGCAGCGGGGCAGGGTGGACGGGGAGGGCGGCGGTGGCGTTGATCGGGTGTGGCGGCTGGTCCATGCGGTGATTGTGGGCAGCCGGTGTGCCGTCACGCCACGGACCCGGGCGAACAGGCCTGTCAGCGCGTTCCTACGAGCGCGAGAAAGCCGCCCCCACCCATCGCAGTGGATTGAACCCCGTGACCAGCCCCGTGGCCACCAGCACCAGCATGCCACCCCAGAGCATGCCGGAGCCCAGCGCTTCGCCCAGGAACAGATGGCCCCAGGCCACGCCGAACAGCGGGATCATGAAGGCGCTGCTCATGGCCGCCACGGGCGACACCTGGCTGAGCACACGCAGGTTGAGCCAGTAGGCCAGCCCAGAGGTGACGACGCCCATCACTGCCACCGCGGCCAGGGCGCCGGGCGTGAAGCGCGCTTCGGGCAGGCTCCAGGCGGCACCGGGCAGCAGCATGACGAGGGCGGTGCCGTGGATGCCGGCGGCAATTGCCAAGGGCGGCATGCGCGTGGTGGCGCGCTTCATCCAGGGGGTGGATACGCCATAGCAGGCCGAGGCCACCATGCAGGCTACGGCCGCGATGACGAGGGCCGGTGTCGGGTCCACCGGGCCCAGCTGCACGATCAGCGCCACGCCCGCAAAGCCGCAGATGCAGCCCAGCCATTTGCGCGTGCTCAGCGTGTCCTCCTTGAGCCAGGCGGCTGCGATCACGCTGAAAGGCACGGCCATGGTGTTGAGCAGCGAGCTGTAGCCCGCAGGCAGGTGCAGCGCGGCCCAGGAGTACAGCAGGAAGGGGATGGCTACCGTGAGCGCGCCCAGGCCGAGCAGCTCGCGCCAGTGGCGCCAAGGCCAGCGCTCACCGGCCAGGCGCATCAGCGCCATCAGCGTGAGCGTGGCCAGCCCGATGCGCAGGGCCGCCATGACATTGGGGCCGAGCACGGGGCTCGCAACACGGATGAAAAGAAAGGAGGCGCCCCACAGGGCAGACAGCAGCACCAGCTGCAAAAAGTGGCGAGTCTTCACTGGAGTATTGTGCCCCCCTGAGTCGCTTCGCGCCTTCCCCCCAGGGGCACACCCCCAGCGCGGCGGGGCGGCCCTTGCGCGGGGGCACTGGCATGGGGCGCGCCTATGTCATGGGTCAAGGGCGGTAACCAAGTGGTGAACCAGGAGCTGCTTTAGACCTTGCGGTACTTGCCAGCCTTATTTGCGCACCTCGTCCACCATGGCGCGGAAGTCGTCGATGTCCTCGAAGCTGCGGTAGACGCTGGCAAAGCGGATGTAGGCGATCTTGTCGAGCTTCTTGTGCTCGCGCATCACCTACTCGCCGATTCGGCTGGAGAGCACTTCGCGCTGGCCCAGGTTGAGCAGCTTTTCCTCGATGCGCTCGATGGCGCTGTCGATCTGCGTGGTGCTCACGGGGCGCTTGCGCAGCGCCAGGTTGAACGAGCCGAGCAGCTTGCCGCGCTCGTACTCGATGCGTCGGCCGTCCTTCTTCACGATGGCCGGGAAGCTCACTTCCGGCCGCTCGTAGGTGGTGAAGCGCTTGTCGCAGGCGCCGCACTGGCGCCGGCGGCGGATGAAGTCCCCGTCTTCAGACACCCGGGTCTCGACGACCTGCGTTTCCTGGTGGCTGCAGAAGGGGCACTTCATGTCCGGATCAGCCGTAGACCGGGAAGCGTGCCGTCAGTGCATTGACCTTGGCGCGCACGGCGG